>JBPOIS010000084.1:0-8577 GCA_052034295.1 Pseudomonadota bacterium
AAAAACTCAATCAGCGCTTTTTGGGCGTGCAGGCGGTTTTCGGCCTCATCCCAGACCACCGAACGCGGGTCGTCCAGCAGGTCATCGGAGATTTCCTCCCCCCGGTGTGCGGGCAGGCAATGCATGAACAGCACGTCCTCAGCCGCAGCATCCAGCAGGCGCGGCGTGATCTGATAGGGGGCAAAGCGGCGCTTGCGGGTGTTTTGCTCGTTTTCCTGGCCCATGCTGGCCCACACATCGGTGGTCACCAGTGACGCGCCCTCGACTGCTTCTTCGCTGGTCTTGAACTGGGTGGTGCAGTGGGCGTATTGCTCCAGCAGCGCAGGGTCTGGCTCGAAGCCATACGGCGAGGCAATGTTCAGGTGAAAGCCGAGCTGGTGGGCGGCGTGGATATAGCTGTGGCACATGTTGTTGCCGTCTCCCACCCAGGCTACGGTCTTGCCGCGGATGCTGCCGCGCTGTTCCACAAAGGTCTGCAGGTCCGCCAGCAACTGGCAGGGGTGGTGCAGGTCGGTCAGGCCATTGATCACCGGCACCTGCGAGTATTCGGCAAAGCGCTCCACCGTGCTGTGGGCAAAGGTGCGGATCATCACGATGTCACAGATCCGCGAAATCACCCGCGCCGAGTCCTCAATCGGCTCGCCACGGCCCAACTGGGTGTCGCGCGGTGACAAAAAGATCGCCCCACCACCAAACTGGATCATGCCAGTCTCAAAGGAGATGCGTGTGCGGGTGCTGGATTTTTCAAAGATCATCGCCATGACCCGGCCCGGCAGCGGCTGATAGCGCTCACCGGATTTCTGCAGGGCCTTGAGGGTGATGGCACGCTGCAACAGGCCTTCCAGCTCGGTTGGACTCACATCCAGCAAGGTCAGAAAGTGCCGTACCGCCATCGTCTACCCCCAAAAAATCCAGCTTCACCGGGCGCGGGACCATCCCGCAGCCCCCTTGAAAAGCGAACCAGTATACAGGAATTTTTGGCCATGCCGATGGGCGGCCGGTGGTTTGCTGGCTTTTTGGCAGCGCCGTGCGGCAGACCGGTCCGTCAGGGGCCGACCTGCTCCAGCTGGCCCATGTCGGCCAGGATCTGATAATGCAGCACCGTCTGTTCCTGCTGGTTCAGCACGATCTGGGTGCGGGTTTCCAGCAGGTCACGCTGGGCGGTCAACAAATCAAACGTGGTGCGGGTCCCCAGCTCCAGTTCCTTGCGGATGGTGTCCAGCGCCAGCTGTGCCGCCTGTTCGGCCTGCTGCAGTGCCGGGGCCTGGGCCTGACTGGCCTGCAGGCGGGCATAGTCCTCACGCAGGCGCTGCTGCTGGGTTTCGCGGACGGCACGCACCTGTTCGCGGGCCTGCTCCACGGCCACGCGGGCCTGTTGCTGGTGGCTGTTGGCCAGTCCCCCATCGAGCAGCGGCCACGACGCCTGCAGGCTCACCCCGTAGCTGGTGATGCGGTCACGGGAAAAGTCACTGTCCTTCTGGCTCAGGCCATGACCATTGAACAGCACCGACGGCATCAGCTCGCGCAGGCTGCCGGCGTAGCGGCGCTCAGCGGCCACCAGTGCCGAGCGGGCGGCTTCCAGTTCAGGGGATTTTTCCAGAAGCGCCATCGCGGCGGTCACGTCCGCCGGGATGCCGGGGCGGGGCAGTCGATCCGGGGGATTGACCGGGTCCACGCCGGTGAGGGCGCGGTATTGGGATTCGCTGATGGCCAGATTGGCCTGGGCACGGTTCTGGGCCGCCAGCCCCAGCGCCTGCCGGGCCTGGGCCTGGGCCAGGTCGGTGCGGGTCACTTCACCGGCCTTCAGGCGCCGGGTGGCGTCGAACACGGCGCGGTCCAGCGCCTGCTGGGTGTCCTGTTCCAGCCGCAGCAGGGCGCGGTCACGGATCAGCGCACTGTGCACGTTGAGGGCACTCAGGCGAATCTGCTGGCGCATGGCGCTGGACTGCGATTCAGCCGCCGACACTGCAGCCTCGGCGGCTTCAATGCCGTATTGCTCGCGCCCAGCGGTGTAGATCGGCTTGGTCACCTGAAAACCGCTGGTCTGCAGGTAACGGCGACCGGCCTCCGGGAACAGCGCGCCCCTGGCGGTTTCCACCCGGCCTGCCCCCAGCTCGCCCTGTAGGCTGGCGCGCCACCCGGTTTGACGCTGGGCCTCGCTCAGCCCGGCCTGCTGTTGCTGGATGTTCAGGGCGGACAGCCGCGATTGCGCCTGATACGCCAGCGCCAGCTGGATGGTTTCTTCGAGGGTCTGGGCGTGGGCTAGTGCAGTGCAGGCACACAGGGCAAGGGGGAACAGACGTTTCATGACGGATTCCGGTGCGCAGCCAAAAACAGCTGCACTTGGTGGGTTAAAAACGAGTGCCGTTGCAGGCCTTCTTCGAGCTGGGGCAGCCCATGCAGCTGGCGCCACTGCGGGTGCTTGAGGATGCCGGAAAAAAAGATCGCCGACTCCAGCGGGCGTGGACAGATGATCTGTCCCTGGGCATGGGCATCGGCCAGCAGGCGCGCAGTCATGCGGATCCCCCGGCCAAAACCGGCCTGATAGACCCGCTCAGCCAGTTCGGGGTCGCGCTGGCTCTCCTGCATGATCAGCCGGGTCAGGGCCACATGGTCCGGCTGGGCAAAAATCTCATACAGCCGCTCCACCAGCACCTGCAGCACGGTTTCGATGTGCTGCTCGCCCAGCGTGGTGGGCACCTGCAACAGGTCAAAATAATGCTCGCAGCGGTACTCAATCAGCGCGATCAGCAGGCCCTGTTTGTTGCCAAAAAACCGGTAGATCGACGCCTTGGAGCCGCCGACCCGCGCCACCAGATCATCCAGACTCACGCCATCGAAACCCTGCTCCATGAACAGCTGACCCGCTGCCGCCAGCAGGGCCTGACGGCGTTTTTCGCCGCGTGCCGTACAGGGCTGGGTGGTCGCAGGAGCAGAAGGGCAGCCGGGTTCAGTCATGCAGGTCGGTCCAGTCCGTGTGTCAGCAGGGTCAATCGAAAGTGCCTGGCGTTTCGGCCGGTCTGGCGGTTGCGGGGCAGGCCAGCCAGCACAGTCCGCACCTGCTGCAAAAATAATTGAACAGGGGACTTGTGGCAAAAGTGTACTGTACAGTACAGTAAAACACTAGACCTGTGTAGCCGTTTTTTCAAGGACATCCTGATGAGTGATGCCAACGCCCCCCTGCCTGAAGCCAGCGTGACGCCTGCTGCCTCCACCGAACCTGCGGCCCCATCCTCCCGCAAGCTGCTGCCCAGACTGGTGCTGCTGGCCATGCTGGTGGCCCTGGTGGCCGGTGCGGCGTACTACTGGACGGTGTACCGGTTTTTTGAATCCACGGACAATGCCTACGTCAAGGCCGAAGTCACCTGGGTGATGCCCCGGGTCAGTGGCGAGGTCACCCGGCTGGATGTGCAGGCCAACCAGACCATCAAAGCCGGACAGGTGCTGATGCAGCTGGATGACCGCGACCTGCAGGCGCGCAGCCGTCAGGCCGAAGCCGTGGTGCAGATCAAGCAGGCTGCGCTGGGGGTCCAGAACCAGACCGAACTGGCCACACAGGCCGCCATTGCCGAAGCGCAGGCCAGTCTGGCCGCCGCCCGTGCCGAAGCCGACCGGCTGGCCAAGGAGCTGGCCCGCTACCAGAGCCTGCTCCGGGACGGTGTCACCACCCGGCAGCGCGTCGAGGCCGTGCAGGCCCAGTACCTGACCGCGCAGGCGCAGGTGAACCGGGCCCAGTCCGGCATCGCCGCCGCGCAGGCCCAGTATCAGGCCCAGGTGGCGGCCCGGGGCCAGCTGCAGGCCGATCTGGACAGCGCCCGTGCCAATGTGGACCTGATCCAGGTGGATGCTGGATCTTCTGCGGTGGTGGCGCCGGTCTCCGGCACCGTGGGCAGCCTAGGGGTGCGTCTGGGCAGCCGGGTCACCCCCCAGACCCGCCTGCTGGCGATTGTGCCGATGGACACTGCCTACATCGAGGCCAATTTCAAGGAAACCCAGATTGCCAAAATGCGCGTGGGCCAGCAGGTGGAAATCCACCTCGACGCCTACCCGGATCAGGTTTTCCATGGCCGCATCAGCAGCTTTTCTCCCGCCTCGGGGGCAGAGTTTTCCCTGCTGCCGCCCGACAATGCCACCGGCAACTTCAACAAGGTGGTGCAGCGCCTGCCGGTGCGCATCAGCATTGATGACCTGAAAAACCGCCAGAGCCTGCGGCCAGGGCTGTCGGCCACCGTCCGGGTGGACCTGCGCAGCGGGGCCTGAACCAGGCAGGGGCAGCCGTGCAGGCCAGCAAAACCGCCTGTGCGGCTGTGTGTTTTGATTTTTGGCCCTCTGACAGGGCACAGGATGCACCATGGCGACTGCAGCAGCACCAGCCCAGCACGCGGATTCCCTGCACATCAGCCCGGCGGTGGCGTGGGCGTTTTTTGGGGCAATGGTGTTTGGCAATTTCATGGCGATTCTGGACATCCAGATCGTGGCCAGTTCCATCAATGAAATCCAGGCCGGTCTGGGTGCCACCCAGTCCGAGGTGACCTGGGTGCAGACCGCCTACCTGATCGCGGAGGTGATTGCCATCCCGCTGTCGGGGTTCATGTCGCGGCTGCTGTCGACGCGGGTGTATTTTTCGCTGTGTGCGGTGGGGTTTGCGCTCAGCTCGCTGCTGTGCGGGCTGGCGTGGAACATCGAGTCGATGCTGGTGTTCCGGGCGATTCAGGGCTTTTTGGGCGGGGGCATGATCCCCACCACCATGGCGGCGTTGTTTGTGCTGTTTCCCGGCAACAAGCAGGCGATTCCGATGGTGCTGGTCGGCATGGTGTCGACGCTGGGTCCGGCGATTGGTCCGACGCTTGGCGGCTGGCTGACCAACAACCTGTCCTGGCACTGGATGTTTTTCATCAATCTGGCCCCCGGCCTGCTCATCGCCGCGCAGGTGTACGCTGGTCCGGACATTGATCGTGCCGAGCCGGGCCTGTTTGACCGCATTGACTGGTGGGGCCTGCTGGGGATGGCGCTGTTTCTGGGCTGTCTGGAGTTCATCCTCGATGAGGGACCGCGCAACGACTGGTTTGCCGATCACGCCATTGTGCTGGGGGCGCTGGGGTGTGTGCTGGGGGCGGTGGTGTTTTTTTACCGCAGCTTAAGCTCGGATGATCCGCTGGTGGATTTGCGGGTGTTCGCCGACCGCAACTTCGCCACGTCGTCGGTCATGACCTTTGTCGTCGGCATGGTGCTGTATGGGATGGTGTACATCCTGCCAGTGTTCCTGGGGCAGGTGCGCGGCATGAACAGCAGCCAGATCGGTGAAGTCATGATGGTGCAGGGCATGGCCATGTTCCTGTTTGCCCCGGTGGTGGGGGCGGTGCTGCCGCGCTTTGATGCACGCAAGACCATTTTTATCGGCATGCTGCTGGCCGCATGGGGGATTTTTGCGGACAGTACCCTGACCCGCAGCACCGGCTATGACGAGCTGTTCTGGCCGCAGGTCATGCGCGGCATGGGGCTGATGATGTGTCTGGTGGTGATGAGCCAGCTGGCCATGGCCACGCTGCCGCTGGCGCGGATCAAGAGTGCCAGTGGGGTGTATAACCTGACCCGCAACATCGGCGGGGCGATTGGTCTGGCCATCATCAACACCATCCTCGACCAGCAGCAGGCGCTGCACTACACCCAGCTGGCCAGCCAGATCGTGCCGGACCGGCTGGAGGTGGTGGATTACCTGAATGAACAGACCCGCCAGCTGGCCGCCACCTACGGCGACCGCGCCTATGGCGTGGCGCTGTCCAACCTGTACCGTGATGCCAAACTGGATGCGCTGGTGCTCAGCTTCAATGACCTGCTCAAAGGACTGGCGCTGCTGATGGTGATGGTGTCGCTGCTGGTGTGGACGCTGAAACGCCCCCCGGCCAACCGTGATGTCGGCCCGGCCCATTAGCCGAAGGTTGACTGGGGCTGTGCGGGGAGGGACGGCTCTGGGCTGTGTGCGCTGATACCACAATGGCCTGTGGGCCGCGCTGAGTCGGTTCGCAGCAAAGGGTGTGGGCTGCGTGGCGGTATTTCGGTTGCCCTGTCCCTGCCTATAGAAGCCGAGCGTGATGTGATTCTGGCCTTGATGTACAGTGTGGTGATTTTTTGATGCCGGGCCAGGGTCGGACAATCGGCCCGGTGATTCAGTGCAGGGTGGAGGTGAGGTGATGTTAGGATTCAACCCGTGTGGTGGGCTGCATGAACAAGCCTGAACAGGCCGGTATCCGATCCATGCGCCAATCGTTTTTGCAGCGCTTCAGCCTGTTGCAGGACAAGGCCGATGACGAGCAGATCGAGCGGCAAATCCGTGATGGGGTGGAGATGGCCGGGGCCACGCCGTGGATCCTGATGTTTGCCATTGTGGTGGCTTCTGTGGGACTGAATGTCAATTCCACGGCGGTGATCATCGGGGCCATGCTGATTTCACCGCTGATGGGGCCGATCATGGGGGCTGGGCTGGGGATCGCCATTTATGACTTTGATCTGGTCAAGCGGGCGCTGCTCAATCTGTTGATTGCCACTGTGATCAGCCTGCTGGTGTCAACGCTGTACTTCAGCCTGTCGCCCTTGCAGGAGGTGCGTTCGGAGCTGCTGGCCCGAACCATGCCCACGGTGTGGGATGTGATCATTGCGTTCTTTGGTGGATTGGCCGGTGTGGTGGGTGCCACCCGCCGTGAAAAATCCAATGTCATTCCCGGTGTGGCCATTGCGACTGCACTGATGCCACCCGTATGCACGGCCGGTTTTGGGCTGGCGACAGGGCGCTGGGATTTTGTCGGCGGTGCACTGTATCTATACACCATCAATTGTGTATTTATTGCCATTGCCACGGTGATTGGCATTCGTACCGTCCACCTCAGGGCACACACCTTTGCTGATGCAAAAACCGCCAGGCGAATCAAACTGGGCCTGTATGGGCTGGCCTTGTCCACGGCCTTGCCCAGTGGCTATCTGGCCTTCAAACTGGTGAACGAAGAATTGTTCAATTCACGTGCACGGAGTTTTGTGGAACAGGAATTTGCAATTGCGCAGACCCATGTCGCCGATCTGAAAATCCATCCAAAAACCCGGCTGATTGAGGTTTCCCTGATTGGCAAGCCGCTGGATCAGCGTACTCTCAAAACCATTGAAGCGCATCTGGCAACCACCGCCCTGAAGGAGGCCAAAATCATCGTCCATCAATCGGCCAACAATGAGGTGGACATGACCGCCCTGCGCTCATCACTGCTGGGGGATCTGTACCGGGACAGCCAGACCCTGCTTGCCCAGCGGGATCAGGAAATCGAGCGGCTCAGGCAGGATGCGGCGACGCGCAATGCCCTGTTCCGGGTGGCAGGGGACATCAGTCAGGAGCTGCGTGCCCAGTATCCAGAAATCAGGGAGGTGATTATTGGTGAAGGTGTTTCTGTGAATGAAGCCGGTGAGAAGGGACAGAAAGTAGTCCAGTTGGGGGTGTCTTCTGTGAGGCGCATTGCCCCTGCACAGCAGGAAAAAATTCGCAACTGGTTCAGAATCCGCACCAAGGCGGGCGCCGTGATCGTCAAGTTTGACCTATATGCGCCAAAGCCCGCTTCGGCTTCTGTGGCCGAAAAGTCGAAAGCGGCTGAATGAGACTGCACGACACCACCTGTCCAGCCCCAGCGCTATGCTGTCCAAGTCCTCGGCAAAAAACAGGTGCCCCCATGGTCATGCCCCTCCCGCTACAGGTGTATCAATGCGACCGCTGTGGTCACCGGGTCGGCTTTCATGCCCGCAGTGATGTGCTGTACCGTTTGCCCCCAGAGCAATGCCAGTGTGGTGGTACCTACGTGGGCCGCATGCCCGGTGTGCTGGACCGGCTGGCGCTGCGGCTGGGTCGGATCCGGGTGTTTTCCGGGCAGGACCCCCGCGGCCCGCTGGGCGATCCGCGCGACTGGTCCTGAACGCGGACAACGCCTTGGGCACGGGTGTTTTTACTACAAAATTCCCGGCAAATGCTGCACAGTGCACACTGCACCGCCGTCCTCCGCTTCGGCACACTGGACGCTTTACCGCTGGAGCGCAAACCATGCGTGTTTTTGCCGATTCTGTGGTTCAGGCTGCCGGGGTGTGCGTCACCCTGTGTAGCCCCCTGCTGGCCCATGCCACACCGGCCAGCACCTATCAACAGGTGCATGACCAGGTGTTTGCCCGGCCTCAGGTCGATCGCGCAGCCGCCCCCGACATTCAGCAGGAGCAAGCAGTGTATGCCGCAGGGCAATTGCCGCACTACCCGGTCACGGCCAGCTCGATTGCTGCAGCAGGAGTGGGTAGGCTGCGCCAGGACGCCAAACGCACGCTACAGGACCATGTGGACCTGATGCCCCGGCTGGCCAAGCTGGTGCACGCCAACGGCATCTGTCTGGCCGGGCAGTGGCAGATCACCGAACCCACACCCTACACCGGCTATCTGCGTCAGGGGGCCAGAGGGCTGTTTCTGGGGCGCGCCTCGGTGTCCCTGAGTGAAACCCGCCGCGACCAGCCGCGTGGACTGGCGTTTGCAGGCAAGATTTTTCCGACCCTGGACCCGCAGCA
>JBPOIS010000137.1:0-9715 GCA_052034295.1 Pseudomonadota bacterium
CAACCATTCAAGTTCAAAACCCATCTTTACATCCTCCCTTTACGCACCAGCCAGGGGCATAGCACAAAATGAATTTGATGAGAATGTATTTAGATTAGCATAGCCCATCCTCAAGTTGAATCTCACCGCTCCCCCATCGATTCATGCAGCGTCGTAGTGTTGCCTATCGGCCCCGCACCTGTCTACGGGTGCCGCCCCTCAGCGCAGCAGCGTTTGGCCCGCTTGTCCAGTCGTGCTAAGGTACGCGCGCAGAATCCCCGAATGAAAACAACCGCATGAACCGATCATGGATTGACCGCCTGAGCCGCTGGGCTGGCCATTGCAGCGCCGTGGCCGTGGGCCTGACCGTGCTGCTGGCCACCCTGACCGCGCTGGGCCGCAAATGGGGCTGGGGCTCCAACGCCCTGCTGGAATTGCAATGGTACCTGTTTGCGCTGATTTTTTTGTGGGCCGCCGCCTGGACACTGCAGACCGATGGCCATGTGCGGGTGGATGTGCTGGCCAAACGCTGGTCGGTGCGCACCCGTGCGTGGGTGGATGTGGTGGGGCATGTGCTGGTGCTGCTGCCGCTGTGCATGTTGCTGCTCTGGCTGGGCGGCGAGCAGGCCTGGCAGGTGTGGCAAAGCGGTGAGCGCTCCGCCGATGCCGGTGGCCTGATCCGCTGGCCGGTGTGGGCGCTGGTGCCGACCGGTTTTGCCTTGCTGCTGCTGCAAACCCTGCTGGACCTGTGGCGCAAGCTGCGCGTGGCGCTGGGCGCTGAGGCCGTCGCGGCTGACGTCCACCCTTCGGGAGCGCCATGATGGAGCTGGGATTTTTGGCACCGGTGATGTTCTTCACCCTGTTTGTGCTGCTGCTCACCGGCTATCCCGTGGCGTTTGTGCTGGGTGCAGTCGGGCTGATCTTCGGGGCGCTCGGCCTGTGGCTGGGGGTGCTGCCCCCCGCACTGGCGCAGGCGGTGCCGGATCGGCTGTTTGGCATCATGCGCAACGACACGCTGCTGGCGATTCCGTTTTTTACCCTGATGGGGCTGATCCTCGAAAAAAGCGGCATGGCCGAGGCACTGCTCGAAGCCATGGGCCGGCTGTTTGCGCGGGTGCGTGGCGGGCTGGCGCTGGCGGTGATTCTGGTCGGGGCACTGCTGGCGGCCACCACGGGCGTCGTGGCTGCCAGTGTGATGGCGATGGGGCTGATTTCGCTGCCGGTGATGCTGCGGCAACACTATTCCCCCGCCCTGTCGTCCGGGGTGATCATGGCTTCAGGCACGCTGGCGCAGATCATTCCACCATCCCTGGTGCTGATCGTACTGGCGGACACGCTGGGTGTGCCGGTGGGTGACATGTATGTGGGCGCGATGCTGCCCAGTGCCTTGCTGATCGGGCTGTTTGTGGTGTTTTTTGTGGGTGTGGGCCTGCTGCGGCCACAACTGCTGCCCCGGCTGGAATCGCCGCCGCCGATCCAGTGGGGGCCGCTGCTGCTCAGTCTGGTTCCGCCGCTGGTGCTGATTTTTCTGGTGCTGGGGACGATTTTCATCGGGCTGGCCACGCCGACCGAGGCGGGCGCACTGGGGGCCGTGGGCGCGCTGATTCTGGCCGGGCTGCGCCGGGTGCTGAGCCGTGCGCTGCTCTGGGACGCGCTGCAGCAGACTGCACGGCTGACCTGCTTTGTGCTGTTCATCCTGATTGGCTCCAGCCTGTTCAGTCTGGTGTTTCGTGCGCTGGGCGGTGATTTGTGGGTGGAGCACCTGTTTACCCAGTTGCCCGGCGGGGTGTGGGGGTTTTTGCTGGTGGTGAATGCGCTGCTGTTCATCCTCGGCTGTTTTCTGGATTTTTTTGAAATCGTGTTCATCGTCATCCCGCTGCTGGTGCCGATCCTGCATCACTTTGGCATCAGTCCGGTGTGGTTCGGGGTGATGGTGGCGATGAACCTGCAGACATCATTTCTCACCCCGCCGTTTGGGTTTTCGCTGTTTTATCTGAAATCCGTGGCCCCGCCCAGCCTGTCCACCCAGTCGCTGTACCGGGGGGTGGTGCCGTTCATCCTGCTGCAATTGTTGATGGTGGCGGCACTGATGCTGTGGCCGGAACTGGTGCTGAAAGCCTCCGACACGCTGGACAACACCCCCACCCCCAGCGCACAGCTAGCGCTGCAATCGGGCACCTCCAGTGGGGATGCCATCCGTTTGTTTTTGCAGATTGCGGCTGAGCAGGCCCAGTCCCCTTCACCTTCTTCAGGAGCACAGCCATGAGTCTCAGCCGACGTCAATGGATCACCCAGGCCGGTCTGGGCGGGCTGGCACTGGGCAGTGGGTCGGCGCTGGCCGCACCGATGCTCAGCACCAGCAACACCGTACAGTGGCGACTGGCCTCGAGTTTTCCCAAGAGTCTGGACACCATCTATGGGGCCGCAGAAACGCTGGCCCGACGGGTGGCCCAGCTCACCGACCAGCGTTTCCAGATCCGTGTGTTTGCCGCAAACGATCTGGTGCCCGCCCTGCAGGTGTTTGACGCCGTGCAGCAGGGCACGGTCGAAATCGGCCACAGTGCCGGTTATTACTACGTGGGCAAAAACAAGGCCTTTGCTTTTGAGACCTCGCTGCCCTTCGGCCTGACCGCACGCCAGCAAATCGCCTGGTACAGTGTCGGTGGCGGGCGGCAGCTGATTCAGGAACTGCTGCGTCCCTATGGGGTAATCAGCCTGATGGGTGGCAACACCGGCACGCAGATGGGCGGCTGGTTCCGCCGTCCGGTACGCTCACTGGCCGAGCTCAAGGGCATCAAGATGCGCATCCCTGGCATCGGCGTCGAAATCATGTCCCGGCTGGGCGCACTGCCGCAGACCATCGGCGGTGCGGACATTTATCCGGCGCTGGAGCGCGGCGCGATTGATGCGGCCGAGTGGGTGGGGCCGTATGACGATGAAAAAATGGGCTTCTACAAGGTGGCCCGCTATTACTATTTTCCGGGCTGGTGGGAAGCCGGGCCGCAACTGAGCTTTTACCTGAATGCCGAGGCATTTTTGAAACTGCCCAAGGCTTATCAGGCCGCGCTGGAAGTGGCCAGTTTTGAGGCGGCCACGCTGATGCTGGCGCGCTACGACGCCCAGAATCCGCAGGCGCTGGTGCGGCTGATCAACCAGCACAAAGTGCAGCTGATGGGCTATCCCGATGATGTGCTGAAAGCCGCCCACCAGACGGCGGAGGCTTTTTATGCCGAACAGGCCGCCAGCAACCCGGCCTTTGCCAAACTGTACGCCTCCTGGCAGCCGTTCCGGCGGCTGGAGCATGGCTGGTTCAATCTGGCGGAGACCTCACTGGAAAACTTCATGTACAAACAGGGCCTGAAAAAATAAGGCTGCATGGTCTGGGGGTGGGGGCTTCCTGTCGCAGCTGGCAATTGTAGCCCGATGGCAGGAAGGTAACTCTGGCTTTTTCTTTGGTTCAAATACAACAAAGCCTTACATGTCTGACCTGCACAGCCCCAAACCACACCCATAAAAAAACCGCCCTGTTCAGGACGGTTTTTTTGAATCTGGAGCGGGAAACGAGACTCGAACTCGCGACCCCGACCTTGGCAAGGTCGTGCTCTACCAACTGAGCTATTCCCGCATCGCACACCACGCACACACGTCATGGCGGTGTGTCGCGCATTCTAGCGGTTTTTTGCAGCCTGTCAATTGCGGCGACTGCACAGCCTGCACAATTGATGAAAAAACACCCGACCGCAGGTCAGAAGAAAATTTGCTTAGGCTATTTCAGCAACGGCTGCCGTGCTTTGACCGCCTTCGCCGCTCAGCCTACCAAATATCCAGCTTTGCTCTTGGCCGCCCCTGACCCTTAACGCCATCCACGACAGGGAAAGTCCCCGCAATGGTCCGAGCCCGATCAGCCGCTGAAAAAAGCCCAATCTCCGCGCCAACCCGCAAGTCAAACGAAGCCCGACCGCCCGCGAGTTTTGCAGGGACTGATGGTTTTGCCCCCTTTTGCCGTAACAAAAGGGGGTCGCCGAAGGCCCAGCAAGGCATCCTGAGCACCAACAGGCTTCGACTTCGCTCAGCCTACGGCCCCTGCACTCTGAGCGCAGCCGAAGGGCAGGCTTCGACTTCGCTTAACCTCAAATCTTAAACACGAGGGACTTAAAATCCCCTGTTCTTCCTGGCCAGCCCTACGGCCTGCCCCATGCCCTCAGGCCCGCCGCCACGTCGTCCCCGCGCGGCTGTCCTCCAGAATCACCCCCTGCGCGAGCAGGTCCTGACGAATCTGATCGGCACGGGCAAAATCCCGCCCGGCCTTGGCCTGCTGGCGGGCCTCGATCAAGGCCAGAATCTGCGCCTCGTCCAGCCCTGCCTGTACCGCATCGCCCTGACCACCCTGCAAGAAGGCCGCGGCATCCTGCTGCAACAGCCCCAGCACCGCCCCCAGCTCACGCAGGGCATGCGCCAGCGCCTGCGCTTCTGCCGGCTGGTCATCCTTCAGCGCGCGATTCACCTCACGGGCCAGCGCAAACAGCACCGCCAGTGCTTCGGGGGTGTTCAGGTCATCGTCCAGCGCCGCCATGAAGCGTTGCCGGAACGCCTGCACGCTGGCCGGGACCGCCCCGGCGGCCTGACCCTCTGGCACTGCCTTCAGGGTGTGGTAAAAACGCGACAGGGCCTGACGCGATTCACGCAGCGCCTGATCGGAAAAATTCAGCGGGCTGCGGTAGTGGCTGGAGACAATGAAGTAGCGGATCACTTCGGGATCAAACTGCTGCATCACGTCGCGGATGGTGAAAAAATTGCCCAGCGACTTGGACATTTTTTCACCGTCCACATTGACGAAGCCCACGTGCATCCAAGTGTTCACGTAGGGGTGGCCGGTGGCACCCTCGCTCTGGGCGATTTCGTTTTCGTGGTGGGGAAACAGCAGGTCGCCGCCGCCGCCATGAATGTCAAAGGTGTGCCCCAGGCAGCCGGTGGACATGGCCGAGCATTCGATGTGCCAGCCCGGCCGGCCCACGCCCCACGGTGAAGCCCAGTGTGGCTCGCTGGGCTTGGCGGCTTTCCACAGCACGAAGTCAAAGGGATTGCGCTTGTCGCGGTCGGCTTCGACCCGCTGGCTGGCCCCGGCCTGCAGGTCTTCCAGCCGCCGTCCCGACAGCTTGCCGTAACCGGGAAAGGACGCTACGGCATAGTAGACATCGCCATCGGCCACGGCGTAGGCATGGTCTTTTTCAATCAGCGTGCCAATCATGGCCTGCATCTGCGGGATGTATTCGGTGGCGCGGGGCGACTGGTCGGGGCGCAGGCAGCCGAGCCGGTCGGCATCGTCGTGCATGGCCTCGATGAAACGATCGGTCAGGGCCTGGATGGTTTCACCGTTGTCCTGCGCACGCTTGATGATCTTGTCATCAATGTCGGTGATGTTGCGCACATACTCAACCTGCCAGCCGGTGGCACGCAGGTGGCGCACCAGCACATCAAAGCTGACCATCACCCGCGCGTGGCCGACGTGGCAGTAGTCATACACGGTCATGCCACACACATACAGGCCGATTTTGCCCGCCTGCAGCGGCACAAAGGGGGATTTTTGGCGAGTTTGCGAGTTGTACAGGGCCAGTGGCATGTTTGCGCAGGTTCCGGTCAGTGAAAGTGTGCCATCATAGCGCCTAAGCCGGTGCGGACGCCATGCGTGCGGACCACGCCGCGACCGTGAGCTGGACAGGGCTTTGGTAAAACCCATCCCTGTGGACGTGGTGCGACGGCCCGGCCTTTGTCATAATCCCGGCGATGGGCCGTCTGGCTGACGGCCCGAATTGATCAGGCGACTTTTGCGTGCAGGATGACCTTGCCATGACCCCAGCCCTTCCCCCGGCATCCCTGTCCTTCGTGGACAGTGCCCGCCGCACCCTCCACACCGAACGCCAGGCCCTGCAGGTGCTGGAGGCCGAGCTGGACGAGCACTTTGACCAGGCCTGCGCGCTGATGCTGGGCTGTCAGGGCCGCATCGTGGTGACCGGCATGGGCAAATCCGGCCACATTGGCCGCAAGATTGCTGCCACGCTGGCCTCAACCGGGACCCCGGCGTTTTTCATGCACCCCGGTGAAGCCGCCCATGGTGACCTGGGCATGCTGGTGGCGGGGGATGTGCTGCTGGCCATTTCCAACTCCGGCGAAAGCGACGAAATCATGCGCCTGCTGCCGGTGGTCAAACGCTACGGCATTCCGCTGATCACCATCAGCCGTGACCGCCGCGCCGCCATGCCCCAGGCGGCCGATGTGTCCCTGACCCTGGGCCGTGCCGAGGAAGCCTGTCCGCTGGGACTGGCCCCCACCTCCAGCACCACCGCCACGCTGGCGCTGGGTGACGCCCTGGCGATTGCCCTGCTGGAAAGCCGGGGCTTTACCACGGAAGATTTTGCCCTGTCACACCCGGCGGGTGCGCTGGGCCGCCGCCTGCTCACCCGCATCAGCGATGTGATGCACACTGGCGCTGACCTGCCGGTGGTGCAGACCGGCACATCCCTGCGGCAATCGCTGATGGAAATGACCAGCAAGCGGCTGGGCATGACCGCCGTGGTGGATGCCGAACACCGGGTGGTGGGGATTCTTACCGATGGCGATCTGCGCCGGACCCTGGACAAACACCAGCGACTGGACCTGTGCATTGATGAGGTGATGAACCGGCAGCCAGTGTGCCTGAACCTGAACTCCTCGGCCACCGAAGCGCTGGAATTCATGGACCAGCGCCACATCAATCAACTGCTGCTGGTGGATGCCAGCCAGCGGCTGGTGGGCATCGTCACCCTTCAGGATCTTTTGCATGCAGGAGTGCGCTGATGGCGTCCTACAGTGTACAGGAACGGGCGCAGCGGCTGCGGGCGCTGGTGCTGGATGTCGATGGGGTGCTCACCGATGGCCGGCTGTTTTTTGACAATCAGGGCAATGAGCTCAAGGCCTTTGACGTGCGTGATGGCCTCGGCATGAAGCTGGTGCAGCGGGCCGGGGTGCGGCTGGTGGTGATCACCGGCCGGGAAAGCCACATCGTCACGGCCCGCATGCAGTCACTGGGGGTAGACCTGCTGATGCAGGGCCGCGAGGACAAGGGCCGGGCCCTGCAGGAAGCCTGCCAGACCCTTGGCATTGATCCGCTGGACTGTGCCTACATGGGCGATGACTGGCCGGACCTGTCGGCCATGCAGCAGGTGGGCCTGTCCATCACCGTGCCCAATGGCCATGCCGAAGTGCGCAAGCGGGCCGACCTGGTCACGCAGGCCCAGGGCGGGCGCGGCGCGGTGCGGGAGATCTGCGATTTGATCCTGCTGTCCCGTGGGGCCTATGCGGAAGTGCTCAGCACCTACACCAGCACCCAGGGCTCAGCCCTGCGGCACGGCTGATGGACACCCGGGCCCTCTGGGCGCTGGGGCTGTCGCTGTCGGCGCTGGCCCTGTGGCACTATCAGCTGGCCGGACCACAAGCCCCCGGCGTGCGGCTGGCCGACCTGCGCATGGACTATTCTGCCCGCGACATCCGCCTGCTGCAGACCACGCCCACCGGGCAGCTGGAAGCCGAAACCACCGCGCAGGCCCTGTACCACTACCCGCAGCCCGAACGCACCGAGCTGCAGCAACTGCAGAGCCGCTGGTACCAGAATGGCCAGCTGCGTGCCGAGCTGTCTGCCGCACAGGCACAGGCGGATCAGGGCTACCAGCGCATCGACCTGAGTGGCGGGGTCCGGGTCAGCCAGCCCGCCCCGTCCGGCCAGCCCGGCGGGGGCACTGTGCTACAGACCGAAACCCTGACCGGCTATCCGCGCCGCAAGGTCATCGAAACCGCAGCCGACGTGCACCTGACCAGCGGCACGGCGACGTTTTTTTCACAGGGCCTGCAGGCTGACCTCAGCAGCGGCCAGTATCAACTTCATGCCCCCCGGATCCGTTATGTCCCTGCACCCTAGAGTCATCCTCCTGTCCGCACTGCTGCCCGCCCTGATGTTGCTGGGCACCGCCCAGGCCCTGCCCAGCGATGCCAGCCAGCCGGTGACCCTGGAAGCCGACAAGGCCACTTTCAATGAAAAAACCGGCGTCACCAGCTATTCCGGCAATGTGATCATCACCCAGGGCACCATCCGCATCGAAGCCGATCAACTGGTGGTGAATCTGGACAGCAAACGGGCCATCCGCGACGCCACCGCCACCGGCCGCCCGGCCCGCTTCCAGCAGCAGCTGTCCAGCAACAAGGGCGTGGCCCGGGGCGAAGGCAACCAGCTGTTTTATGATGCGCGCGCTGCGCTGCTGACCCTGAGCGGCAACGCCTATCTGGAGCAGGACGGTGCCACCTTTCGCGGTGACACCCTGCGCTACAGCATGACCAAAGGCGACATCGAAGCCACCGGCTCCAGCAGCCGCCGGGTGAAGCTGGTGATCCCGCCCGCCAGCGAACTGAACCCCAAAAGCGCGCGGAGCCCGCGATGAGCCGCACGGAAACGCCCCGCAGCTCGGTGCTGCAGATCGAGCATCTGGCCAAAAGCTACAACAAGCGCCAGGTGGTCCGCGATGTGTCCCTCACCGTGCACAGCGGCGAGGTGGTTGGGCTGCTCGGGCCCAATGGTGCCGGCAAGACCACCAGCTTTTACATGGTGGTCGGGCTGGTGCGCATGGATCAGGGCCGCATACAGCTCGACCGGCATGACCTCTCTGCACTGGCCATGCACGAGCGCGCCCGCCATGGCATCGGCTACCTGCCACAGGAAGCGTCGATTTTTCGCAAGCTGTCGATCGCTGACAACATCATGGCCGTGCTGCAGACCCGCAAGGACCTGTCGCCCAGCCAGCAAAAACAGCGCCTCGAAGAACTGCTGGAAGAATTCCACATCGCCCACATCCGCCAATCGCTGGGCATGAGCGTGTCCGGGGGCGAACGCCGCCGCGCCGAGATTGCCAGGGCGCTGGCTGCAGAACCGCGCTTCATGCTGCTGGATGAACCCTTTGCCGGGGTGGACCCGATTTCGGTGGCCGACATCAAGCACATCATCCAGACCCTGCAGGCACGCGGGATTGGTGTGCTGATCACCGACCACAACGTGCGCGAGACCCTGTCGATCTGCCAGCGCGCCTACATCGTCAGTGAGGGCGCGGTGATTGCCGAAGGTTCGGCCGAACAGATCCTGCAAAATGAACTGGTGCGCAAGGTCTATCTGGGCGAGGATTTCCGCGTCTAGGCTGTGGCCCGCGCAGATTTTTGCCAGAAAAACGCCCCACCGCCTGATCACGGCGTCAGGGGTCAGGCCGGCCACAGCACCGGCTGTGGCGGAATCGACGCGCCGTTCACCCCATCCATGACCGCTTCAGCCCCCGACAGCAGGGAAAAAATCATGCACCTGACCCTCCTCCAGCACGTCAGCTTTGAAACCCCCGGCAGCATCCTCGACTGGGCCCGCCAGCGGGGCCACACGGTCACGGTCCACGACCTGAGCCGGGGCGACGGCCTGCCTGCGGCACAGGACATTGAAGCGCTGGTGCTGATGGGTGGGCCGATGAGTGTGAATGACGAGGCCCTGTATCCGTGGCTGGTGACCGAAAAAGCCCTGATCCGTGACCTGCTGGCCCAGCAAAAACCGCTGCTGGGCATCTGTCTGGGCGCGCAGCTCATCGCCAGCGCACAGGGCGCGCGGGTGTATCCGAACCACACTGCTGAAATTGGCTTTTTTCCGATTGCGTGGGGCGACAATCCCTTTGGGTTT
>JBPOIS010000099.1:0-5210 GCA_052034295.1 Pseudomonadota bacterium
CCCACCCGTGGTGCTCACCCCTCCACAAACGGCTGTCCGGTCTGTGGCCAGCGCCGGATCAGCACCACCCAGGCCACCAGCCCCACCAGCATCAGTCCCAGCGACCCCAGCGCCAGCCACACCGTACTGTGCATCACCAGCGGGGCAATCACCCCGGCCACCAGACCATTGGCCGCTGAACCGATCGCCGCCTGCAGCGACGACGCCATGCCACGCCGCTCCGGATGCAGCTCCAGCACCAGCAGCGTCACCACCGGCACCATCAGCGACCAGCCAAAGGCAAACACCGCAATCGGCAGCAGCGCCCACGGCAACTGCGCGGGCCACAGCAGGTTCATCGCCACATTCAGCAGGGCCACACTGAGCATGATCGCAAAGCCGATCCTGATCTGGTTGCGTGGCTGGATGCGCCCGGCCAGACGGCCACTCAGGTAAGCGCCGCCCATGATGCCACTGATGGTGCAGACAAAAAACCAGAAAAACTCCGTCGGGGCCAGATGCAGGTGTGTGCCCAGAAACTCCGGCGCTGACAGCACATACAAAAACATGCCGTTGAAGGGAATCCCGCTGGCCAGACACAGCAGCAAAAACTGCGGCGACAGCCCCAGCGTACGATAACCGGCCAGCAAATGCCCCGCATTGAAGGGCTGGCGTGCTTCAGGCTCCAGCGTCTCCGGCAGCATCCGCCAGGTCGCCAGCGCAATCAGCGACCCCAGCACAGCCAAAAACCAGAAAATCCCATGCCATCCCCCATGGCCAAGCAAAAAACCACCCACCATCGGCGCAATCGCCGGGGCCAGACCAAAATAAATCGTCACCTGACTCATCACCTTCTGTGCCTGCGCCGGAGCAAACAGATCACGGATCACCGCCCGCGACACCACCATGCCGCCCCCGGCCGACAACCCCTGAACCAGCCGAAAGCCAATCAGCTGATAAATGTTCTGCGACAGCGCGCAACCCACCGAAGCCAGTACAAACACCGTCATGGTGCCCAGCACCACCGCCCGGCGGCCAAAACTGTCCGCCAGCGCCCCATGAAACAGGTTCATCACCGCAAAGCCAAACAGGTACGCCGACAGCGTCTGCTGCATCTGCACCGGCGTGGCGTCGATGCTGTGGGCAATCGCCGCAAAGGCGGGCAAATAGGTGTCAATCGAAAATGGCCCCAGCATGCCGAGCAGGGCCAGCAGTGCCGGCAGCGCCCAGGCGGGTCCCTTCCAGAGGGCATGGGGGGCAGGGGGGGGAACACGACTCATCAGCAGACCTTGGGGCATCCATCCAGCACACCGGCCCAGCTTAACCAGTCCGCTGTGGGCCTGCGCCCCCTGCGTGCGGGGTCTTGGCAGCGGATTGGTAACCCTGGCGCGGTGTTGAGGCTGAAAAACAACGCCCGTCCAGCAGGTCCTGCCCGGGTGCACGCCTGAGCGGACGCGGCAGTGTCGCGCACGGCTGCTGCAGCCATGCTACGGCTCAGGACAGCCGGGGCAGTAGCCCGCGCGCCCACTGCAGTCGCGCCTCCTGCTCGCGGCTCTGGTGCCAATACACGTGCAGCGCCACCGGCTCCAGGGCAATGGGCAGTGGCGACAGACACAGGGTGGCGGGCAGCGGCAGGCGGCTGATGATCTGCCGGGGGGCCGTCAGCACCAGTGACGCCGCCTCGGCACAGGGCCGGGCCAGAATCGCCAGCGCGGTCTGATAGTCCTGACAGCGCAGCACCACGGTGCGGTTCAGGCCCTGCCGGGCCAGTTGCAGGTCCTCCAGGCTGCGGCCCGTGCGCCGCGCCGACACCACCACATGCGGGCGCTGCAAATAGTCGTCTGCCGAGCGCAACTGCACCCCGGCACTGTGTACCAGCACCCAGTCATCGGTCAGGCAGCAGGCGTGGCGCAACTCAGGCGGGGCGGGCTGGGCCACATCCACGGCCAGATCCACCCGCCCGGTGCGCAGCGCCTGCAACAGATGGTCCCGGTCCAGCCGCACCGAATGCAGCTGTAGCTGGGGTGCGTCCTGTTTCAGCCGGGCATACCAGTCGGGCAGCAGCAGCCCTTCCAGGGCATCGTGCAGCGCCACGGTCAGCTGATGGGCATCGCGGCCCGGATCAAAGCCCTGCACCGGCTGGGCCAGTTGCTCCAGCAACTGCAGGCCCTGCTCCAGTTGCGGCCACAGCTGCTGGGCCTGGGGGGTGGGGCGCATGCGCTGCTGATCGCGCACGAACAGCGGATCACCCAGTTGCTGGCGCAGCCGGGCCAGCGCATGGCTCACCGCAGACTGGGACAGGTGCAGTTGCTCGGCGGCACGGGTGAGGTTCTGGGTACGGTAAATGGCCGCAAACACCCGGTACAGGTTAAGGTCCACGTCAGTTGTTGCCCACAGCGGGTTTTATGATGAATCTGGTGCATGGTGAGACATGCAAAAAATTCGCTTGGTGCATGGTAAAAGCTGCTTTAGTCTGGGGCAAGTCCACTTTTTTGGCGCCCTCAGGGGGCAGTACACAGGAGCAACGGCGCATGGATTTTTCCCCCAGTGCCCGGGGTCAGGACATTCTGAACCGGGTCAAAGCCTTCATCCGTGACGAAATCGAGCCGGTCGAGCCGCAGTTCTGGGCCGAAGTCTGGCGTACCTGCCCCGATGGAGACTGGACCCGCTGGCAGGTGCCAGCGGTGCTGGACACCCTGAAGGCAAAGGCACGGGCGCAGGGGCTGTGGAACCTGTTTTTGCCCGACGAAACCCTGGGGGCCGGCCTGTCGATCACCGATTACGCGCTGGTGGCCGAGCAGACCGGCCGCAGCCTGATTGCGCCGACGGTGTTCAACTGCAACGCCCCCGACAGCGGCAACATGGAGGTGCTGTGGCGCTATGGCAGCCCCGAGCAGCAGGCCCAGTGGCTGACCCCGCTGCTGGCCGGGGACATCCGTTCGGTGTTTTTGATGACTGAACCGGATGTGGCCTCCAGCGATGCCACCAACATGCAGGCCACGGCCGTGGTCGAAGGGCAGGAGATGGTGCTCAATGGCCGCAAATGGTGGTCCAGCGGCATCGGCGACCCGCATGCCAAAGTGGCGATTTTCATGGCCCACACCCCGGACCCGGACCGGGACCGCCTGCACCAGCATTCAATGGTGCTGGTGCCGCTGGATGCACCGGGGGTCAAAATCGAGCGGATGCTGCCGGTGTTTGGCGATTATGACGCGCCGCATGGCCATGGTGAGGTCAGCCTGACCAACGTGCGGGTGCCGCTGTCCAATGTGATTTCGGGACCGGGCATGGGCTTTGAAATTGCCCAGGGGCGGCTGGGACCGGGGCGCATCCACCACTGTATGCGCTGCATTGGTGCTGCCGAAAAATCCCTGGAGCTGATGATCCAGCGCGGCCTGTCGCGCAGCGCCTTTGGCAAACCGCTGCTGGAACTGGGTGGCAACCGCGAGCGGGTGGCTGAAGCGCGCATCCTGATTGATCAGGCCCGCCTGCTCACCCTGTACGCCGCCTGGAAAATGGACCGGATGGGCACCATGGCGGCACTGACCGAGATTTCTGCCATCAAGGTGGTGGCCCCGAATGTGCTGCAGCAGGTGGTGGACATGGCCATCCAGATCCATGGCGGTGCCGGGCTGTCGCGCGACACCCCCCTGACGGCGTTTTTTGCCCAGGCACGCAGCCTGCGGCTGGCCGATGGACCCGACGAAGTCCACAAGCGCATGATCACCCGGGTGGAGCTGGCCAAACAGGGCCATCGGGGCCGCCGGGACACGGCTGGACAGGGAGCCTCATCATGAGTGCAGCGGATTCTGCGGTGCTGGATGTGGCCGGGGCGGTGCGCGAGGGCGAAGCGCTGGATGTGGCGGCGGTGGACCGCTGGCTGAAGCAGCAACTGCCGGATCTGGACGGGCTGCCTGAGGTGACCCAGTACAGCGGCGGGGCCTCCAACTGGACCTACCGGCTGAAATACCCCCGGCATGACCTGATCCTGCGCCGCCCCCCGGCCGGGACCAAATCCGCCGGGGCCCACGACATGGCGCGCGAATACCACGTGCAGGCCAGCCTGAAACCGGCCTACCCGCTGGTGCCCACCCTGGTGGCCCTGTGTCAGGACCCGGCGGTGCTGGGCTGTGATTTTTATGTGATGGAACGCCTCGAAGGCATCATTCCCCGCGCCAACCTGCCCCGCGGCCTGCAGCTCAGTGTGGCGCAGACCCGCCAGCTGTGCACACACATGCTGGATGCGCTGATTGCCCTGCATCAGGTCGATGTGCAGAAATCCGGACTGTCCGGGCTGGGCAAGGGCGAAGGCTATTGCCAGCGGCAGGTCGAGGGCTGGAGCAAGCGCTACCAGAAAGCCAAAACCCCGAACGTGCCCAGTTTTGCTGTGGTGCAGCACTGGCTGCGCCGCCACATTCCCGCCGATTCCGGGGTGTGTGTGATCCACAACGACTGGCGCTTCGACAATGTGGTGCTCAACCCGGACCAGCCCACCGAGGTGATCGGGGTGCTGGACTGGGAAATGGCCACGCTGGGCGATCCGCTGATGGACCTGGGCAGCCTGCTGGCCTATTGGGTGCAGGCCGATGATGATGTGGTGATGCGCGCGGTACGCCGCCAGCCCACCCACCTGCCCGGGATGCTGACCCGCCGCGAGGTGGTGGAGTACTACCTGAGCCGCACGGGCCGGGACCCGGCCAACTGGGCGTTTTATGAAGTGTTTGGGGTGTTCCGGCTGGCGGTGATTGCCCAGCAGATCTACTACCGCTATTTTCACCGGCAGACCCGCAATCCGCAGTTCAAAAACTTCTGGCTGATCATCCACCGCCTGCACCTGCGCTGTCTGGGCCTGATCGCCCGCCATGAAGCCCGGCAGCGCCTGTCCGGAAAAACAGCCCGCCGCCCGCAGTCCGCCAGCGCGCAGGAACGCCACTGATGGCGCGGGTGTTGCTGATCCGGCACGGTCAGGCCTCATTCGGGGCGGCACAGTACGATTGTCTGTCGCCCCGGGGTGAACAGCAGGCGCACTGGCTGGGCCAGTGTCTGGCGCGGGATTTTGCGGGCACCGTACCCCATGCGCTGTGGCAGGGCGACATGCAGCGTCACCGGCAGACCGCCGCCGGGTTGCTGGCCGGCTATGGGACGGCCCTGCCGCTGTACACCGATGCCGGCTGGAATGAATTTGACCATCAGGCGGTGCTGCGCGCCCACGAGCCGCGCTATGCCGATCC
>JBPOIS010000018.1:0-3803 GCA_052034295.1 Pseudomonadota bacterium
ATGATGCGGCGCAGCACATAGCCGCGGCCTTCGTTGCTGGGGGTGACGCCGTCGGCAATCAAAAACGAACAGGAGCGGGCATGGTCAGCCAGCACACGCAGCGAGGGCTGGTCGAGCTGGTCGGTGCCGACCAGTTGTGCCGCGGCGCGGATCAGGTGCTGGAAAATGTCGATGTCGTAGTTGCTGTGCACATGCTGCAGCACGGCGCTGATGCGCTCCAGGCCCATGCCGGTGTCCACGCTCGGCGCGGGCAGCGGATGCAGTACCCCGTCGGCGGTGCGGTTGAACTGCATGAACACGTTGTTCCAGATTTCGATGTAGCGGTCGCCGTCTTCTTCGGGGGTGCCGGGCAGGCCGCCGGGAATGTGCGCGCCGTGGTCATAAAAAATCTCGGTACACGGACCGCACGGGCCGGTGTCGCCCATCGCCCAGAAATTGTCCGAAGCGTACGGTGCGCCTTTATTATCCCCGATGCGGATGATGCGCTCCGGGGCCAGACCGATGTCGTTTTGCCAGAATCCAAAGGCTTCATCGTCGGTGTGGTAGACGGTGACGTACAGGCGATCCTGCGGCAGGTTCAGCCACTGCGGGCTGGTCAGGAACTCCCACGCATAGGCGATGGCGTCTTTTTTGAAATAATCGCCAAACGAAAAATTGCCCAGCATCTCAAAAAACGTATGGTGGCGGGCGGTGTAGCCGACGTTGTCGAGGTCGTTGTGTTTGCCCCCGGCACGCACGCACTTCTGGCTGGACACGGCGCGGGTGTAGTCGCGCACATCGAGGCCGAGGAAGCAGTCCTTGAACTGGTTCATGCCGGCGTTGGTGAACAGCAGGGTCGGGTCGTTGTGCGGCACCAGCGAACTGGACGCCACGCGGGTGTGGCCCTTGCTTTCAAAAAACTGCAAAAACAGTTCGCGGATCTGGTTGGCAGACAGGACGGCAGACACAGCAACGACTCTCCAGTGAAGTCCAGCAGGGCGCAGGCCGGCCACAGCGGTGTACAGGCGCGACAGCGCACGGCCACAGGCCCCAAGAAGGCGCTGAGTATAGCGAAAATTGCCCGGCTGCGGCAGGGCGGCACTCCGGCTTTTTGGCCAGCAAAAACACCCTGCAGTCAGAAAAGCCCTGTACAAGGCTGATCCCCGCGCGAAAAAACCGCTAAAATGCCCGCCAGTTAAATGGATTAGGAATGCCCGTGGTGGACCACTACAGCCCCGACCTGGACCAGCTCAGCCTCGATCAGGACACCCTCAGTGAGGCCGTGCGCGAGTTGCACACCATCCGTGATTTCATCCGCTTTGGGGTGAGCTGCCTGCGCCGCTGCGAAGTGCACCTGGGACAGGGCACGGAGGATTTTTTTGCCGAAAGCACTGCGCTGGTGATGCAGACCCTGTCGCTGGACTGGTCGGCGGACCCGGAAATCCTCGACAGCCGCCTGCTGACCTCCGAAAAGCAGCAGATTCTGGAGCTGCTGGCCCAGCGCATCAATGGCCGCATTCCGCTGGCCTACCTGCTCAATCTGGCCTATTTCTGCGGGCTGCCGTTTTATGTCGACCACCGGGTGCTGATTCCGCGCTCGCCGATGGCGGAGCTGATTGCGCACCGGTTTGCCCCGTACCTGACCGATGGCGGCCAGCCGGATGTGCAGGGCGGCGTGAACCGGCTGCCGCACAGCGATGCGCCGTTTGTGCCGGAGCGCATGCTCGACCTGTGCACCGGCTCGGGCTGCATTGCCATTGCGCTGGCCAAACATTTTCCGGAAGCTGCCGTGGATGCGGTGGACCTGTCCCGCGATGCGCTGGAGGTGGCCGCCCTCAACGTCGAGCACCATGGTCTGGAGCATCAGGTGGCGCTGATTGAGTCGGACCTGTTCAGCAAGATTCCGGCCCAGCAGCAGTACGACCTGATCATCAGCAACCCGCCGTATGTGGATGCAGCCGACATGGCTGACCTGCCCGATGAGTTCCTGCGCGAGCCAGAAATGGCCCTGGCCGCCGGACAGGATGGCCTCGACCTGGTGCGGCAGATTCTGGTGGCCGCACCACGCTACCTGTCTGAACGCGGTCTGCTGGTGATCGAGGTGGGCAACAGTGAATGGGCGATGCGGCAGATGCTGCCGGAGGTGCCGCTGCACTGGCTGAGCTTTGAAAAGGGCGGCTCCGGGGTGTTTGCCCTGACCGCTGCTGAATGCCGCCGTCACCTGCCCAGATTTGAACGCGCCTTGGCGGCCCATCAGCCGCGCGCACAGGAGCACTGAGATGGCCGGCAACAGCATTGGACAGGTGTTCCGCGTCACCACCTGCGGTGAGTCCCATGGCCCCGGCCTGATGGCGATCGTGGATGGGGTACCGCCCGGACTGGCGCTGAGCGAGGCGGACCTGCAGCATGATCTGGACCGGCGCAAACCGGGCACCAGCAGCTTTGCCACCCAGCGCCGTGAGGACGATGTGGTGGAAATCATTTCCGGGGTGTTCGAGGGCAGAACCACCGGCACGCCGATCGGCCTGCTGATCCGTAACACCGACCAGAAATCCAAGGATTATGGCAACGTCGCCCAGACCTTCCGCCCCGGCCATGCCGACTACACCTACACCCTGAAATATGGCTTCCGCGACTACCGTGGCGGTGGGCGCTCCAGTGCCCGCGAAACCGCCATGCGCGTGGCCGCTGGGGCGATTGCCAAAAAATGGCTGTTTGAGCGTTTTGGGGTGGTCATCCGCGGCCATGTCACCCGGATCGGGCCGGTGCAGACCCAGACCCTCGACTGGGATGAGGTCCCGCGCAATCCGTTTTTTTGTGGCGATGTGCAGGCGGTGGCGCAGTTTGAACAGATCGTCACCGACTGCCGCCGCGATGGCACCTCGGTGGGTGCAGCGCTGGAGGTGCTGGCCGAGCAGGTGCCGGTGGGCTGGGGTGAGCCGGTGTTTGACCGCCTGGATGCCGACATTGCCCACGCGATGATGAGCATCAATGCCGTGAAAGGGGTGGAAATCGGTGATGGCTTTGCGGTGGCCGGGCAATATGGCCATGCCTCGCGCGACGAGCTGACGCCGGCGGGATTCACCGCCAACCATGCCGGGGGCATCCTCGGCGGGATCAGTTCCGGGCAGACCATCCGCGTCGGCATTGCCCTCAAGCCCACCGCCAGCATCACCACGCCGGGCCGCAGCATCACCCTGTCCGGGGAACCCACCGAGATGCTGACCAAGGGCCGCCATGACCCCTGTGTGGGTGTGCGGGCCACGCCGATTGCCGAAGCCATGCTGGCCATCGTGCTGATGGACCATGCGCTGCGCCACCGGGCCCAGAATGCCGATGTGGTGCCGCCGCTGGCGGCGATCTAGGGGCGACATTCAGAACATGCGGAGGAGAGGGCTGTGAAAAAACACCCCTGCTGGGCGGGCCTGATGCTGGCCCTGTGTTGTTCGGTGGCACAGGCTGGCCCGGCCAGCGAGGACCTGCAACAGTGCATGAGCCAGTCGATCAGCAGTCAGGACCAGAAAAACCTGATGCTGTGGCTGCACACGGTCATTTCCAGCCACCCGTACCTGAAGGCCCATGCCCAGTACAGCAAGGCAGAGGTGGCGCAGGTCGATGATGACATCCTCAGGCTGTTCACCCGGCTGGTGTATGTGGACTGTGCCGAATCCCTGCAGCGGGCCAGTGCAGAAGGCCGCGAATCCACAGCACGGGCGTTTGAAGCGCTGGGCATGCAGGCCATGCAGGAGCTGATGCGCCACCCGGATGTGGAAAAAGCCAACGTCCGCTTTCTGGAGGCGCTGCGCAAGGCAGAGTCGCATTGA
>JBPOIS010000106.1:0-5962 GCA_052034295.1 Pseudomonadota bacterium
GGCGGCTTTGACCTGACGCCGTTTTATCCGGTGGAGGCCGACTGCCGGCACTGGCATCAGGTGGCCCACGACCTGTGTGTGCCGTTTGGGCCACAGGTGTATCCCGAAGTCAAGCGCTGGGGTGACGAGTATTGCTTTTTGAAACACCGGGATGAGCAGCGCGGCATCGGCGGGCTGTTTTATGACGACCTGAACGCGCACGGCTTTGGTGATTTTGCAACCTGCTTTGCCTTCATGCAGGCGGTCGGCCAGGGCTATCTGGACGGGATTTTGCCGATTTTTGACCGGCGCATGAACACCCCCTACGGCGAGCGCGAGCGGGAATTCCAGATGTACCGGCGCGGTCGCTATGTGGAATACAACCTGGTCTATGACCGGGGCACGCTGTTTGGCCTGCAGTCCGGCGGCCGCACCGAGTCGAGTCTGGTCAGCCAGCCGAATCTGGTGAGCTGGACCTACCGGCGCGAGGATGCGCCGGGCACGCCCGAGCACGAGCTGGTGGATTTTTATTTAAAACCACGGGAGTGGCTTAATTAGTAACTATTGCATGTAACTATGCCAAAACCTACGTTTGTACAGTTTGTCGTAGTTATCTTGTTAGATTGCCTCATAGAATCACTAAATTCTTGCAAGCTATCGTGAAACTCTGCTACCTGCTGCCGCCTTCTATTCTCATCTATTAACTCACTTTTAAGCTCTACAGAATATGAATCACAAACTCCCTGGTCAATTTCATTAGCCATGGCGGCATATCTTTTAAACCAATCATTCATAACATTTTGATTATACACATAATTATTAAAGCGCTGCCTATACAAACTTCTTCCTGCAGCAGCCAAATCAGAATTAATTAGACCCCTTTTAACACAAACATCCAGCAATGTACCACTTCTAGCAAAATATTGATACTGATTAGGCTTCATCTTAGAAGAGCAGCCTATAACCAATAAAGCACCACAAAATAAAATAAATACTAGTTTAAACCTCATAATACTCCTCCTCATTAGAAACAGTAATCAAACTCAATTTATTACTATACAAAAAAATTAAAATTTTTTCAACAATATCATGAAAGACGTGTTATATTTTATGATACCCTAAGTCTTAACGCCATCATGTCCCGTTACGCCGTCATTGGCAACCCGATTGCCCACAGCCGTTCTCCCGAGATCCATCAGGCCTTTGCCGCACAGACCGGCATTGCATTGAGCTATGAAAAAATCCTTGCCGCCGAGGCGGATTTTGAAGCGGAAGTGATGACCTTTTTTGCCCTGGGTGGACAGGGAATGAATGTCACTGTGCCCTTCAAGGAACGTGCCTGGCGGATGTGCAGACCGTTTCTCACCGAGCGCGCGCAGGCGGCACAGGCGGTGAACACGCTGTTTTTGCAGGACAGGGTGATCTGGGGCGACAACACCGATGGGGCCGGGCTGGTGCAGGACCTGCAGCGGCTGGGCTGGCCCCTGCAGGGTGCACGGCTGCTGATTCTGGGCGCCGGGGGGGCCACGCGCGGGGTGATCCTGCCACTGCTGGACGCGGGCGTGGGCGAGATCTGTATTGCCAACCGCACCGTCGCCAGGGCGCAGCAACTGGTGGCCGATTTTGCCGGGACGCGCCTGTCCGCCCTGCCCCTGACCGAACTGGCCGGTCAGTTTGATGGGGTGATCAATGCCACCTCGGCCAGCCTGCAGGGCGATGGGCTGCTGCTGCCGCCAGACCTGCAGTTTGACCGCGCCTATGAAATGGCCTACGGCAAGCCCTCGGCATTCCTGGATCAGGCCCTGCAGCGTCAGGTGCCAGTGGCCGATGGGCTGGGCATGCTGGTCGGGCAGGCCGCCGTGGCCTTTGCGCGCTGGCACGGGGTGCAGCCGGATGTGGCGGCGGTCCTGAAACAAATGCAGCACAGCCCCGGCTGATCGGGTAGACTCGGGCGCCGCAGATTTGCCGATCTGACAGGCATTGTGGCCCAGTGCACCAATGCCTGCGCCCTGACGATTGCGCACAATCCATTGCCTACTGACCGTTTTGGGTCTGATTGAACACGCGAGACTTGCCATGCCCAGCTACAAAGCTCCCCTGCGCGACATGCGCTTCTTGATGAACGAAGTGTTTGACTACGCCGGTCACTACACCAAGCTCTCCAATGGTGCCAATGCCGACGCGGAAACCGTGGAGATGCTGCTGGAGACCATCGCCCAGTTCTGCGAAAACGAGCTGTCCCCGCTGTACCAGACCGGCGACGACGAAGGCTGCCAGTTTGACAATGGCAACGTCACCACCCCGTCTGGCTTCAAGGACGCCTACGACAACTATTGCGCGCTGGGCATGCAGGGCCTGTCCTACCCCGAGCAGTACGGTGGTCAGGGCCTGCCGATGTCGCTGAACCTGATCAAATCCGAGATGATGGCCACCGCCAACTGGGCCTTCACCATGTACCCCGGCCTGTCGATCGGCTGCATGAACACCATCCTGCAGTTTGGTTCCGAAGCACAGAAAGACACCTACATGCCGCCACTGGTCGAAGGCCGCTGGGCTGGCACCATGTGCCTGACCGAGCCGCAGTGTGGCACCGACCTGGGCCAGTGCAAAACCCGTGTTGAACCGGCCGGTGATGGCACGTTCAAGATGTACGGCACCAAGATTTTCATCTCCTCGGGTGAGCATGACCTGACCGAAAACATCATCCACATCGTGCTGGCCCGCCTGCCCGATGCCCCCCAGGGCACCCGTGGCATCACCCTGTTCATCGTGCCCAAGTTCCTGATCAATGCCGACGGCTCGCTGGGTGAGCGCAACCCGGTGTTCTGCGGCTCGCTGGAACACAAAATGGGCATCAAGGCTTCGGCCACGGCCGTGCTGAACTTTGACGGCGCCACCGCCTACCAGATCGGCCCGGATCACAAGGGTCTGGAATGCATGTTCACCTTCATGAACACCGCCCGCATCGGCACCGCCATCCAGGGTCTGGCCCACAGCGAACTGTCCTATCAGGGTGCCCTGCCCTATGCCAAGGAACGCATGTCGATGCGCGCCCTGTCCGGCAAGAAAGACCCGGAAAAAGTCGCCGACGCCATCATCCACCACGCCGATGTGCGTCGCATGCTGCTGACCCAGAAAGCCATCGCCGAAGGCGGCCGGGCCATGATCTACTACGCCGCCCAGCTGGCCGACCGCATGACCGATGGCATTCTCAAGGGCAACCAGAAGGAATACGACCACTGGGACGACAAGCTGGGCTTCTACACCCCGATCCTGAAGGGCTTCCTGACCGAACTGGGCCTGGAATGTGCCAACCACGGCATGCAGGTCTATGGCGGCCACGGCTACATCAAGGAATGGGGCATGGAGCAGATCGCCCGCGATGCGCGCATTGCCACCCTGTATGAAGGCACCACCGGCGTGCAGGCGCTGGACCTGCTGGGCCGCAAGGTGCTGCTGACCAGCAAGGGCAAGGTCATCCGTGACTACACCGCCGAAATCCTCAAATTCTGCGGCAAGCACGCCCGCAACAAGCAAATGCTGCGCTATGTGTGGGACCTGACCAAGATCTGCGCCGAGTGGAACACCCTGACCGTGCGCCTGATGCTGATGGCACGCAAGGACCGCGACGTGGTGTCGGCGGCCTCGGTGGACTACCTGATGTACTCCGGCTACGCCATGATGGCCTACTTCTGGGCACAGATGGCGGCTGTCGCCAGTGAAAAACTGGAAAACGGCGGCGCGGATGAAGCAGGCTTCTACACCGCCAAGCTGCAGACCGCCGAGTTCTACTTTGAGCGCATCCTGCCGCGCACCAAGGGCCATGCCGAAGCCATGGTCCGTCCGGCCCGCACCCTGACCCAGATGGAAATCGACCACTTCGCCTTCCAGTAAGACCCGGTGAAAGTCACCCGCAGCACGCTCCGGCGTGCTGTTTTTTTGACCGGGTTTTGACCCGCAACCCTCAGCAGCCGATGCGATGATCCAGCCTCAGGGGTGAGCCACCTCCAGCACTGCCCGTGCAGCAGCCTGTTGCGCTGGCTCGGCCTGCTGGGGATCGGCGGATTCGGGCGCACGATAATGCTCGGCATAGCGGGCCAGCACGCCCTGTTCTGCTGCGGCCGGTGCCGCCGGACTGGCTGCGGCTGCCGCAGGTGACACTACAGGTCCGGTGGGCACAGCGTTCGTCGCAACCGGGGTGGGCTGCGCTGCGGCAGGCGTGGTTTTGGTGGCAGTGTTGATCTGCAGCAAAGACGGCGGCGCTTCCTCAGGAAACCAGAAATCCATTAACGGCCAGTGTGAAGCTGCAGCCACACTCAGCAATCCGGTGCAGCCCACCAGGGCCAGCAACAGACGGGTGCGGATGCGGGACATGACATTCCTCCAGCAGCTTGATGGACCGTGCCTGACAGACTGGCCGGGCGGAAAACTGCTTTTTCGTGGGTAAAGCCGCGCCTCGGGGATGAGCCGTGATCCGGCACGGGTTGGCCGGCAGCGGACAGGCAGCGGGATGATTCAGGGCATCTTAGCCGGGCCATGGCGTGTTGTGGGTATACAAAGCGCATGGCTTCGTCAGGGTGTATAAAAAATGCGCACAGCTGGTGCAGGATCAGCGCGCAGGCGTTTTTTTTGGCCCCAAACAATTGAAGCCGGTTTTTTCTCCCCCACATTGAACAGCACATGAGTATTTTTCAGGATTGCTGAGCATGGCCCTGTCTCCGGTTTCTCCCCCGCCCGCCCCACTGGGCCAGCCGCCCAGAAAACTGCTGCGCTCCGCCAACAACCGCATGATTGCCGGGGTGATGGGCGGGATTGCCGAGTACCTGGGCTGGAATGCCACCGTGCTGCGCCTGCTGGTGCTGGTGGTGATCGTGGTGAGTGCCACGTTCACCTTTGGTGGCACCGCGATCCTGTACCTGATCGCGTGGATGATCATCCCGGATGGGCGCGACCCGGCCCATGTTGACCAGACGCCGAAGCACTGATCCGTCCCTTCAGGGCTGCAGCAGGCCCGCAGGCCACAGGGACTGGCGCAGCAGCAGCCAGCCCAGCGGGTCATTGAGGGTCTGCAGCAGCGGCTGTGCCGGGGGGGCCACGGCCCACAGCAGCGCCAGCACGGCATACAGGCCCAGATAGCGGTAGCGCTCGGCCCACACGAACCACTTCAGGGCGGTGCCAAAGGACTTTTTCAGCTGCACATTGAGCAGGTTGACACTGTACAGCTCATCGAGCAGCAGGTGTACCAGCGCCCCGAACCAGACAAACAGTCCCAGAAACCAGCTCGCCAGCGCCGTCTGGCCAAAGCCATGGTGCGCCAGCAACACCACCAGCAGGGCCAGCACAGCCATGTAGGGCACCGAATGCACCATGCCCCGGTGCACGGTGAGCTGACTGTACAGGGCCAGAACACCATGGCGCATGGTGACAAAACCCAGCAGCCACACCGCCACCAGCCCCAGCAGGGACAACCGCCCCACCAGCGCCACCACCAGCGCAAAGGCCACCGCCAGTGACACCACCACAAAACCGACCCGCACCGGGGTGGAATTGTCAGAATCAATGTCCGGCAGCAGCCCACCTACTGTGCCCAGCAGCACGCAGCCCAGAAACAGCGGCGCACTGAGCATCCCGGCCTTGAAAAACACCAGCCCCATCACCCCGCTGGCCGCAAAGGCCACATTGAAGTGGGTGTTAAAATTGGCCATGCGTCTGCGCCATCCAAAAAACGCGCTAGTGTAGACCAGGCCTCCGACCCGTCAAGGCAAATGGCGTGGTTTTTTGCAGGACAAGCGTTGCGGCGCTGCCGTATGCTGTGCGCTTCTGATTTCGCGCCCTCCCGGATGAGCCTGCCCATGCATTCAATGGCTTTTTTTCCAACCGCCCTGACCCTGCTGGTGCTGGCCCTGGGCGGCTGTGCCACCCACCCCACCCTGCCCGCAGCACAGCGCCCTGCCCACTGGGCGCAGCCGGTCCAGCACACGGC
>JBPOIS010000142.1:0-5631 GCA_052034295.1 Pseudomonadota bacterium
CAGCGCCTCCAGGGCACTGTGATAAGCCCAGACACTGCCGGCCCCCATGAACCGGCGCAGCTTGCGGTCGATGGCCTGTTCGGCCTGTTCCAGACCGGCCACCCGGCCACACACCTGACTGGCCAGACCCTGTGCGGCATAATCGGCCGCATGAATGATGCCAGACCGGCCCTGCTGCAGGGCTTCGGTCACCGCCTGCCGTCCACGGCCAATGCTGGCGCAAATCCCCAGCCCTGTAATCACCGCACGATTCATGGTTTTTTACAAATCCCTGACCCAGCCCCTGTGCCTGCCGCACAGCGTGGGACAAATGCTTGCACAGTGCAACGACAAAATTACACGCGCACGACTGAGAAAATCCCCTGACCTGCTCAAGATGCTGGAAACCATTGTTTTTTTGTACCCGACACGAGGCCAGTCATGAGCACCAACCCATCTGAAACCACCCCTGCCCAGACTCCGGATCCCTTCGCGGCTTTCAAGCAGCAGCTGCCGGGCCTGGGGCAGAAACTGCTGGGCAAACGCTATGGCCAGCTGCAAAAACTGGCGGGTTATGTGGTGTCCGAGCAGACTCTGAATCAGCTCACCCACCAGTTGTTTGACCGCAGCATTGCCGTGGCGGACCAGTTGCACCAGCTCAGCCGCAACAAGACGGCCCCGCAGGGACTGCTGTCGGCAGCGCAGGCTGAGGCCCGTGCCCGCAAGGCCCTGCAGCTGAACCGGCTGATGGCCGCCGTCGAAGGTGGCCTGACCGGTGCCACCGGCGTGCCCGGTGCGGTGGTCGACCTGCCCTTGCTGCTGCTGCTGTCGCTGCGCACCATTTACCAGACCGCGGAAGCCTACGGGGTGGACCTGAGTGGCGACGCTGGCCGCCAGCACATCTATGACGTGCTGACCCAGAGCGATCTGGCCTTGCTGGGCGAAAAACAGGGCGTCCTGCTCAGCATCGGCGGGGTCAGCCAGTTCATTCAGGGCGGCGGCATCGACGAATTCAAGCAGGCGCTGGCCAATGAACACAACGGCGAGCTGGTGCAAAAACTGCTCAGCGAAGCCAGCAAACGCCTGCCCAGCCTGAGCAGCCAGCGGGTCAACCGCTTTGGCCGACTGGCCAGCGGGGCCACCGGGATGGTCTACAACGTGCGCATCATCAGCACCGTGGCCCACACCGCCCGCCAGCAGTTTGCCGCCCAGCGACCAGTGGCCCTGCTGGCACAGCAGCCGTCCCAGGAGCAGGGCACAGTGTCGGCCAGCCCGGCCGAACCGCCACGCGCCGAAGCGGCCCCTGACACCAGTGCGCCCACCAGTCTGCAACACAGTCAGCCGGTGGAAATTGGCCATGGCGTCGTGGCAGGCCGGGATGCCCAGGAAGCCGCCTTGATCATCGAGCAGGGCGAGCTGGAAGTGATGGTGGCCGCTGAGCTGGAAGGAGAACCTTCTGACACCCAGGTCAGTGCGTTGCTGGATCAGGTCACCCATCTGGCCGCAGACGTGGTGGACCAGCTGTTGCATGGCAAAACCGGGGATCAGCCTGAAGCGGACGGGCCCACTGCTGATCAGGCTGCCACGGACGATGCCGCAGGATCTTCCGCCCCTGAGCCACAGGAGGAAACCACCCAGTCCCCCACAGCACCAGCCACCGCTGAGTCCCCTGAACCGGAGGCCTCTGCCCCTGAGGCGGCTGATCCGCTGCTGGCCCAGTTCAGTGCCCAGGTGGACGCGGACCTCAGTGCCGAAGCCGAGCAACCCACCAAGGCGGCCAAGCGTCCGCGCAAGCGCACCGTGCGGGTGCACCAGACCGCCGAAGGCGAATTTGAACCGGACCAGCCTGCCAAAAAATCCTGACCGCGGACCTGACCCGGTCTGGCCCCCTGCAGCCCCGGCTGTCGGGGGCTTTTTTTACGGCTGTGCTGACAAAAACCCTGCCGATCTCCAGTGTGCCGACCTTGCCAGACTGGCCAAACAGGGCTAAAATTCGTATCCCTCAAAAAAGGGTAGAGTACTTTTTTGGGGTTTTTTGTTTACGGGAGACTATTGCCCCATGGCAACCACCAACCAATTGATCCGCAAGGGTCGCAGTTCTTTGGTCGAAAAGTCCAAAGTGCCTGCACTCAAGGCGTGTCCACAGCGTCGTGGCGTTTGCACCCGCGTGTACACCACCACCCCCAAGAAGCCGAACTCCGCCATGCGTAAAGTGTGCCGGGTGCGTCTGACCTCGGGCTTTGAAGTGTCCAGCTACATCGGCGGCGAAGGCCACAACCTGCAGGAACACAGCGTTGTGCTGATCCGCGGCGGCCGGGTCAAGGACCTGCCGGGTGTGCGTTACCACACCGTGCGTGGTTCGCTGGACTGCGCCGGCGTCAAGGACCGCAAACAGGGCCGTTCCAAATACGGTGCCAAGCGTCCGAAGAAATAATCACCGCCCGGCGCAAGCCTGGCAGTAAGGCCAGCGAAAGGCAGCGGTAGACACCTGCTGCGATCTGCTGGAACCCCCTGAAGTGTCATAAAGAGTTTGTATCATGCCCAGACGTCGTGTCGTCGCTGCCCGTGAAATCCTGCCGGATCCTCGCTTTGGCAGCCAGACCGTAGCCAAATTCATCAACCACGTGATGGAAGATGGCAAAAAATCCGTAGCCGAAGGCATTGTCTACGGTGCCCTGGAACGCATCCAGGAAAAAGCCAAGGCTGATCCAGTCGAGTTTTTTGAAAACACCCTGGAAAAAGTCCGCCCGATGGTTGAAGTCAAGGCCCGCCGGGTCGGTGGCGCCACCTACCAGGTGCCCATGGAAGTACGCCCCTCCCGTCGTACTGCCCTGGCCATGCGCTGGCTGGTGGAAGCAGCCCTGAAGCGTTCCGAAAAAACCATGGCGCTGCGTCTGGCCGGTGAGCTGCTGGACGCCGCTGAAGGCAAGGGTTCGGCCATGAAGAAGCGTGACGACGTGCACCGCATGGCTGAAGCCAACAAGGCGTTCTCGCACTACCGGTTCTGATGCACAGCCCCTGTGCCTGAACCAGACCGCCCCAGACCGGCCGTATGCCGGCCTGTGTGGCGGTTTTGACCATCTGGCCGGCCTGCGGGCAGGCCAGTGGATGCCTGTGAAGGGTCAGTTGACCCAGAAAAAAATCGATCCCAACCAGGAGTGTTGCAGCATGTGGATTTTTGCCCGCGTCCTGTCCAGCCCGGCCCTGTGGCCCAGCGGGAGACACGCCGGAATTCAGGCGGCCTGATCCGGATTGATTTTTTTCTGCGTTGATTGACTTGTTTCACCCGACTTTTTTGAAGGACGACTCTCATGGCTCGTACAACCCCCCTGGCGCGCTACCGCAACATTGGTATTTCCGCGCACATTGACGCCGGCAAGACCACCACCACCGAACGCGTGCTGTTCTACACTGGCGTCAGCCACAAGATCGGTGAAGTCCACGACGGTGCCGCCACCATGGACTGGATGGAGCAGGAACAGGAGCGTGGCATCACCATCACCTCCGCTGCGACCACCTGCTTCTGGTCGGGCATGGGCAACCAGTTCGAACAGCACCGCGTCAACATCATTGACACCCCGGGCCACGTGGACTTCACCATCGAAGTCGAGCGCTCGATGCGGGTACTGGACGGCGCGTGCATGGTGTACTGCGCGGTCGGTGGCGTACAGCCGCAGTCCGAAACCGTCTGGCGCCAGGCCAACAAATACAAGGTGCCCCGCATCGCGTTCGTCAACAAGATGGACCGTACCGGTGCCAACTTCTTCCGCGTCGTTGAGCAGATGAAAACCCGCCTGGGCGCCAGCCCGGTGCCGATCGTCATCCCCGTGGGTGCCGAAGAAAACTTCACCGGCGTGGTCGACCTGATCGAGATGAAATCGATCGTCTGGGATGAAGCCAGTCAGGGCATGAAGTTTGAGTATGCCGATATCCCCGCAGAGCTGCAGGCCACTGCCGAAGAATGGCGTGCCAACATGGTTGAGTCGGCTGCCGAGTCTTCCGAAGAGCTGATGAACGAGTACCTGGAAAGCGGCGAACTGTCCAAGGAACAGATCGTGGCTGGCCTGCGTGCCCGCACCCTGGCCGGTGAAATCCAGCCGATGATGTGTGGTTCGGCATTCAAGAACAAGGGCGTACAGCGCATGCTGGATGCCGTGATCCAGTTCCTGCCGGCCCCGACCGACGTGGCCGCCATCAAGGGCATCCTCGACGACAAGGACGAAAGCGAAGGCGAGCGTCATGCGTCTGACGACGAGCCGTTTGCCGCACTGGCGTTCAAGATCATGAACGACAAGTTCGTGGGCAGCCTGACCTTCATCCGCGTGTACTCGGGTGTGGTCAAGCAGGGCGATGCCGTGTACAACCCGGTCAAGATGAAGAAAGAGCGGATTGGCCGGATCGTGCAGATGCACGCCAACGAGCGTGAGGACATCGACGAAATCCGTGCCGGTGACATCGCCGCCTGTGTCGGTCTGAAAGACGTGACCACCGGTGACACCCTGTGTGATGAAAACCACGTCATCACCCTGGAGCGTATGGAGTTCCCTGAGCCGGTCATCAGCCTGGCCGTTGAGCCCAAGACCAAGGCCGACCAGGAAAAAATGTCCACCGCCCTGGGCCGTCTGGCCAAGGAAGACCCGTCGTTCCGCGTGCGCACCGACGAAGAATCCGGCCAGACCATCATCAGCGGCATGGGTGAGCTGCACCTGGACATCATCGTCGACCGCATGAAGCGTGAATTCGGCGTCGAAGCCAACATCGGCAAGCCGCAGGTGGCCTACCGCGAAACCATCCGCAAGACGGTCGAGCAGGAAGGCAAGTTCGTGCGCCAGACCGGTGGTCGTGGTAAGTACGGCCACGTCTACGTGCGTCTGGAGCCGATGGGCGAAGACCGCGAAAAAGACTACGAATTCGCCGAAGAAGTCGTCGGCGGGACCGTACCGAAGGAGTTCTTCGGTGCCGTGGACAAGGGCATCCAGGAACGCATGAAAAACGGCGTACTGGCCGGCTATCCAGTGGTGGGCATCAAGGCCACCCTGTTTGACGGCTCCTACCACGACGTCGACTCCGACGAACTGTCGTTCAAAATGGCCGGTTCGATCGCCTTCCGTCAGGGCTTCCTGAAAGCGGATCCGGTCCTGCTGGAACCGATCATGAAAGTCGAAGTGGAAACCCCCGAAGACTACATGGGCGACATCATGGGCGACCTGAATCGTCGTCGTGGTGTGGTTCAGGGCATGGACGACCTGCCGGGCGGCACCAAGGCCATCCGCGCCGAAGTCCCGCTGTCGGAAATGTTCGGCTATGCCACCCAGATGCGCTCCATGTCGCAGGGCCGTGCCACCTACTCGATGGAATTCGCCAAGTACGCCGAAACCCCGCGTAACGTTGCCGAAGGCATCATCGCCAAGTACACTTCTGGCCGCAAAGGCGAAGAAGAGTAATTGGTTCGCTGACGACAGTTTTTAACTGTTTGAACACCCGTTGTCTGCCCTTGGCCACTGGTCGGGGCAGACTCAATCGAAAGGAAGATCATCATGGCGAAGGCCAAGTTTGAACGCAACAAGCCGCACGTCAACGTCGGCACCATCGGTCACGTCGACCACGGCAAGACCACCCTGACCGCAGCGATTGCCACCATCTGTGCCAAGA
>JBPOIS010000216.1:0-6464 GCA_052034295.1 Pseudomonadota bacterium
ATGGCCGGATTTTTTGAGAAAATACTCATCCGCCAGGGCCAGTCCGGTGTTCAGGCCGATCGCCAGCCACCACAGGCTCCAGCCCGTGAGGCGTTCGAGCACAGCCACCGCCAGGGGCACGGCCACCATCGCCCAGACCCAGCGATCCTCCACGGCTGCAGCGCCGGCCTGCCCACCCAAAAGCTCCGGTGTAAAGCCCGGTACGCCGGGCTGTGGCGTCTCGGCGGGGCGCGCGGCCCCGTCCTGTGGCAGCCAGTGGGCGGCAAACCGGGTCTGGTGGGCTGGGGTCCAGTCGCCCTGGCCATTCCAGAGCAGGCTGTCCGGTCCGAGGGTCTGGCTGTGGATCAGTGCCAGCACGGCGTCAGGACTGACTGGCCCGACGGCCACACCGTCCTGGACATAGTGCCAGTGTTCGGCCACGGCAGCGTCCGGGCTGTCCTCAGGCGCAGGTTCAGGTTGTTTTTGCAGGGAAATCGGCGAAGTGCTCATGGTTTTTTTCCAGTCACGGGCCGCTGAATGCGGCCTCTCAAGCACTGTAGCGGAGCATCCGGACAGGACGTGTCGGCCAAAAAACTGGCCTTGCACACGGTGAAAAAAACCAGCCCGGAGGCTGGCTGGAGGGCCTGAGCGCATGAAAAACCCCGCCGCAGCGGGGTCCTGGACGGGGCACCGGCGTTACAAGCCCCGCCCGCCCTGAAAATGACTCTGCGGGGTGGCCGTGGCCGACTGGTAGCCCGCCGTGAAGGTGTTCAGGCCGGCCCTGGCGTCCTGCAGGTCCTGCTCATCCTTCAGCACGAAGCTGTCAAAGCCACAGCGCTTCAGGTAATACAGCACATCCTTGAACACATCGCCCACCGCGCGCAGCTCGCCGCGATAGCCAGACCGGCGCAGCAGCGTGGCATAACTGTAGCCACGGCCATCGCCAAAGCCCTTGACTTCAATGGCGATCAGGTCCAGCTGGTCCAGCGGCAGGTCCAGAGTGTCTGGCGCATCCGCCGGCGTCAGCAGCAGGCCCTTTTTGCCCTGCACCTGCGGCAGCAGCCCCAGCTCGGCCACCGTCAGCAGCACGTCACCGGCGGGCAGCGTACCGGCGGCATCCACCCGGCCAAAGGTCTGTTCGGCAATCAGTCCGCCCACGGTCAGCACGCGGGGCTGTTCGAGGTCCTGAATCAGGGCCGCGGCCCCGGAAGAAAGATCAGGCTGCATAGACACGCTCCTTGAACGGGGTCAGGCCCACCCGGCGATAGGTGTCGATGAAACGCTCCCCTTCGCGGCGCAGGTCCAGATAGACGTTGAGAATTTCCTCGATGATGTCGGCCATGTCCTCGGCCCCGAACGACGGGCCCAGCACATCCCCCAGACTGGCATCATGGTCCTGATGGCCGCCGAGGGTCACCTGATAGAATTCGGCGCCTTTTTTGTCCACCCCCAGAATGCCGATGTGGCCGACGTGGTGGTGTCCGCAGGCGTTCATGCAGCCAGAAATGTTCAGGTCCAGCGGGCCCAGGTTGTACACCGTGTCCAGATCCTCAAAGCGGCGCATGATCGCTTCGGCAATCGGGATGGATTTGGCGTTGGCCAGCGAACAATAGTCGCCACCGGGACAGCTGATGATGTCAGTGAGCAGGCCGATGTGGGCGCGGGCCAGATTGTGCGCGTCCAGAATCTGCCACAGCTCGAACAGGCGGGTCTGTTCGACGTCGGCCAGCACGATGTTCTGTTCGTGGGTGGTGCGCAGCTCGCCGAGGCTGTACTGGTCGGCCAGGTCGGCAATCAGGCGCATTTCTGCACTGGTCAGGTCACCGGGGGCAACCCCGGCCCGCTTCAGCGACACGGTCACGAGGCGATAGCCGGGCACCTGGTGGGCGTGGGTGTTGTGGCGCAGCCACTGGGCAAAGCGTGGATCGCGCTGGCCCTCAACGGACAGGTCCACATCACGCAGCGCCGCATAGGCGGGCGGGGCAAACTGGGCTTCCAGCGCCTGCATCAGCGCTGGATCGACCGGCTGGGCACCGCTGGCCTGAATCTGCGCAAACTCGGCTTCGACTTTTTCGGCAAACACCTGCGGGGTCAGGGCCTTGACCAGAATCTTGATGCGCGCCTTGTATTTGTTGTCGCGGCGGCCATGGAGGTTGTACACCCGCAGCACCGCATCCAGATAGTTGATCAGGTCCGGCTGCGGCAAAAATTCGCGGATCACACTGCCGATCATCGGGGTGCGGCCCAGCCCACCGCCGACCATCACCCGGTAGCCCAGCTCGCCTGCGGCATTGCGGACGATGTAGAGGCCAATGTCATGACACGCCGTGGCGGCACGGTCAGTCTCGGACAGGGCACTGACGGCGATCTTGAATTTGCGCGGCAAAAACGCAAATTCAGGGTGAAAGGTGGACCACTGGCGGATCAGCTCACAGGTCGGGCGCGGGTCCACCACTTCCCCGGCGATGCGCCCGGCGAACTGGTCGGTGGTGGTGTTGCGGATGCAGTTGCCGCTGGTCTGGATCGCGTGCATCTGCACGGTGGCCAGCTCGGCCAGCATGTCCGGTACATCGGTCAGCGCGGGCCAGTTGAATTGGATGTTTTGCCGGGTGGACACGTGGGCATAGCCCCGGTCGTACTGGTCGGCCAGATCGGCCAGTTTGCGCAGCTGCACCGAGCGCAGGGCACCATAGGGCACCGCCACCCGCAGCATCGGCGCATAACGCTGGACGTACAGGCCGTTTTGCAGGCGCAGCGGGCGAAAATCATCCTCGGACAGTTCACCGCGCAGATAGCGCTGGGTCTGGTCGCGGAACTGGGCGACCCGTTCGTCGATCATGGCCTGATCAAAGGCAGTGTACCGATACATGGCGGCTGGCTGTGTCCCAACAATGGTGTAAAAATGACTGCAAGGGTAGCAGGCAGCGTCTTATCAATAAAACGTTTTTTCTGGATAAGGATATTCAATAAACTTGATAGACTGCCTGCACGGGCCCACACACAGGGGTGTGGGCTGGCCCTGGGCATCAGCCAGCCTGACGGAGGTGGATCATGAGGAAACGGTCTTCTGCCCGGTGGGCGCTGCCCCTGCCGTGGGTCCTGTGGCTCTGCGGCTGTGTGGGGCCCACGGCACAGCCCACCGGGGAAACGCTGGGCTTTCGGGTGCTGTCACGCAGTGCACAGGCTGCACAGGTGAGCCACACCGTGCCGCTGGGCCCCGTGTCGGCGCTGCAGCCAGAGCAGCAGCTGCGCCTCCACTGCGCACGCCTGTTCGGGGTGACGGTGGACCGCATCAGGCTGACCGACCTACAGACACAGGACCGGCAAGCCCCTCTGCCCGTGGCGCTGCGCCTGCCCGATGCGCCGATGATCGGCATGGGTGGCGGTGATGCCCGGCAGGTGCCCGTGCAGACCCACCAGCAGTCGGTGCAGGACCGTCGGGTGGTGGCTGTGCGCACCCTCACCGCCCAGTGCAGCCCGATGCCCTGAAGCCGATCCATGACGCCTTCTGCCGCCCCGTCGCTGTTGTCGATACTGGTCAGTTTTTGCATGGCCCGGCATTGGCCGGCTGAGGCCCTGTTCCGCAGTGCGGGCCATGACCTGACCAGCCTGCGCCTTGGGGCCAGTACCCTGTCACCGGAACAGTACATGCAGGTGCTTGCCCTGGCTGCCCAGCGCTTTGACTGCCCGACCGTGGCCCTGGCGCTGGGCCAGTTCATCCACAGTGAGCAGCTGGGGGTGTTTGGCACCCTGTTGGCCAGCTGTGCACATCTGCAGCAGGCGGTGGAGCGGTTCAACCAGTTCCGTCCCCTGCTGGACGAGCACATCCAGCTGGTCCTGGACCGGCAGCCCGAGGGGTTGTGGGTGCGCTGCAGGCTGCCGGAGCCGGATCATCCCTTGCGCGCCGAGCTGCTGCTGTCGGCCCTGCTGTCACAGGGACGGCAATTCTGTGGGCAATCAATCCAGCCGCTGCGGGTGCAGTTCCGCCAGCCACGGCCTGCACACGCTGCGGCCTGCAATGCGCTGTTCGGGGTGGAGGTCGAGTTTGCCCAGCCGCAGGATGGCCTGCTGTGGCCCGAGGCGCTGCTGACCCTGCCCTTTTTGACAGCCAGCCAGCGCCTGCATGAGCAGGTGGTGCATGCAGCCCGCAGCCTGACCCCGCCTGTGGATGACCGGCTGGCCCCCCGTGTGGCCCGGCACCTGCGCCAGCACCTGCATGAACCGGCGCGCTGCCAGCTGCCCGATGTGGCACGCGCTTTTGGCCGCAGTCCACGCAGCCTGCAGCGACACCTGCAGGCCGAACAGTGCAGCCTGCAGCAACTGCTTGATCAGGTGCGGCAGCAGCACTGCTGTGCACTGCTCACCCAGACCCTGCTGCCGGTTGAGCAGATTGCCTGGCAGGTGGGTTTTGCCCACCCCAGCAGCCTGAATGAGAAATTCCTGCGCTGGACTGGCCTGACCCCCAGCCAGTACCGCCAGCAACACCGCGCCACCCTGCACCCGGGATGATAACGCGCTGTGGCGCGTTTGCGGTAGGGCGTGGCAGTTTTGCGGCTGTTGTGGCCAGCCCTGCGCTTTTAGGCTGACGGCATTGTCCCTGTTGTCTGGAATACCGCCATGACGGAATTTGCCTTTGCCCACAGCCGCAGTGTCGCCCCGCAGCACAATGAACGCCTGCGTCCCTTACAGCTGATGCGCCGTTTTTGTGTCGGCAAAGACCATGTGCCAGACAGCGCCCTGTTGGCGGCACTGGATCAGGGTTACGACGTCGGTGACCCGCTGTGTGATGCCTGGGTGGCCCATGCCCAGACTCTGCCCCGTCAGGGCATGGACCTGTATCAGCGTGCCTTGCAACATGGCATAGACTCTGTGGTGGATGCCCCACAGGCCCTGGTTGATCTGTTTGTGGATCTGGAGCGCGAGCCGGACTGGCTGGACTGGGCCCAGGTGGATCGGGGCGCGGTCACGCTGGCGCGCTATCCAATCCTGCAGAGCCTGATGCTGCAGAGTGTGTCGCTGATGGGGGGCTATGCGGTGCCCGGTCTGGCGCAGCCGCTGCTTGAGACCGGATCGCTGGCCTACAGTGTGCTGCCGCGCATGGCACGCACGCTGATGTTTGCGGGTGCGGTCACGTCACGTTATGCCATGCAAAAACACCAGCCCGGCTATCTGCAGGCCGGCCATGTGCGGCTGGTGCACACGCTGGTGCGCCACCGGCTAACCCACAGTCCAGACTGGGACTTTGAACAGTTTGGGGTGCCAATCAACCAGACCGATCTGGTGGCCACCAACCTGCAGTTTTCACTGGTGGTGTTGTATGGTTTGCGGGCTTTTGGTTCCCACCTCAGCCCTGACGAACGCGAATCGGTGCTGCATCTGTGGCGCTATATTGGACACGTGATGGGGCTGGACAGCGATGCCATGCCCGCCAGTGAACAGGCCTGCAGTGAATGGCTGTATGCGTATCTGGCCACCCAGCGCATGGACTGCGAACGGGCACGCCCTCTGGCGCAGGCCCTGCATGAATTGCCACTGCTGCTGGCCGGGGCCCGCAAACTCGACCAGCGCGCAGCCCGTCTGGAGCAGCAGGTGCGGGCGGGCGTGACGCGGTGGTTCATGGGCCAGCGTCTGGCCGATGGTCTCGGGCTGCCTGATCCCCGGTGGGTCAGTCCGGTGTTGCTGGGCACTGGAGGCAGTCAGTTTGTGCTGGATCGGCTGCGGGATGTCCCACCACTGGGCCACTGGCTCACCCAGAGTGCGCTGGGTTATCGTGAGCATGTCAAAGGCAAATACATGCGCGCAGAACCCAGTCTGGCGCCGGCTTTCATGGCGCTCGAACAGGCGATTGCGGCGCTGACCGGAGCACAAGAAGGCCGTGCCGCCTAGCCGGTGTGCTTACTGACTGGAGCATTTCATCTGAGGTCGGTTTCCCGGCGGCAGCTGACCCACCTGATCGTGCTGGAGCTGATTTCCACAGGCGGTCTGGCCGTGGGTGCGCTACTGGCATTTGCCCCACAAGCCATCCCGGTACTCAGTCATGGGATTCCAGCCGGCATGGATCCAGACTGCAACGGATATGGCTTGCTGTTGCTGGGGCTGATGATCAGCGTGATGGCCACCTTGCCACTGATCCGCTCCCCGCAACGGCTGCCACCCTAAGGCGACAGGATCAAGCCGACAACGTTTCTCGGTCTTTTGTCGGATGAATTTTGGCTAGCTTGTTTCATTGTCAGCCCCCAGCGCCCGCCCGACAAACCGGTAGACGGGCTGACTGCGCGAAAACCTGATCGGGTGCGCCAGCTGACGCTGGGTTTTTGTCTCGCCTTCGCACAGGGGCACGTCCACCACCCAGCCACGTGCCTGTGCCAGCGGGGACTGCACCGCCTCAGCCAGCGTCAGCACCGGTTCCACGCACACATCCAGCGCTGCAAACAGCTGTTGCCAGTGGGCAAAATCCTCCTGGGCAATCGCCGCGGCAATCGCTT
>JBPOIS010000054.1:0-3955 GCA_052034295.1 Pseudomonadota bacterium
CACGGCTGAGCGGTCCCAAAAACTGATCCTGGGCAAAATCCGCCAGCACTGCCTCCGGCTGCTGTCCGACCACGCGCACGGCAAAATCACTGGCCAGGCGGGTCTGCTGGGCCGCAGGCAGGGCCCAGAGTGCTTCCGGGCTGTTGATGGGGCGGGTCTGTGCAGTCATGCGGCGTCCTCCAGGGTGCTGTCCTTGATTATTGAGGATTTAACGGAAGGGGTGCAGGTTTTTTTGCATGGTCTCCCCTGTCCCGTATGGGCCATAATCCCCCAGAGCTATGGCAAGCGACATCCTATGTCGCAAGCTGGCTTGACGGACTATAGGGGAGCAGTTACGATCAGCGTTTATCCCCCCAAAAAAGATCTTATAAAAAATGAACCATAAAATCCCTGAATGGACTGCTGAGGATGGGATCATTGACCCTGAAACCTATGCAGCTGAAAGCCGCAAAATCCTCTGGGTGCTCAGAGAGCCTAATGGCTCGGATTTCGATTACCTGAAATATCTGCGCAACCCCACGGTCTACCGCAGATGGAAAGCCTCTTTTGGCCTGGTGGTACAGGTCAGCCATGCAATCCTCAACCCGCACTCCCGGGGCCAGCCGCTGTCCAACCCGGCCAGACTTGTGCATGACATCATGCCCAGAATTGCATTGATCAACCTCAAGAAAACCGGTGGAAAATCCCGCATTCACCCCCATAAATTTCTTGCCCATGCCTTGAGCAACCAGCAAACAATCCTGGAGCAGATGATTGAAATCAATGCCGACATGGTTATTTTTGCAGGCACCAAAAGATACCTCTTGCCAGAAACCATTCAAGCACTGAAAGAGCAGCTCAAAAAACCTGTCATTTTACTGTCTGCCTATCACCCCAACCAGAAGAGGATCCCCCACAAGGTGTATGTTGAAAACCTGCTGGCTGCCCTTGACCTGCACAAACCCGATCCTGCCTGAGGGCCAGTGCCTTGCCCGTTTTTTTGGACCTCGAAGCCTCCAGTCTGGCCAGCGGTTCCTATCCGATAGAGGTCGCCTGGGGGCAAACGCCTGAGACGATCGAGTCCTACCTGATCAGTCCAGAGTACATTTCCAGCTGGACCGACTGGAGTCCAGTGTCAGAGCGACTGCATGGGATTCCCCGCACTCAACTTCTGGATCAGGGAAAACCACCCAGTTGGGTCGCAAAACGGATGAATGATGCTCTTGGCGATCAAACGGTCTACAGCGACAACCCAGACTATGACCGACATTGGCTGGACGAACTGTTCAAAAAAGCGAAGATTGGCCCAATTCGTTTCAGCATTTGTGGTGCACACGAGTTGCTGATCGAAACCTTAAAATCTTATTTTCCGCATGCTGCGGATATTTCCTTGCCCCTCCAATCCCTAAAACACCACACGCGTCTGCAGATGCCTCAGCGGCATCGTGCTGATCATGATGTGGCCTATCTCTGTCGGCTTTTTGAGCTCGCCACCACACCCAACAACCATTTGTTTGCCAATTAATCCAGTTCATGGCACAGCTCTTCACCACTCGACTCACTCCATTACCCCTGGCCAATTTTTTCTTGCAAAACCCGCACAAAAAACCCTGAACGCCCCGCAGCAGGCCCAGTGCGATCGGCTACACTGACCGCCATCGCAAAAAAACACCGGGGCAACCCATGACCACGTCCTCCTCTCAATTCACGCTCCCCGCCCTGATGCTGGGCGGTCTGCTCAGCCTGGGCGCCATTGGCGGCAGCCTGATCCTCAGTCACGGTGCCCAGAAAGTCGCCGCCGCCAAGGAAACCATCTCGGTCAAGGGGGTGGCCGAACAGGCCATCCGTGCTGACCATGCCCAGTGGACCAGCAGCGTGGCGGTACGGGCCAGCTCACAGGCGGAGGGCATTCCCCTGCTGCGCGCCGAAATGCAAAAAGTCACCCAGGCGCTCACCACCGGGGGATTGATCAAGCAGCAGGACATCCAGCTCACCAACTGGAATGCCACGCCGGTCTATCAAAAGCTCGACAACGGCAATGATGGCCCCCTGATCGGCTACGACCTGACCCAGCAGTTCGGGGTGGTGGTCAACAACGTGGACACGCCGACCCAGCTCAGCCAGCGCATGGAGCAGCTCATCGTGCAGGGGCTCAGCATCGGTGACACCCAGACCCAGTATCTGGTCGGCAATCTGGACCAGATCAAGTTGAAGCTGATCGGCGAAGCCACCCGTGATGCCAAGACCCGCGCCGAGGAGTTTGCCAAGAGTGGCGGGGTAAAAGTGGGCAATCTGGTGTCGGCCTCACAGGGGGTGTTCCAGATCCGTGCACCCCTGTCCACCGATGACGATGAGTATGGCGGTAGCTACGACACCTCCACCATCGACAAGATCGCGCGGGTGGTGGTGACCACGGATTATGCGATTGCGCGCTGAGGCAGAGCCGTCTGGATGTGGGCGGGGGGTTAAAAAACTGGGGCGGTTTTTTGAGGCCGCTCAGAAAGCAGGCACTGTGGGTTGAACGAAGCCGAAGCCTGCCCTTCGACTGCGCTCAGGGGGCAGGATTGTGTGGGCTGAGCGAAGCCGAAGCCTTTTTGTGCAGGGTGCCGTGCCCGGCCTTCGGCGACCGACTTTTGTTTCGGCAAAAGTCGGCAAAACCACCTGTCCCCGCAAAACTCGCGGGCGGCCGGGCTCTTTGCGGTGGTCGGGCTGGCGCGGCGGCTGGGTTTTTTGCGGATGCTGAGCGGGCTCGGACAATTGCGGGGACTTTCCCCGTAGTGGGTTGGGTTTTGGGCTGAATAGCTGTCAAAAGCAAAAGCGGGTTGATGCAGGCTGAGCGGCGTCGAAGCCTGCCCTGGGTCAATGTCCCCAGAGCCATTGGCCGCTCAACAGCCCAAGTCCGGCCAACCCTGCCCCCAGCACGGCCCCCGCCAGCACGTCGCTGGGATAATGCAGGCCCAGAATCACCCGCGACAGCGCCACCAGTACGGTAAACGGCACCATCACCCACAGCAACACCGGGGCCAGCTGGCCCAGCAGCAGGGTGATCATCACCGCATGCAGGGTGTGCCCGGAAGGAAAACTGAAATGGTCCAGAGGCCGCTCGCCCAGCCGAATGGCCTGATGGACCTGATAGGGGCGCGGGCGTACGGTGGTTTTTTTCAGAACCCGATACAGCCGGGTGCCGCCATGACTGCACAGCATGTACCAGCCGAGCCGCGGCCAGCCAGACGGCCCGGTCAGCAGTGCGGTGGCCGCAGCCATGCCCACCCAGAAGCTGCCATCGCCCAGACGGCTGATGACTTTGAAGCCCAGGGCCACCGGCTGCCGTGCCGAGTGCCGGTTCAGGCGCAGACACCAGTGCAGGTCATGGTGCAGCACCTGTTCACGCCGGGCCTGCCAGTGCGGCTGGGTCCAGTGGGTGTTCAGGGCACTGCCCCAGCGGCTCAGGGGCTGGCGCACATGCCGCTGCCAGAGGGCGTTCAGGGTCGTGTTCATGGGGGTATTTTTGACGGGTCCGATGAACTTCGCATGACAGTTTTGGCAGGTTTTTGTAACCTTTTGCCAATCCATCCCAGGGTCATGCCCAGGATGACAGCCACCGGGCCAGCGCCTTTCCGGTGCTCAGTGCAGCTCCGGCACCGCCATGCCGCGCCGTGCATAGAACGACTCGACATAGCCGTCCAGCTGTCCGGCTGCGATGGCGTCGCGCAGCTGCTGCATCAGCCGCTGGTAATAACGCAGGTTGTGGATGGTGCCGAGCATGGCGCCGAGCATTTCGCCGCATTTGTCCAGATGGTAGAGATAGGCACGGGTGAAATTCTGGCAGGTGTAGCAGTCACACTCGGAATCAAGCCTGCCCTGATCATGGCGGTACTGGCTGTTGCGGATGCGCACCACGCCTTTGTTTTCCGGGGTGCCACTGACGAAGTAATGCCCGTTGCGCGCGTTGCGGGTGGGCATCACGCAGTCAAAC
>JBPOIS010000123.1:0-6534 GCA_052034295.1 Pseudomonadota bacterium
CAAACTCACGCTGGGTCAGTTCGTGCACATCCAGTTGGTTTTTGGCTTGTTCACTGATGTATTGGGCCTGTGCCGGTCCCAGCAGTGACACCACCCCGATGCTGCGGCCCCTGAATTTGGGGTCGTCGAGCAGCAGGCGGATTTCCGCAATGATGGCTTGGGCTTCCGGGCGGTTGAGGTCCGAGCTGCGGCCTTTGTGGCGTACCCCATCTGGCACATAGATGGACACCAGCGGCGGATCCAGCCGTTCAGAGGCTTTGGAAATGCGCAGCGGCTTGATGTGGCCGTCATAGTAGGTGCGGTTGCTGTATTCAATGATGGCCGGATGGCAGCGAAAGTGCTCCTGCAGTTCCACCTGTGCAGGGTAAATGTTTTTGGCAATTGCATACAGCGACAGGTCCGGGGCAATGGCATTGGCACGGGGCTGGCCCGCGAGGAATTTGCTTTTCAGCTCCTCGACCCGTTCGGCACTGAGGCCGACAAATGAGGGAGAGACCTGTTTGTCATCGCCCACGATCAGGATTTTTTTACCCCGCATCAGCACAGGCAGGGCATTGAAGGTGGACTGTGAGGCCTCATCGACGATGATCAGGTCAAACAGGCCGGGCTGTGCCGGCATGGACTCCGACACCTGTGCCTGGGTCATCACCCAGCAGGGAATCGCGGCAGCGGCATCGGTGAGGGCATCCTGCGCTTCGCGCCGGTGGCGGGGAGCATTTTTGCCGGTGCCTTTGCCGATTTTTTGCACGGCCTGCTTGTAGCGGTTCAGGGCAGAAATGACATGGGGGGTCAGGTTGGTTTTCAGGCCCAGCCAGGCCCGTTGCGCCACCACCTGTTGATAGCCCTGCGCCAGCTGTTGTTCACATTCACGGCGTTGCTGCGCCAGGGTCTGCAGTTCGGTTCGGTCACTGATCTGGTCCAGATGGTTTTTGGCCCGTCGCCACTGCCATGCTTCGCGCCAGTCGGTGGGCAGGGCAGGATCATCACTGGCAGAAGGGCTGGGCACAGTGCGCAGACGACCGGCCAGACGGGGAGCGCCTGCGGCTTCTATACGGTCGGCCAGGGTGCGGATGGTGTTGAACTGGGGCTGTAATTGTTCCAGCCGGATCAGCTGTTGCATCTGCTGGCTGTACTGGGTCAGCAGATCAACTTCGGACTGGGGTTGATCCAGGGTCAGCACCAGCTGGCGCAACGTATCGCCCACGGTGCCGGATTGCTGCTGGGCCAGCTGTTGGAGCAGGCGGTACTGGGCCCGGGATTGCTCCAGGTGCAGCCGGTGCAGGTGTTGATCGACCTGCTGCAGGACTGTCTGTACGTCACCCGGTTGGTCCAGTTTTTGCCCTTCGGGACCCCGCAGCACGTCGGTGGGATTCGGTTGCAGCGGTTGTTTGAGCACTTGGGTGAGCGCCTGCATTTGCCGCAGGGCACGGGTCAGCAGCTCCAGTTCACGCAACAGGAGCAGCAGGTCGGCCTGTGGTCCTGACACGGCGGGCAGGTCGAGCAACGGCGCCAATTGCTGATAGCGGGTCAGCAGGGTGGTCACGGTTTTTTGCCAATCCACCCGTTGCTGGATGGCTTGCCAGTCCCCCAGGGTGGCTGGAGTATGGCCACTGACAGTGATCTGTGCCAGCAGTTGCTTGGTGGCGGCCGGCACCAGACTGAACAGGCCAAAGGGTTTGCCGCTCACCGCAGCCTGTGCGATGCAGGCCAGTGCCCTGGGGTCCTGCCACAGCAGCTCAGGCACGGTGATGGGCTGATTGAGCAGTTGTGCCCTCAGTGTGGACAGTTGATCGAGTTCTGGCAGCAGTTGATTCAGGGCCGCCAGTTCGGTCTGGCTGTCAGCGCTGGTGAAATGCCGCAGGGCTGCGACGGTCCAGGGTTTTTCCTGCTGTAACTGCTGCAGCGCCTGCACATGATCCAGACGGTCGTGCAGGGACGCACGCAGCGCCTGCAGGGTGTCTTCCGCCTGATCCGGGGGTGTCAATAGGGGCCAGAGCTGACCGCTGGCCTGTTGTTGGCTCAGGTCACGGAGGTGCAGTAAGGTCTGGTGCAGCTGCAGGACCTGTTGCGGTTCAGGCCAGCGTGCCGCAGTCACCAGTGTCGTGCTCAGATAGGCCAGATCCGGCCCGACCTGTGCGCGGGCCTGACGGAGGGCAGCCATGTCAGATTCCTGCACCGGCGGGGCATGCTGGGGGTCCAGGCTGAGCGCGTCATCCAGCCAGCCATGCTCGGCTTCGCCCTGCATCACCCATTCGGCCACGCGTGCCGGCTTCTGGATCACGCCATCGAGTTCCAGGTCTGCATAGTGGGCCTGTGCGAGCGTGCGAATCCTGCGGTCAATGCGCAGCAGTTCACGCTGGGTGTGTTCGATGCGTTCATCCAGCTGCTGGATTTCTGCACTGAGCTGGGTTGGGTCCAATTGGGCCACGCGCTGCAGGATCAGGTCTATGGATGATTCAAGCTGGCGCTGGCCTTCCCGGTCGGAGCCCGCCCGCGACACCACCAGTGGCCGGATGTCCTCGGGGATTTTGCTTTGTACAGTCTTGAGCACATGGGCTTTTTCGGCGGTGACCAGCACCCGCTGGCCCAGAGCCAGGGCATGACAGATGATGTTGGCAATGGTGTGGGTTTTGCCTGTGCCCGGCGGCCCCTGCACGACCACGCCATCCTGACGGTTCAAACGCTCAATGATGGTAATTTGTTCATGGTTGTAGGGCAGGGGAAAAAAAAGCTCCTGCACGGTGCTGCCCTGACCCTCCAGACCGCCCCGCCCCCGGAAGCAGACCGGGGTCTGGGGGACTTCACGCGCCTGACTGGGAGGGGTCACCAGATTCAGCAACTGGGCGGGCAACTGGTCCTCGGGCCACTGCTCCAGATTGCGCTTCAGGGCCTCAATGTCCTGATGAATCAGGGAAGTGGAGCGATTGCGTAAAAAAATCCGCCAGGCCAGTGACGCCGCTGGGGTTGGACCATGTGGCGGGGCATGTGGGCTCTCCTGATAAATCCCCTGGGCACTGAGGCCATGAATCGCGGCTGAGACCAGATCCGAATAGCTGCTGTAATCCTGTGGGCTGATCTGGCGGCCATCCTGCAGCGCCTGGCTGAGCTGCTGATACAGCTCGCCACTTTGCAGCAGGTCAGGCTGCTGTAAAAAATATTCAAACTCCAAGCGGGGCTTGACCAGACAGGCACGGATTTCCAGCGCATCCTGCTGCTGGGCGATTTCCAGCAGGGTCGTAATCAGGGGATAGTCGTAATTGCCGCCAGCCGCAGGCCAATGCACCAGCCCCACGCCCAGCACCAGCTCCTGGGGACGCTCGACCGTCATGGTCAGATGGATGCGCCAGTCAAACAGCCGGTCATACAGGGCAATGGCCTGCCGGATCAGGCGCTCGGGAGTGGCCCAGGCATTCCAGCTGTTCAGATAGTAATCAAACAGGGTCTGCGCTTCAGCCAGTGTGTCGGCCAGGTCCGGGTCTGGGTCAGGCTGCGTGCGCAGGGTTGTTTCCAGCTCCGCACGCTTGAGCCGTGGGGGATGCAGGGGGTCTTCAGAACCCTGAAAAAAAGCCGAATAGGCGTTTTTGGGAAGGCGCGGTGGTGGGGTGGGGTGCAGGCGGCTGACCCTCAGCAGCACATCGTCTTCCGGAAACAGCTCTACCCCGGGAAGACCGGCCAGCTGGTCCGGGTTCAGCAAATCACTGGGCATGGGCCGGGGGCCCGGATCGGTACCCTCGCTCTGACGGACATAATCCAGCAGGTTTTTCAGCAGTTCATGGCGGGCAGTCATTTACAGATAAATCCAAACTAGCGCAAATTTGTGCCGTCAGTGTAGCCCAGTCCACCCCAAAAAGGACCCTCCGCCAGCAACAGACCGACAGGGACCGGTGCAGGCTGGGTGGGTGCTGGGATTTTATCCCTGACCTGTACACAATAGCGCACCCCACAAACGCATTGTCAATTCTGGAGACCATCCGCCATGCCCCGCCTCATGGACCTACAGCGTGATCTGGCTGCCGCACGCAGCGCGGCGGAATGGCTGGACATTGCCGCCGCCATCGATGCCCTGACCGGTGCAGCCGAGTGGCGTGAGGCCGATGGCTCGGAATTTTTTCATGAAGCACTGATCCGTGAGCACATCAGCAGCCTGCAGGCGCTGATGGCCCGGCAGGACTGGCTGGCACTGGCGGACCTGCTGCAGCAGAGCCTGTACCGGCATCTGGGTGAGCTGAACAATCCGCAGCTGTACCAGTACGCGCTGACCGGCACAAAGACCGTGGTCACCACCTATCTGGACACGGTGGAGCAGGCCATGCGTGCGCTGGCGGTGCATCCGGTGCCGGGTCTGGAGGTGGCCCGGAAGCGGGCGCTGTTTGAGCGGGCGGAGCGGGTGTATGGCCGTCCGGCGTTGATTCTGAGCGGGGGCGGGGCCTTTGGGATTTATCACCTGGGGGTGGTGAAGGCGCTGTGGGAAGCCCGGCTGTTGCCGCGCATCATCGCCGGGTCGAGCATGGGGGCGATCATTGCCACGGCGGTCTGCAACCGCAGCGACGCTGAGCTGGCGGCGTTTTTTGCCCAGCCGCTGGCACAGATTGACCGGACAGCCCTGCGCTGGCGCCACCCGCGTGACATGTGGGTGCAACGCTCGGCCATGGATCCGGCGCAGGTGATGCAGCACATTCTGGCCAACACCCAGAGTGCCACGTTTGCTGAGGCGCATGCGCGTTCGGGGCGGGTGCTCAACATCACCGTGTCGGCCACCCGTGCCCACCAGAAACCCCGGCTGCTCAGCCACCTGACCTCACCGGATGTGCTGATTGAGTATGCCGCGCTGGCCTCGTGTGCCGTGCCGGGTCTGTTTCCGCCGGTGGTGCTGCAGGAGCGCCATCATGGGGTGCAGCGGGACTACATGCCCACCGAGCGCTGGATGGATGGCACCTTTGATGGGGACCTGCCACGTGAACGGCTGGCCCGCCTGCACAATGTCAACCAGACCATCGTCAGCCAGGCCAATCCGCATGTGATTCCGTTCATCACCCACCGCCAGCAGCGTGGGGCCTGGGCGGTCGGCAAACACATGGCCGCGTCGGTGCTGCATGCCGTGGCCGCCGAGTCGATGGGGATTGCCCGGCAGGTGCTGGATGGCACGCCGCTGCGGCCTGTGGTGGCGCAGGCGCATGCGCTGGCCAATCAGCGCTATCTGGGTGATGTGACCATCCGCTTTCCGTTTCGGCCCCAGGCTTACTTGCGGGTGCTGTCCAATCCGAGTCTGGCCGGGCTGGCGGAGTATGTGGCGCTGGGGCAGCAGGCCACCTGGCCGGTGTTGCCGATGATTGCGGATTTGACCCGGGTCAGCCGGACGTTTGACGACTGTCTAGCGCTGCTGGCCGCGCAGGCCGGAGGCGCTGATGCTGGTCTGGATTAACAAAACATACTGGAGGCTCCACCGGGGCTGTGGCAGGCTGAAGCCATGAAAAACACTGCTGTCCTCAAGCTGGGTGTCGTGGCAGCACTGGCGCTGTGCTGGCCGCGGCGCGTCGGTGTGTCGCGGCCTTCTGGAGCCCTGAACCATGAAAACCCTCCTCACCCTGCTGCTGGGCCTGACCCTCAGCCTGCCCGTACTGGCAGCGCCCGCACTGACGGTGCAGACCCTTTATCGCGTTGATGCAATCAAAGCCAGTACCCCGAGCTGTCGCCGTCACTGCAATCAGGTCGATGCGCAGTGGCCGGTGTTTGCCGGCGCATGGCAATGGGTGAATCCGCTGGTGGCCCAGCAGCTCGCCGGGGGCAAGCTGCCGGCTTCCGGGCTGGCCGGCCACTATCAGGGCCAGCTGCGTTCGGATGGCGAGCAGGGGCTGCAGTCAGTGGACCGGGTGACCGAGAAGGACTGGACGGCCCGCTTTCTGGTGCTGGACCTGAGCCATTACCAGTATCCGGAGGGTGCGGCGCACGGCATGGAGGCGCGCACCTGGCTGACCTTTGACCAAAAACAGAAAAAACTGCTGCAACTGGATGATGTGCTGGTGCCGGGACAGCGTGAGGCGCTCAAGCGCAAGCTGTATGCCCAGTACCAGCAACAGGTGCAGGCGCTGGGGCTGTTTGAAGGCATCAAATACGCGGATTTTGCCGATTTTGACGGCTGGTGGCTGGATGCGTATGGCCAGTTGCACGTGCAATATGGCCAGTACGCCATCGCCCCCTACGCGGCGGGCCACCCGGAACTGACGCTGGGCCGGGACGAGCTGAAGGGCATCCTGCGCACTGCCTGGCTGCCGCGCGATTGAACCGCTGGGGGTGAGGACTGTGCCATGTTGCGGCTGATCGACACCCACACCCATTTTGACGTGCCGGAGTTTGACCCGGACCGGCAGGCGCTGGCGGGGGCAGCACGGCTGCAGGGCGTCGAACAACTGGTGCTGGTGGGCTATCTGGCCCGGCATTTCCCGCGTCTGCGTCAGGTCGGTGAGGCACTGAACCAGTGGCCCGCAGCACCGCAGGCCCTGCTGGCCCCCGGGTTGCATCCCTTTTACATCCTGG
>JBPOIS010000195.1:0-2546 GCA_052034295.1 Pseudomonadota bacterium
GCGTTGCAGGATTTGAAAAACACCAGAAAGGGAATCAGCGCCAAGATCGCAAAGCCCAGGTGCAGGCCATACTGACTCAGCAGGCTCTGTGACTGTTTTTCCCGACTGGACTGGGCTGCCGCGCGAGTGGTCTGTACCGGAACCTCCCCCACCGGGGGCAGGGCGGTACTGGGCTGGGCGGGCGGCAGCTGTGCAAACCGCTGGTTCAGCCAGTCCGGCAGGCTGGCGTCATCCAGCTGTTCCTGCTCCAGGTAGGGCTGTAGGCCAGCGGCATCCAGCGCCTGGGCACTGGCCCACAGTGAGAGACTGCGCACCGACAGGGTCAGGTAGGTCTGCAGGACATCCTGTGCGGTCTGAGGGTCCACCGAGAGTTGCTGACTGAGCTGCTGCAGCACCTGCTGGCGGCTGTCACCTTCCAGCAGATATTTGTCGAGCAGGGGACGGCCGGTGTCGCGGGCGGTCCAGACCAGTTCGGGACTCAGTGGTGCATCGGCTGGGATGTTTTGCAACAGGTTGGCATCCAGCAGCTGGCGGGCGGGTTCTGCACCACGCTCGTGCAGGGCCTGCTGCAGCAGTTTGATGGTCAGGGCCGCCACCGTGTACAGCGCCTGATGGGACTGCGCAGGCTGGATGTGCAGCAGCGTCGCCACGGGCGCTACCACCGGCTGCAACTGCTGGATCACATGGTCATACAGGGGATGTTTCATTGCAGAGGCTCTTCAGGTTTTTCTGGATTCATCAACAGCTTAAGAAAATCACTGGACTTTGCCGTCATCCAATTGGCCAAAAAATGTAGGACGACTGTTGCGCCTGTAGGCATTACACTTCGATTTGGTAGTGTTGCGTCACCTGAGGAAGCCCATGTCCGTACCACCCAAATCGATCACCGTGTCCATCGCCACCCAGCAACTGTGGCTGCGGCAGGGCACAACGGTGCTGGCCTGCTATCCCGTGTCCACCGCACAGGCAGGGGCCGGGGAACAGGAGGGCAGCGGCTGTACCCCGCGTGGCCGGCATCAGGTGGTCGAGCGCTATGGCGAGGGCATGCCCATCGGGACCGTGTTTGTGGCGCGTCAGCCCACTGGGGAAATCCACACGACAGCACTGGCCGCCCAGTATCCTGAACGCGACTGGATCCTGACCCGCATCCTGCGTCTGGCGGGTTGTGAGCCGGGCTTCAATCAGGGGCCGGGCTGTGACAGCTACGATCGCTACATCTACATCCATGGCACGCCAGACACGGAGCCGATGGGTGAACCGCGCTCGCATGGGTGTGTCCGCATGCGCAACACTGACCTTGTGGCGCTGTTTGAGCAGGTCCCCGTGGGGACGGTTGTTGAAATTTTCGCCTAAAAAGCGGTTTTTACAGGGTTTTGGCGAGTTTTTAGGCGTTTGGGTGCTTTCAGGGCAAAAAGGGGTTTGACAGGGCCAAAGAACGCCCTATAATGCACACCACAACGCGACGTTGGGTGGTTAGCTCAGTTGGTAGAGCAGCTGCCTTACAAGCAGCGGGTCAGCGGTTCGAGCCCGTTACCACCCACCAATTTCTCGTTGTTTTGCGATGCAGCGGTAGTTCAGTCGGTTAGAATACCGGCCTGTCACGCCGGGGGTCGCGGGTTCGAGTCCCGTCCGCTGCGCCATCGCGAAGTTTGATGCCCAGAACTCGTCAGACGTCAAAAAAGCCCTAGCGCAACCGAAGGTTGCGGACAAATCAGGGCTTTTTTTATTGGCTTACCCCGCCAATCTGGTTGCAAGACCAGCCACATCACGCAGCGGTAGTTCAGTCGGTTAGAATACCGGCCTGTCACGCCGGGGGTCGCGGGTTCGAGTCCCGTCCGCTGCGCCATTTTTCGCTGATTCAAAAAAACGCCGCTGCATTTCTGGCACGCAGGCGTTTTTTTGTTGGGTTACACCTGCTTTTGCACGGATTTGCATTTGCATTTGCTTTTGCACTGCAGCCAAAAAAATCCCGCTCGCTGGGTTGCGGCTTCACCGCCCTGGCCCTTCAACTTCGATCAGGGCACGTCTGGTGCTGCTCCGTCGTGGAACGGCGGGAAACGGTCTGGCTGATATCTGTACAGGGTTAATTGCAAAACCCCCTCATGGCGTTAAAATGAACCACAGGCATGGGGTAGCTTACGGGGAAGCGCCTTCCCAGTCTTTGACTGGGCCGGTCTATGTGGGTTCGAGTCCCACCACAGGCCCATTTCATCAAGATTTTTTTCCAATAATGTAAATTGCTTTGACGTGTTCAGGTTGCCGATATTCTCAAGCACGATAGTCCTCAGCAGAGTCAGCGTATCTTTTCTGCGACTTCCCTACAGTCGCCACTTGAACCAATCCTCCAGCAGAAGGGCCACCAGGGTCAACCAGATGTTCAAACCGGTCGGATCAGGCGGTGCAGGCGCGTCGCCACTGGCCTACAGATTATAAAGAGCAGATGTAAGATTTCTTTGTTATTTGTCTTTTCGATTCACAAAAAAGCGCAAAAACGTGCGCTTTTCGACCTTTTGACCGCCTGCAGGTCTCTATTACACTGTGTTGAC
>JBPOIS010000152.1:0-4934 GCA_052034295.1 Pseudomonadota bacterium
ATAATCTGCAACAGGACTATCTGTATCAGCTGGTGTTCAGCGATCTGGCCACAGGCGCGCCCATCAGCGACGCCCTGCAAGTCCGTTTTGAAGGGCCCGCTGTGGACGCTGGGCTGGTGGTGGATGCTGCCGGCCAGTCGGTCAAGGGCAAGAATTTCACGGCGCAGGGCGCCATGGCTGTGGCGGCCAGTTACGCCACGGATGCCACACGGTTCAGTGTGGTCGCTGGAAATGCCAGCAAGGGCTGGCTGCAGTCGGGCGTACAGATCAGCCAGGACACGTCCATCAAGGGTTCTCAGACCATCACGCTCAAGCTGACCAATCAGGGCAATGCGGCGGCAGTGAACCAGGATGCTTCTCTGGGGGTGGCGGTGGCCAGCACCGTGCTGCCAGCAGCCACGGGTGGACGGGTGACCGATGTCCCGGTGTCTGTGGAAACGCCTGCCAAGACCACCACCAGTGCCGAAGGAACTCCCGAAGCAGTGGGCAGTGCCCGGATCACCCTGCCTGCGGGCGTTTCTGCACTGGATGATGCCGGCAACAAGATTGTCCTCGCCGGGGCACTGAACCTGTCTGCTGTCAAGTTTTCCAATGCGGAAATCAACGCGTTGTCTGCATTTCCGGGGGGCTTTACGCCGGCCGTCAGTGCGCCTGCTACCGTGCTGAATGGGGTGGATCCGGGCAAAGGCAGCTTTATCACCGGCGGATTTGCCCAGTTCAATCTGTTGGACAGTACTGGACGGTCCCTGAAAAAGTTTGACCAGCCGCTGAGTCTCAGTATCGACCTGCCAAAGAGTTCACGTAACCTGAATGGTGGGTTGCTGGCTGCAGGCGACACTTACCCGATCTGGAGCTATAACGAACAAACTGGCCAATGGGGATTTGAAACCAATGGCGTGATCGAGGAAAAAAATCCGGTTGATCCAGATTTTTATGAGGTTCGTTTCCAGACCACGCATTTGTCGTCCTATTGGAGTCTGGATTTCTACGGACCAACTTGCACAGCCAATATGACACTGCAGCGCACGGTCGGCGATGCCCGTCAGCTGAGCTTGCAGATCACTGGCGTAGAGGGCAGCCGCTTCTATCGGGAAATTCCGTTTGTTTCTGACTCCAGCCTGACCCTGTATCGCTACCCACTGAACCAGCGCAGTACCGTCCGGGTGGTGGATGCTCAGGGCAGTGTGGTGGGCCAGCTGCCGGCCACCAACCTGTGTCAGGGCGGTGCCATCGGCATCAGTGCCCCTTCGCCATCCCAGCAACGGGCTACCCTGAATGTCCAGGTGACCGAGAGCTGCGCCAACCAGGCCAACCAGCGCCCCGTGCCGACTTTTGTGGGCTTCTGGAACGGTAGTCGTTTCCTGAGTGCCTATGCTCGCGTGGCCCAGGGTTCTCCGACCGCAGATGCCAGCTTCACCAACCTGCCGTTGGGCACCAGTGGCCAGTTGTACATCTGGGACAACAATGTGTCCAGGTATGTGGTGCGCAATGTGACCCTGAATGCGTCCACCGTGACCAATGGGGTACTGACCTATAAGGTCAACCTGCCCACCCTGTCCTGTCAGATCCCCACCGGTTCCAGCGGACGCAACTGACCGTTTGCGCCTGAATGATCTATCGCTTTTATGCCACCTCCGGGTGGCCTAAAAGCAGGCTCTGAAATCCTTGAATATCCCCGCAGGACCTCTCCCCATGTCGGTACGCCACAATCTCCTGGTCTGGCTGCTGTCGACCGGCTTTTACACTTCTGCCCTGGCTGGGCCCGAATGGCTCCAGGTTGCCCCTGCGGGCTATCGCAGTGCTTTGACCACACCCGTGCCGGATGTCCTGCCCACAGGCCAGGTGGCGCTGGGTCTGGCCAATGAGTTGCCGGTGACCGGGACAGACCGTGACGGCTACAGTCTGGGGCTGGGACTGGGGCTCTGGGACCAGTTTGAGCTGTTTGGGGTGGTGGCCAGCCATGAGCTGAACAGCAATTGTTTTGTCAGCAACTGTGGTCTCCGTGATTTGTCGGTGTCGGCCAAACTGGCCCTGCCTGAGCTGGACCAGTTGTTTCAGGTGGCCCCATCGGTCTGGTGGCCCAGGGTGGCGATTGGCGGCACGGACTTGGCCGGTGCAGCCCGCCACAATCAGGCTGCCTATGCGGTGCTCGGTTGGGAGCTGTCTGACTGGGTGGCCAATGTGGGCTGGGGAGTCGTCCGGGATGAGCCCATCCGCTCTCCCCTCAAGGGTCCTTTTGCCAGCGTGCTGTGGAAGCGTAATGCCCCCTTGCGGCCCGTGGTGGAGTATGTGGATGGTCAGGTGCAGGCAGGCGGGCAGTTGTGGCTGAGTCGCAGGGATTGGCCTGTGAGCCTGAGCACCAGCGTGTATGTGCGGCCTCAGGACGAGCTGAACCGCTGGGGGCTGACCCTGGGGATTTCCCGCCCGCTCGACTTTTCAAAGCCCAGCCACAAAGTGCAGACTGCTGTAGTGTCCCAGTCTGTCATGCCGGCAGGGCAGCCGTCCCAGTCCCAGAGTGGCGTCCAGTCTCCGCGTTTGGTCTCCTCGGGGTCATGGTCCGCAGAGGCACTGATCGCTCGCCTGCATCAGGCCGGATTCCAGGATGTCCAGGTTCAGTCAGGCCCGCGCTACATGGTGGTGGTGGATGGGCAGGGTTTTGACTGGAACCTGCTGGATGCCCTCGGGGCTGCGCTGGCCCAGATTCACCATGGATCGGCGGACCTCCAGACCGCCCTGCCATTCACGCTGGTGGTGCAGAAGTACCAACAGCCGCTGCTGGCGGTCGACAGCGACACCGGCTGCCTGCGGCAATGGGCAGACTCCCGTCAGGGGACGTGTGTGGGGCCGGTTCTGAGCAACATCCGCACCGATTTTGCAGGTTCGATGGCCGGGGATCAGACCCCATATCTGCAGCGCCTGTCCCAGACCCGGCTGGAGCTGGCCCCCAAGCTGGATTATGCCATCGCCACAGAGGTGGGCGTACTGGACTATTCGCTGGGGGCCGATGTCAACCTCAAAGTGCCGCTGGGCTGGCCCGGCGCACTGCTGGAAGCCAACGCCATCCTGCCCATCCAGGACAGCGAGGATTATCAGGCCGGTGGGGTCTATGCGGGCAATGCGCTCCGACAGGGACTGGACAAGGCCTTGCTGCATCAGTTCTGGTCGCCGCAGCCGCCGCTGAGGACCCATGTGATGGCCGGGCGTCTTTCTGCAGACCAGCAGGGGATTCTGGCGGAGGCCCAATGGGCGCTGCCAGCGTCCAGTCAGCAGCTGCGGCTTTCAGCTGGGGCCTATCGTGAGGATGGGCTTGCAGAGACTGTTCTGCCAGTGTGGGCTGGATACCGGATGAACTGGCACAACCTGGTGCTGGGGCTGGATGCCGGGCAGTTTTATGCCGGGGATCAGGGGGTGAAGCTCAGCAGTCAATGGTGGTACGGCGACACCGCCATTGAACTGCAGTATGCGCGAATCAGTTCCCCTGAGCAGACTTCGTTTGTGGGTCTACAGGTCTCGCTGCCGCTGACCTGGCGCAAAAATCTCCAGCGTGGAGGTGTGCACCTGGGCGGCAATCCCAGCTACCATCAGGACATCCGCACCCGGGTCAACCACCGCAGCAACACACTGGTGTCTGGCCTGGCCGAGGACTTCTCCCGGGCGTATACCCTGGATGATTTGCGCAACCGTAACCGGCTTTCGGTGGATTATGTCCAGCAGCACCTGGACCGGGTCAGGGCGGCTTTTCTGGCGCACTGAGCGGGGGTTTTTGGAAAAAACCGCCTTTCGGGGCGGTTTTTTTATCCAGACCTTTACTGGAGGCTAATCGGACGCAAACGTCCAGAGATTTTTCTCAAAATCAAAAACATAAGTGGAAAAAGGCATCCAGCTTGACGGGTAAAACAAAAAAGGTCGCTGACCCTGCTGACCACTCAGGAAGATGCGATGCTGTTTTTTCAGTCTGGCCAGTACCTCAGGGTTCAGCGCAGGACATAGCCGCTGCCGAACGATGGGCTGCATCTGGCGAATCAATTGCTCCGCGTGCAGGCGCCGTTGCTGATCCACCTGGCGATGGTGAGTGATCACCGCGAAAGTGAGTAGCGCAATCAGTCCCACCCGCCAGGCGGTGGGCTGCCACGGGGCTGTGCGCCACCACTGGCCCAGCAGCCTGAGCAAAAAATACACTGCCGCGAAACACGCCAGCGGCAGGCTCATAAAGCCGCCGCCTTCTCCCCAGCACAGGACGGCAATGGCCAGCCACAGCGCCCCAAACCACCCCAGAGCCTGACTTTCAGCATGAAGATTGTCCTGTGCCCACATGCCTCACTCCATCTGTTCTGCGCCGCAATGCAGATATAGTGTGCCCCACCACCGCGCTCAGGAACAGCTGTCCGATCAGTCCCCACCCTCAGGCCGCATCGCTGGCGGCTTTGATGCGCTGCAGGATGGCGCGCATCTGACTGCGGTTCATCATGCGCGGCACTGGATAGGTGCTGTGGGCTTCGCGCAGGGCCGCGGTGATCATGTCCTCAAATCGCTCGGGCTGCAGGCCAGGAATGCGGGTGTTGATGTGCACGGCAGCGATCAGCGCATTTACTTCAGCCACCAGACGGGCCGCCGCCTGTGCGTCGCTGTGGTGGGCCTCGGCCAGCCTGAGCAGGCGGGCCAGCTGGGCCAGCCGGGGGGCTGAACTGGCCTGATTGAAGTCCAGGATGTACGGCAGCACGGTGGCATTGGCCCGGCCATGCGGCACCCCGCAGTGGGCACCGAGCTGGTGGGCAATGGCGTGTACATAGCCCAGACTGGCCTTGTTCAGGGCCAGCCCTGCATAGTGCGCCGCCAGCCCCAGCGACAGGCGTGCCGCCAGATTGTGGCCGTCCCGGTAGGCCACCGGCAACTGGCTGAAAATCAGCTGCACCGCCGTGCTGGCGTGTGCATCC
>JBPOIS010000080.1:0-34942 GCA_052034295.1 Pseudomonadota bacterium
CGGATCGCTGCTGGCGGTTTTACAGCGAGGAGTGAAAAAACGGCACCAGCAGGAATCCCATCAGAATCAGGATCAGCAACACCAGCACCAGCACCATCGGACGCACCAGTGGCAATTGCGGGTTTTCACCCACCACGGTGATCATGGTGGAATTGTGCTGGAACTCGGTCAGCCGCTCATAGTTGGGCTGCTGTTGCAGCAGGGTCAAAAAGGTCCCCACCTCACGACGCCTGAGCCGGGTGGGCAGGAAGGGATGCTCGGGGGTGCTGTGGTAGGCGGCCCGGATCTCATCATTGATGATCACCACCTTCATTGGGGTGGTGAAGGCACGGATCTCCACTGGTTCACGGTCCAGTAGCATGACCTCTTCATGGCGCTGATCCTTGCGGATTTTTTTGTACAGCTTGTCGACTACCTCGGCTTCGCCTTCCAGACACTGGAAAAAAAAGCCCTTGCCATAATACAGTACGCTGGTGATGCCGAACTGCTGGTTGAAAATCCGGCTTCTGGACGCGAGCCGGTCCAGGCCAAACCCGATCTGGTTGGGGTCCAGCGTGGCATGACTGGCGTAGCACAAGCGGATCAACTGGCCCATCGCGTCCAACACTATGACATGGTCTTCAGAATTCATTATGCGTTCTTATAGTTTATGTGCCGACCCTGTATTACAAATCATGAACACTTATTAGACCACCTTCAAGTAGACCTGATCCGTTTTGTTGGATCGAAACAATCGGCGCTGCCAATGGTTGGCTGTGGTCGGTTTTTTAAGTCATAAAAAAACGCCTTAAGCAAGAGGTGCCTAAGGCGTGGAAAACAAAGACAGAATGTGGTAGGCGTAATTGGACTCGAACCAACGACCCCCACCATGTCAAGGTGGTGCTCTAACCAACTGAGCTATACGCCTGTCGTGGAGCGGCATGTTAACAGATTTTTTCAGTTTGGCAATGGGCCAGCTGTGCTTTTGCCTCAATTTTAGTCAATCCGCCGCAGTGCTCGCCGGAACTGGCGCACCTGCTGCCACAGCTGGCGCTGCAGCGGCCGGATTTGTGCCGGGTCCAGGGGTGCATAGCGGGCCTGCTCGTAGGTCAGCACCAGCCCCGCGAGCGCACCGGACCACTGCGGTTGTGCGGCACCGACCCGGTCCAGCCACTGGCGAACGGTTTCCTGGGGTTGCCGGCCCGGCAGGCCCTGCCGCTGCAGGTGGCGCGACAGCCACAGGACGGGCTGGTCCACCGGGTGCAGGCGCGGACGGCGCTGCCACCACAGCCAGCCCACCGCCAGCAGCACCCCGCCCGCAAACAGCCCACCCAGGGTCAGCAGCTGCTGGCGCATGGACTCGATGCCCAGCCAGCGCGACAGCCAGCCCTGCTGGGCATTCTGGTCAAAACCCACCACATCGCGCTGCCACAGATAGCCCACATAGTCGGCCCACTGACGGGCCTGCCCCATCCAGCGGAATTGCTGGGCCCGCAGCAGCCCCGCAGCCCCCTCGCCAAACAGCTGCGGCTGCTGTTCGGACAGCTCGGCCATCCCCTGCTCAATCCGCTCCGGGGCAATGGCCGCGGTCGGATCAACGCGCACCCAGCCCCGGCCCTCCAGCCAGATTTCCACCCACGCATGGGCATCCATCTGACGCACCTCCCAGCTCTGGCCATCCTGCCCGCGCTGCCCGCCCTGGTATCCTGCCACCAGCCGCGCAGGCACGCCTGCGGCACGCATCAGGAAGGCATAGGCCGAAGCGTAGTGTTCACAGAAGCCCTGCCGGGTCTGGAACAGGAACTGGTCAATGCGGGCACCGGTCAGCGGCGGCGGTTGCAGGGTGTAATAAAAATTCTGGGTGCGGATCCAGCCCAGCACCGCCGAGCTGTAACGCTGCGGGTCCTGCCCCACCCGCTGCCACAGCGCCCGGGCAAACCCCTGCGCCTGCGGGTTGCTGGCTGGGGGCAGATAGACATTCATCTGCCGCTCCCACAGGGGCAGCGGGCCAGACTGGCCCGAGGGCGGCAGTTGCATCACCACAAAATTCTGGGCCAGCTCCAGCGGGGCATTGTTCTGCAGCAACAGATCACGGTTCACCCGCACCCCGGCTTCGGTGCTGTAGGGCACGGCCAGACTGAACAGCCAGGGCTGGCCGGTGCGCTGCATCTGCAACTGATAACGCAGCTGTGGCGTGGTACTCGCCACGGCGGCCTGCAGCCAGACGGGCACCAGGGTCAGCTGTGGCACATGATAGGCACGAGCACGCTCATCTCGGGACACCCGCCAGCGCTGGCCATCAAAGTCACTCATCACCAGCCCGCGCCAATACAGCTGCGCCCGCTGCGGCAGCTGCCCTTCCTGCACCACCACCCGAAAGGCCAGCTCACTGGACTGGCTGAGTCTGGCCACATCACCCGGCTGGATCTCATCGGTCATGCCGGTTTTGCCCTGCCCTCCGGCCAGCTGCACCGACCACAGGGGGGGCAGCCGGGGCATGAACAAGAACAGCACCACCATCAGCGGAATGGCCAGCCCCACTGTGGTCGACACGGTCGCCAGCGCCGCTCGGTCACTGGACTGGACCTGCCGCCCCAGCGCCCACAGCGTACCCAGCGTACCCAGCAGCACCGGCACGGCATTGGTCAGGGTCTGGTCAAACAGGAACAGCGAGGCCAGCACAAACAGCGACAGGTTCAGGGCCACGTCGTGATCCCGGCGCTGATGCAGCTCAAGCCACTTGGCCACCAGGCACACCACCAGGAAAGCCACCCCGGCATCCACCCCCAGAAAGGTGTGAAAACTCGCCCAGGTCCCGCCCACCCCAGCCAGAAACACCACCCCCTGCAACAGGCGCCAGCGCGATCGGGTACCCGCCAGCCGGCCTGACCAGCGCAGCCCGTACAGCACCAGCACCAGTGCCGCCAGACCGCTCAGCCAGACTGGCAAAAAACGTGCAGCCACCGCCAGCACCCCCCACTGCGACACCCACAGCGCCCACTGGGCACCCCGACTGGGCTGCTGCAGGTCAGTGTCAGGGTGGTGGCTGAGTTCCAGCTGGGCCATGGGACAGTCTCCTCGGGTCACAGGGGGCTCTGGGCCAGCAGGCGCAGGGCCTGCTGCTGGTGCTGGGGACCGGCCCCCACCGGCAGTACCTGTCCGGGCAGCCGCACACCATAGCCCAGGCCAGCCTGTGCATACTGATCAATCCAGTGCGCCATCTGCGCCAGTTTCTGCTCGTGGCCCGGTCCCGGCATGGCCTGATAGTCCACCCAGTCCTGACGGGTTTCCGGGTCAATGAACTGCTTGGACCACAGCCCCTGTCCACGGGCCAGATGGGCCCAGGAAATCCGCCCCAGCGACTCACCCGGCACATGGGCGCGGAGCTGGTCAAACTCCTCCTGGCCCGGCTGGCCGCCGGGGCTGTCAGACTGCAGGACGGTACTGCCCCCCTGCCCCCGCAGGACGGGTGCAGGCTGTGGCCGGGGACTGACCCAGAGCCCCCCGGCAAAATGCACATAACTCCAGCTGCGCAGAATGCCCAGCGGAAAGCGGGAGGCCACGGTCAGGCGCGGCAGCGGCATCCAGCCCCGTGCAACCGACGCCTCCAGCCGCCAGATCACCTCCACCGGCTGCTGCACCCTCGGCAGCACCAGGCGCTGGCTCGGCGTGGACAGCTCCAGCTCATGGTGCGCCCGCTGCCCACTCAGCCGCAGTCGCACCTGCACGCTCTGGCCGCTGACCACATCCTGCTCGGGGTCCACCAGCTCCAGATGCAATCCCGACAGCTGGAAATAGGTCTGGTGCAGGCTCACCACCAGCACACTGGACAGCAAAAAACACAACATCAGGATCAGGTTGTTGGCGTAATTGATGCCCGCAATGAACGTGATCAGCAGCAGGGCAGCATACAGCCCGCCCTCCCGACTCAGAAAAATAAAAATCCGCCGCTGATTCAGCGTCACCTCACGTGCCGGGGGCAGACGCCGCTGCAGCCAGCGCTGCACCCGGGGCCGGGACTGCCACCATCCCACCGGATCCATGGCTAGCCCACCACCGGGGTCTTGTCGAGGATTTCCATGGCCCAGGACGCACCACTGCCCATTCGGGTGCCCAACCGGTGGTCCGCCACCGCCACAAACACCGCCTGCACATCATCGGCGGTCACATAATGGCGGCCTTCCAGCAGGGCCATGGCCTGTGCAGCGCGTTTCAGCGCCAGCGCCCCACGGGTGGACAGCCCGACCACCCCCGGCAACTGCCGACTGCGGGCCACCAGCGCCTGCACATAATCCAGCACCGGCTCCGCCACGTGCACCGCCAGCACCTCGGCCTGCCACTGCAACAACTGCTCCGGGCTGGTCAACGGCTGCAACTGGGCCAGCAGCTGACGACGGTCCACCCCCATCAGCAAATCCCGCTCCGCCTGTGGCGAGGGATAACCCAGCGAAAGGCACATCAAAAAACGGTCCAGCTGCGATTCAGGCAGCGGATAAACCCCGGACTGCTGCAGGGGGTTCTGGGTGGCCATCACAAAAAAAGGCCGCGGCAGCGGACGGCTCACCCCATCCTGCGACACCTGTCCTTCTTCCATCGCCTCCAGCAGGGCACTCTGGGTGCGCGGGCTGCTGCGGTTGATCTCATCGGCCAGCAGCAACTGGGTGAAAATCGGGCCGGGCCGGTACTCAAACTGCTGCTCTGCCGGATTGAAGATGGAGAGTCCCAGAATGTCCGCAGGCAACAGGTCGCTGGTGAACTGCACCCGGCGATAGGACAGGCCCAGTACCCGTGCCCAGCCCTCGGCCAGTGTGGTCTTGCCCATGCCGGGCAGATCCTGCAGCAGCAAATGTCCACCCGCCAGCAGACAGGCCAGCGACAGGCGGATCTGCGGGCGCTTGTCGAGCACCACCAGCGCCATGGCCTCGACCAGCTGCTGGGGGGCCTGTGCGGTGGCCGGGTGCAGGGTGCGTCCCTGATGAAGCATGGTGGCAGGCTGCATAACAAAAAATCCTTATTCGGGCCCCACAAAGCCGGGCGGTCAAACCAGCCCCTGACCATGACGCAAAAAACCGGCACTGGCAAGCCGTGGCATGAACCTTTGCCCGCTGGCAGGCCATCCAGCCCGGCCACAGGCCAGTCAGACCGGTTTTTAACCGAGTTTTTTTGCACGGTAAATTCTAAAATGCTATGGTCAGCAGGTCAGGAAACCACCCTGCTGTTTTCGTGTGTCTGGCTGGGCACAGGGGTGTGGATGCCCCCGTATCGAGTTTGTGGAGCCAGATCAATGGCTGAGGACCCCATGCAGTCCCATCACCATGTCATGGATGTACAATGAACAAGACCATCACCAACCTGCTGCACACCGAGCAGTTTCAGACCACGCGCAACCAGCTCAGCCTGGTCAATGCCAGCACACAGGACGTGCAGACGTGGCTGAACAAGCTGTCGCTGCTGAATGTGGGCGACAGTGCCCGACAGCTGTACACCACCCTCAAGGAGCTGACCGAGCTCAATCTGGATGATGCCGACCGCCTCGAGCTTGCCGAGCTGATGCGTCCGGCCCTGCACACCGTGTCCAGCCTGCTGTCCAAACACTATTTCAACCAGAACCTGCTGCTGGATGAGCGTGCCGAACGCATCGCCGACATGAACCAGCAGATCATCGCCTACACGGCCACCGTCTACCGCATCGTGGCCCAGCGCTTGCCGGCCCAGCCGGTGCGCGGCGTCCTGCCTTTTGGACTGGGCAAGCGGCGCAATTACAGCCAGATCACCGCACTGGCGATCCACCGTGCCATCGCTGAACTGACCCGCCTGCTGCAGGAGTTGCAGCTGCTGTACCTGCCGGTGTATCCGGGGCTGTGGCTGCGCCTGCACCAGCTGTACGCACAGGCCGAAAGCATGGGCATGACCCAGAGCAGCTTTGCCGATGACAGCCTCAGCTACCGGCAGACGCTCAGCATTGAGCACATGTACCTGCGGGCCATTTTTCTGTCCACGGTCAACCCCAACAAGCTGCGCCAGGTGGAGATCCGCCGCCTGTTCCAGCTCAGCGAGCTGTGGGTGCCGATGATCCAGCTGTCTGCACAGTCCACCGGCCATGACCTGTTTCTGGTCGATCAGTCGCTGGATGCGCCCCCGATGTACAGCACCAAATTCAGCGACATGGGCCGCCGCCTGTATCACGTCAATGTGCAGCAGCTGCTGGCCCATTTTGAGCAGCTCACCCAGCCTGCGGCGCAGTACCAGCATGCCGATGAACAGGCCCACCTGACCGAGCCGCTCAAATACCACCTGATTTCCATGATGCGGGCCCCGCTGGAGCGCTCCTTTGTGCGCCACGCCTATCAGGGCCAGCTGCAATTGGCCCTGGGGCTGGTGGGCAGCCACTACCAGATCGCCAACCAGCGTCCCTTTGAAAAAGTGATCGACCTGTCCAACCTGTCGAGCCTGGGCGAAACCGGTTGGCACCTGGCTGAGGCGGCAGATCCGGGCGGTGTGGAAACCTTCACCAACACCCCGCGCAGTGAACTGACCCAGGAACAGCAGAACATTTACCAATGTGACATTGTCAACATCAGCACCGGCGGCTACTGTGTGCGCTGGTCGGGCATGACCCCTGGCGCCCTGCGGGCTGGTGAACTGGTGGCGCTGCGTGAGCCCTCGGAAAAATCCTGGAACATCGGCCTGATCCGCTGGGTCAAGCAGCACCCCAACCAGGGGGCTGAATTTGGCATCGAAGTGCTGTCCCCACGTGGGAAGGCCTGTGGGGCGCGGGTGATCCGCAAAACCGAGACGTCTTCGTTCCTGCGGGCCATCCTGCTGCCGGAGGTCAAGTCACTGGAGCGTCCGGCCACCATCATCACCCCAATGCTGTCGTTCAAGAGCGGGGGCAAAATCACCATCCGGCTCGGCCGTGAGGAGGTCAATGCCCAGCTGACCCGTGAGGTGATGAGCACGCAGAGTTTCAGCCTGTTTGAATTTGTGCTGCTGCGCATGGAGGAGCCGCAAAAACCGGCACCAGTACCGGCGGCGAAGCCGACAGCACCTGTCAGCGCTGACGAAAACCCGTATGATGACCTCTGGAAAAGCCTGTAAGCTGTTCCCCCTGGATTAATGGACCTTTTGCATGCTACGACCCAGTCCGATTGACAGCCTGCACCTGCTGGTGATTGACGATGGCCCCCTGCGGGCGGAAGCCATTGAACAACGGCTGTCTGAGCAAAACATTCCGGTCAAGATGGACCTGATTGACGACAAGGAGCGCCTGCAAAAAGACCTGCGGCAGATGGCCTGGGACCTGGTCCTGTTCATCGATGCCTATGACTTCAGCCACACCGACCTGATCGGCATGATCCGCGAGCTGGGCAAGGACCTGCCGCTGATCCTGCTGTACCGTGAGCCCTCCGCGGCCCTGAACGATCAGGACCAGACCCCACAGCTGATCGAACAGGCCTTCAAGAGCGGTGCGGTGGATGTGATCCACGAGCAGCACCTGACCCATCTGGTGTATGCGATCCGCCGCGAACACAAGGCCCTGTGCGCCCGCCGGCACGAACGCCGGCTGGTCAGCCAGCTGGAAGATGCCGACCGCCGCGCCCAGCTGCTGCTGAAAAACTCCCAGAGCGCCGTGGCCTACATCCAGGACGGCGTGCACCTGTTTGCCAATGACACCTACCTGCACCTGTTTGGCTACGAAGACACCGACAGCCTGATCGGCATGCCGGTGATTGATCTGGTGGCCAAGGAAGACATCAAGGAATTCAAGGATTTCCTGCGCAACTACAGCAAGGGCAACCACCGCCAGTCTGAATTCAAATTCCATGGCAAACGGGTGGATGGCAGCACCTTTGATGCCATGCTGCAGCTGGCGCCGGCCACCTTTGATGCCGAGCCGTGCATTCAGGTCATCATCCAGTCCGATGCCGCCATGAGCGCCGAGCTGGAAGCCCAGCTGGCCGTGGCCAACCGTACCGACACCCTCACCGGACTGAACAACCGTCAGGCTTTCGAAGAAGACCTGATTGCCCTGCGCAGCGAGGTGATCCGCAGCAAGACCCAGGCGGCGCTGCTGTTTGTCAGCATCGACAACATTGGCCAGATCAATGCCAGTACCGGCATTGCCGGCAGCGATGCCACCAATCTGGCGATTGCCGAAAGCCTGCGCAGCCATTATCCCCAGGCGCAGATTGCCCGTTTTGGCGAATCGACCTTCACGGTGCTGTGCAGCAACGTGACCAGTGAGGAAGTCTGCGCTGCCGCCCAGAAGCTGGTGGATGATGTGCGCAACCTGCTGATCAGCGTGGACAAGCGCACCGTGCAGACCACCCTGAGCGTGGGCATTGCCATGATTGGTGAAACCTCGCCACAGGCCTCCGAGCTGGTCGATCGCGCCTACAATGCCGCCGACAAGGTCAAGCTGAAAACCAAGGGCAACGGCAACGGCATCAACCTGTACAACCCGGCCGAAAACGCCTCGGAATCCGACTCGGCCATGCACGAGCTGCTGGTCGAGGCCATCGACAAGGGCACCTTCCACCTGATGTTCCAGAGCCTGTACGACACCCAGGACGATCAGGCGCAGTTCTTTGAAGTGTACGTGCGCCTGCCGCTGGCCGATGGCAAAATGATGACTCCGGATGAATTCATGCCGATTGCGCAGCGCTTCGGGCTGGAAGGCCGGCTGGACCGCTGGGTGCTGCTCAATGCCTGTAAACACCTCAAGGACCATCGCCGCCAGTACCCGCAGACTCGCCTGCTGATCAACCTGTGTGCCGAATCGCTGCAGGACCCCAGCCTGCCCAGCCTGATGGGCCGGCTGGCCCAGGCAGTGGGCGGCGACATCAACCCGCTGGTGCTGCAGTTCACGGAAAGCGACGTGATCAGCTACCTGAAGCTGGCCATCAACAACATCCATGAGTTCCGCGAACAGGGCTGTGGCATTTCCATCAGCAATTTTGGGGCGTCTCTGCAGGCACTGGACACCCTGAACATGGTCGAAGCCACCATGGTGAAGCTGGAACGCAATTTCGTCAGCGACCTGAGCAACGAAGACAACTTCAAGGCCGCCCAGAAACTGGTGCAATCGGTCAACGACACGGGCCGCGAGGTCATCCTGTCCTACATCGAATCCCCCACCGCCATGTCCAAGGCGTGGTCGATGGGGGCCCGCTACCTGCAGGGCTACTACCTGCAGGAACCGCAGAGCCGCATGACTGTGGCCGAGGAAGGCTGAGTGCCGATGCTGTCGAATCGTGCCTGGCTGCCGGGTACCCTGCTGGTGTCCAGCCTGTGGCTCACCGCCTGCCAGCCTGCCCTGCCCCCGGATCAGCGCCCCGCGGTGACCCTGCCGCCCCTGCCCGGTGACGTGGCGCAGGGCAAATCACTGTACGAAACCGAGTGCAGCAAGTGCCACCAGACCACACCGGGACAAAACCGCAAGGGCCCGCAGCTGGACCGCATCTATGGCGCACCGGCCGCCCTGCTCAAGGACTACCAGTCCCGCTACAGTGCCGCGCTGAAACACAGCGGCTGGCGCTGGGACGCCGCCACGCTGGACCGCTACCTCACCAACCCGGAGCAGGCGCTGCCCCACGGCAAGATGCTCTATGACGGCCTGGCCGATGCCCAGCAACGCCGCGACATCATCATCTACCTGTCCACCCTGCGCGCCCCTGACATCCCCCGGCCCGCGCCACAGTCCTGAGCTTCCCTGCCGCACCCTGAACCTGCAGCCGCCGGTTCATGGACCCAAAAAAAATGGCCTCACAGGGAGGCCATTTTTGCACCGGCAGGCAATCAGCGCTTGATGCTGCGGGTCATGCCGAAGCGTTGCTTGAACTTGTCAATGCGGCCACCGGTGTCGACCACTTTCTGCTGACCGGTGTAGAACGGGTGGCAGGCCGAGCACACGTCAAGGTACAGGGTGTCCTTGCCCATGGCCGAGCGGGTTTCGATGACGTTGCCGCAGGAGCAGGTGGCTTTCAGGGCGGTGTAATTGGGATGGATGTCGGCTTTCATGCGCGTTTCCTTCATCAAGATTGGCTTTGCTGGGGTCGCCAGTGCTCACTCTTGCCGATCCGGCAAGGAAAGGCAGCACGACTGCCTTAGAGGACCACGAACCCAGACCAGTCTTTTGATCCACCGAGAAGCCGCGCTTCAGGGCCAGACCAACAAGGGCGGGTGATTTTAGCAGATTTTGCCCGTATAAAACAGCACCGCCCGGGCCCATTCACAAAAATGACCCCGCTGCGGTGCGGTGCCCGGCGGATGCTGGATCAGCCGATCGTCAGCCAACAGCCAGCTGGCCAGACAGATGCGGCTTGCCGGTGCTGGCTTCACTGAGGCCGAACCGGGTGCCCTGAGGGTCCTGCCAGGCCTTGTACTCAACCTTGGCGGGCAGCAGTACGGGGAGCTTGAACTGGACTTCGACGGTGAAGGCATCCGGCAATGCGCCCATTTCGGCCAGACAGCGCGCCTTGGTCCACATGCCGTGGGCAATGGCCCGCGGAAAGCCAAACGCCCGTGCGGTCAGGTGGTGCACATGGATCGGGTTCAGGTCCCCGGACACCAGCCCGTAGCGGCGGCCAATGTTGTCGGCAATGTTCCAGATCGCCTGCTGGGTGGGGTTGCCCTTGCTGGCTTCTTCGGGTTTGCCGGTTTTTTCGCCACTGGTGCTGGTTTTGTGGCGCACCAGATAGGTGGAGCGGCCTTCCCAGACCAGCTCGCTGCCACTGTGGGCGGTGGTGAGAAAATCAAAGGCCGTGCCCTTGTCGTGCGGGCGGGTGTCGCCAAAGCGCACATTCAGCTTCAGGGTTTCCTGCGGGCCAATCGGGCGGTACTGGCGGACCTGATTGGCAATGTGCACCAGCCCCATCACCGGCCAGGGAAAGGCTTCTTCGGTCATCATCGCCATTTGCAGCGACTGCGACAGCACCGACAGGTAGATGGCGGGCAGACGGTCCGGCTGGCCAAAACCACACACCTTGCGGTAGGCAGCCAGATGCTTGCTGTCGATCAGCAGGCGGTCCACCACATATTCGACTTCAGGCAGGGTGTTCTGGCGGTTTTTTGGCTTCAGCACCAGCCCCTTGAGCACCCGGCCATAGGCGGCATAGGGCTTGGGCAACTGATCAAAATGACGCTGCTTCATGGCAGTTCCTCAACACGCAGACGCAGAAAAAACAACGCTGCACAGGCCTCGGCGAGCCCTGCGCAGCACAGGTTCAGGACACTCAGGCGCCGAGCAGGCTCTGGCCACAGACACGGACGACGTTGCCATTCAGACCGGTCGAGGCCGGGCTGGCAAACCAGCAGATCGCTTCGGCCACGTCCACCGGCTGGCCACCCTGCTGCATGGAGTTCATGCGGCGGCCTGCCTCACGGATCGCCAGCGGGATGGCGGCGGTCATCTGGGTTTCGATGAAGCCGGGGGCCACAGCGTTGATGGTGATGCCACGGGTCAGGGCCGGGGCGGTGGACTGCACCATGCCGATCACGCCGGCCTTGGAGGTGGCGTAGTTGGTCTGGCCCATGTTCCCGGCAATGCCGCTGATCGACGACACACAGACGATACGGGCGTTGTCATTGAGCACATTGTGGGCCAGCAGGTGGTCGTTGATGCGCTCTTCAGCGGACAGGTTGATGTTGATGACCAGATTCCACAGGTTGTCTTTCATGTTGGCCAGGGTTTTGTCACGGGTGATGCCCGCGTTGTGGACGATGGCATCCAGACCGGTGCCCTGCACCGCCGCGGCAATTTTTTCACCGGCATCGGCGGCGGTGATGTCCAGCGCCAGCACCGAACCCCCAATCGCCGTGGCCACGCGCTGCAGGTCGGCTTCCTGCGCCGGCACATCCAGACAGATCACCCTGGCGCCGTCACGGGCCATGGTCTGGGCAATCGCTTCACCGATGCCCCGGCTGGCGCCGGTGACCAGTACGGTTTTGCCGGCCAGTGGCTGGCTCCAGTCCACCTGCACCTGGGCACCATCCTGCACGCGCACCACCTGTCCGGACACATAGGCCGATTTGGGCGACAGGAAAAACCGCAGGCTGGAGTCCAGCTGGTCAGCGGCATTCGGACCCACATAGATCAGTTGCGCGGTGGCGCCTTTTTTGAATTCCTTGCCGACCGACTTGATGAAGCCTTCCAGCGCACGCTGGGCGGTGGCCTGTTTGGGGTCCTGGCAGTCCTGGGGATTCAGGCCCAGCACGATCACCCGGCCCGACGGCAGCAGCTGGCGCGCCACCGGGTTAAAGAAGTTGTACAGCTCAACCAGCTGGTCGCTGTTCTGGATGCCGGACGCATCAAACACCAGCGCCTTGAATTTGGATTCCCTGTCGCCGCTGTTGTAGGCGCGCAGGTTCAGTCCAGCCTTGGCGGCGGTCTGCTGCAACTCGCTGTGGTTGCCCGCATAGGCATCGACGTGGGCATCGGCAAGGATGCGGCTGATGTCGGCAGACAGGCTGCTGCCTGCGGCTGCACCCAGCAGCACGGCACCGTTGACCAGTGGCTGGCCCGCCTCATAGCGGTCCAGCTCGATCGGCATGGGCAGGCCCAGGTTCTTGATGACCAGCTTGCCCAGTGCGGAATTGGCAAAAGCCTGATAACGGTCGCTCATCTCAATGCTCCATGGCAAAAAACACTGGCGCAAAGGCCGCCAGTCGGATTCGTCGGTGTTGGCCACCTGGCCGGGGACACAGGCCGCAGGTCAGGCAGTCCGCAAAAATTGCGCCCATCTTACGCCCGCGCCCCCAAAAGTCCAAATGGATTGCGGCGTCTATCGTAACAATGCCTGGACCCAAAAGGCTTGCCTGCACTGCCCCGGCTGTCCGGCAATGCAGCCAATGCAGCCGGGCGGGTTTGTGTTATGGTGTGCACCTGAATCGGGAATGGCCCGCCGTGGCCTTCTTTTTTTTAATTCAAGGATTTTTGTCATGAGCAAGAGCCCCGCCATCCGTCGCGTCGCCATCCTGGGCGGCAACCGCATCCCCTTTGCCCGCTCCAACGGCCCGTACTTCACCGCGTCCAACATGGACATGCTGACGGCCGCCCTGAACGGTCTGGTGGAGCGCTTTGACCTGCAGGGCCAGCGTCTGGGCGAGGTGGTCGCCGGTGCCGTACTCAAGCACAGCCGGGACTTCAACATGACCCGCGAATGCGTGCTGAACACCGCACTGGCCCCGGAAACCCCGGCCTTCGACATTCAGCAGGCGTGCGGCACCGGCCTGCAGGCGGCGTTTCTGGTCGCCAACAAGATTGCCCTGGGCCAGATTGAAGTCGGTGTGGCCGGCGGCGTGGACACCACCTCGGATGCACCGATTGCCTTTGGTGACGGTCTGCGCAAGGTGTTCCTGGAGCTGAACAACGCCAAAACCAACAAGGACCGCATCAAGGCCCTGACCAAAATTGATTTCAAAAACCTGCTGGACGCCCCCAAAAACGGCGAGCCGCGCACTGGCCTGTCGATGGGCGAGCATCAGGCCATCACCGCGCTGGAATGGGGCATTGCCCGTGAAGCGCAGGATGAACTGACCGTCAGGAGCCACCAGAATCTGGCCGCCGCCTATGACCGGGGCTTCTTTGACGATCTGGTGACCCCGTTCATGGGCCTGACCCGCGACCAGAACCTGCGCCCCGACAGCTCCATCGAAAAGCTGTCCAAGCTGAAGCCAGTGTTTGGCAAGGGTGAGCACGCCACCATGACCGCCGGCAACTCCACGCCGCTGACCGATGGTGCCTCGGTGGTGCTGCTGGCGTCTGAAGCGTGGGCCAAGGCCAATGGCCATGAAGTGCTGGCTTACCTGACCTTCACCGAAACCGCTGCGGTGGATTTTGTGGGTAAAAAAGAAGGCCTGCTGATGGCCCCGGCCTATGCCGTACCGCGCATGCTGGCCCGCGCTGGCCTGAGCCTGCAGGATTTTGATTTCTATGAAATCCACGAAGCCTTCGCCTCGCAGGTGCTGGCCACCCTGAAGGCCTGGGAAGATGAGACCTTCTGCAAGGAACGCCTCGGTCTGGACCAGCCGCTGGGCAGCATTGACCGCAGCAAACTGAACGTGAACGGCTCGTCGCTGGCCGCGGGCCACCCGTTTGCCGCCACCGGCGGGCGCATTCTGGCCACCGCCGCCAAGCTGCTCAACGAAAAAGGCTCGGGCCGTGCGCTGATCTCGATCTGCGCCGCCGGGGGTCAGGGCGTCACCGCGATCGTCGAAAAACCCTGAACCGTCCTGCGCTGAGTCGCCAAAAACCGCCCTTTCGGGGCGGTTTTTTTATGCACAGGGCTCTTCGGCCTGACAGGAGGCAATCAGGCCACGGATCTCCGGCACGCAGGAGCCACAGTTGCCGCCTGCCTTCAGACAGGCCGTGACCTGCTGCGGCGTGGTCAGGCCCTGCTCACGGATGGCCTTCAGGAGGCGGTTTTTGCCGACCTTGAAGCAGGAACACACCAGCGGCCCTTCGGCACTGCCGCTGCCCAGGGCCACCCCGGCCAGAAGTGCCATGCGGTCCACGGCACTCAGGCGCTGCCGGGCAAAGCGACTGGCCACCCAGTCACGGTCTGGCAACTGGCTGGGCGGCGCCACATACAGGGCGGCCTGTACCTGGGCCTCGCGCAGCAGCAGTGCATGAAACAGGCCACTGCCCTGATCGTGGTACGCCATCCACTCATCGGTGGCCTCGTCGAAACCCAGCAGGGCCCTGGCCTGCGCCTGCACCCCAGCCAGACTGTCCCGCCCGGCCAGCTCATAGCGCTGTAGCCCGGCCAGCTGCACCCGGCTCCACCAGCTCACCGTCTCCAGTGGCAGGCTTGCACGGCTGAACAGCAGACCCTGCCAATTCACGGCAAATGGCGTGACGCACACCGGGGTGTGTTTGAATTCCGGCTCCCCCGACAGCGGGTCCACCACGGGATTGACCAGTGCGCCCACCCGCGCATCCGAGGCAAACTGCTCATTCCAGTGAATCGGTACAAACACCTGTCCCCGGCGGATGCGGGTGCTGCACTGGGCCCGCACCACCACACTACCCCAGGCGGAGCGGACCCGCACCAGCTCGCCCTCGCGCACGCCGCAGCCCAGTGCATCCTGCGGGTGGATCTGGCAAAACGGCTCCGGGCTGTGCTGCCCCAGTGTCGGGGCCAGCCCCGTGCGGGTCATGGTGTGCCACTGGTCACGGACCCGGCCGGTGTTGAGCAGCAGCGGATATTCAGGGCTGACGGCATGGACCGGCGGCATGGACTGCACCGGGATCAACCGGGCCTTGCCATCGGCATGACTGAACCCGCCCGCCGCACACAGGCGCTGTGACGGCTGGGGGCGGCCATCCGGGCGCTGCAGCACTGGCCATTGCACGGGTGGCAGGGCGTCGTACTCCGTACGGCTCAGGCCACACAGCCCGCGCAGATTAAACCTGCGAAAGACTCCTTCCCCATGGACCTGTTCCGGGTTGTCCTGCGCCGACAGCCGGGCATGTTCCTCAAAAACCTCTGCAGGTTGCTGATAACCGAACCCCTGACCATGGCCCAGCCGCTGGGCCACCTGTGACACCGCCCACCAGTCTGGCCGGGCCTGTCCAGGTGCAGGCAAAAATGCCCGCTGCCGCGAAATCCGTCGCTCGGTGTTGGTCACCGTGCCGTCTTTTTCCCCCCAGCCCAGCGCCGGCAGCAACACATCGGCAAATGCCGTGGTGTCGGTGTCCGCGACCACCTCGGACACCACCACCAGTGGACACTGCTGCAGCGCACGACGCACCTGATCGGCATTGGGCAGGCTCACCACCGGATTGGTGGCCATCACCCACAGGGCCTTGATGCGCCCCTGTTCGACTGCCTCAAACAGCTCCACCGCCTTGAGACCGGGCTGGCTGGCCATGACGGGGCTGTTCCAGAACCCCTGCACCAGTGCACGATGCGCCGGCTGGTCCAGCTTCAGGTGTGCTGCCAACTGGGTGGCCAGACCGCCGACCTCACGCCCGCCCATGGCGTTGGGTTGTCCCGTCAGGGAAAACGGCCCCATACCCGGCTGGCCGATCCGACCGGTGTACAGGTGACAATTGATGATGGCATTGGCCTTGTCGGTGCCCTGACGGGACTGGTTGACCCCCATGGAAAACAGCGTCACCACCCGGCGGGTCTGGGCAAACCACTCAAAGAACTGGGTCAACCGGCCTGGCTCCAGACCACAGCGCCGCGCCACTGCGGCCAGCTCCGCCCCTTCGGCGCTGGCGGCCAGTGTGGCCTCCAGCCCCAGGGTGTGCGCCTGCAAAAACGCCGCATCGCCCTGTCCCTGCTGATGCAGGTACTGCAGCAGGCCATTGAACAACAGGACATCCATCCCCGGCAGCACCGGCAGGTGCAAATCCGCCTCTTCACAGGTCAGGGTGTGGCGGGGATCAATCACCACCACCCGCAGGGGACGGTCTGCAGGACGGGCCGCACGGGCCTGCTGCAGGCGCTGGTACAGCACCGGATGACACCAGGCCGCATTGGAGCCCACCAGCACCACCAGATCGGCCCGCTCCACATCCTCATAGCAGCCCGGCACCACATCTTCGCCAAAGGCGCGCTGGTGCGCCGCCACGGCCGAGGACATGCACAGCCGTGAATTGGTGTCGATGTTGGCAGTCCCGAGGTAGCCTTTGACGAATTTATTCACCACATAATAGTCTTCGGTCAGCAGCTGACCGGACACATAAAACGCCACGCTGTCCGGCCCATGGACCCGGATTGTCTCCGCAAATCCCTGCGCCACTGTCTCCAGCGCCGTGTCCCAGTCCACGGGGCGGCGCGCCCCACCCCGCCCCTGCATCGGCGTGAGCAGGCGGGTGGACAGGCCCAGGGTCTCCGCCAGGGCACTGCCCTTGACACACAATTTGCCACGATTGGCCGGGTGCTGCGGATCACCAGCCAGTGAACGCACCACGGGGGCCGGATCGCCATCCGGGTTTGGGCTCCCCTGCTGGGTGATGACCCGCACCCCACAGCCTACCCCACAATACGGGCAGGTGGTGCAGGTCGCCTGCAGCTCAGTGGCTGGCATGGCTTGCACAGCAATGGGTCCACTCATCGGCTTGCCTCCTTCCACACTCCAGCACTGCCCAACATCAGCTGACACTTTTGAGGGCAAAATCCCGGCCAAACATCAGCTTCTGGCGCAGGCTGCCCACCGGCGTGCGCCCGGCAATCAGCTCGGCATACCAGGGGCCGTCCTGCACATCGCCATACAGCACGGCACCAATCAGGTGATCGTTCTGGAGCAGCAGCCGCTTGTATACCCGGCGGCGTTCGTCGTTGAGCACGATGTCTTCCACCCCTTCGCCCCCGGACAGGTCCCCGGCGGAAAACACATCCACGCCACTCACCTTGAGCTGGGTGGCCGTGGTGGTGGGCTGATAGCGCAGCCGGCCCTGCTCGGCCAGTTGCGCGGCACACACAAACGCCTGCCCCCAGATGGGCTCCACCAGACCAAACACCTGTCCCCGGTGCTGGATGCACTCCCCCACGGCATAGATGCTGGGGTCAAAGGTCTGCAGGGTGTCATTGACGACGATGCCGCGCTCACAGTACAGATTGGCGGCTTGTGCCAGCTCGATGTTGGGGCGGATGCCAGTTGCCATCACCACCAGATCGGCCTCGATCTGTTCCCCACTGGCCAGCTCAATGGCTTCCACCCGCTCATGGCCCAGAATGGCCCGCGTGCTGGTCTGGGTGAGGATGCGCAGGCCACGCTGCTCCAGCGTCTGCCGCAACAGCTCCGCAGCGCGGGCATCCAGCTGGCGCTCCATCAGCCGGTCGGCCAGATGCACCACCGTGACCTGCATGCCCCGGCGCTGCAGTCCATGGGCCGCCTCCAGCCCCAGCAGCCCCCCGCCGATCACCACCGCATTCCGGTAATGCTCACTGGCCCGGATCATCTGGTGCACATCACTCAGGTCGCGAAACGACACCACACCGGGCAGCGTGGCACCACTGATGGGCGGTACAAATGGCCGGGAGCCGGTGGCCAGGATCAGGCGATCGTATGGCGTGATGTGCCCCGAGGCAGTGACCACCTGTTTTTTGTGGCGGTCGATGCGCACCACCGGATCACCCGTGTGCAGGCGAATGCCGCGCTCGGCATACCACTTGGGTGGATGCAGCACGATGTCTTCAAAGCTTTTTTCACCCGAGAGGACCGGCGACAGCAGGATGCGGTTGTAGTTGCCATAGGGTTCAGCACCGAACACCTCGATCCGGTACAGATCCGGGGCCATGTCCAGCAGGTCTTCAAGGGTACGCATCCCCGCCAGGCCATTGCCGACCAGCACCAGACGCAGTTTTTCTTCGCGGGGGCGTGGCGTACTGACATAGGTGCGCAGCGGTTCGGCACTGACCTGCACCCGGCCAGCCTGTACCCGGACCGGATAGGCACTGACGTACAGTTCACCATCCTCCAGACAGCGCCCCGTGGCCAGGCTGTAGTGCTGTTTGTACAGCGGCGAGGCCACAACTTTTTCGCCCTGCACATCGCCGACGATGCCCCGCGACAGCACACTGACCCCAGTGGCCGGATCGATGTTGGACAGGGCATACAGCCGGTCATCCGGTCCCACCCGGAACACGGCAATCGGCAGGCCATCCACCCGGGCACACACCCCGGTGTTGCGGGGGATCACGTCAAGGGCACAGACATCCACCCAGGGGGCGGCAGTTTTAGGCTGGGTCATGGTGGTTTTCCTTTCAATCACAGCAGTTCAGACCAGTTCGATCAGGTCAATTTTTCCAGCCGCCGGGGCGGTGTCGCGGGCGCGGCGCTCCGCGTCGGTGATCGGGCGAATCTGGTCACGCACCGGCACGAACTCAATGGCCGGATCGGCGACGCCGGGTTCGTTGATGTAGGTCTGAAAGCGGGCCCGTACGGCAGGGTCGGTGACCGCGGTGTGCCACTCGTCCTGATAGGCCTCAACAACCGCCTGCATGTCGGCCTCAAGTTGCGCGCCCAGCCCCAGACTGTCCTCGACCACCACCGCTTTCAGATAATCCAGCCCGCCTTCGAGGTGGTCACGCCACACGCTGGTGCGCTGCAGGCGGTCGGCGGTGCGGATGTAAAACATCAAAAAACGGTCGATGTAACGGAGCAGCTCGGCTTTGGACAGGTCACTGGCCAGCAGTTCGGCATGGCGCGGCTTCATGCCGCCATTGCCACAGACATACAGGTTCCAGCCTTTTTCAGTGGCAATCACGCCCACGTCTTTGCCCTGTGCTTCAGCACACTCGCGGGTGCAGCCGGACACGGCCATCTTGAGTTTGTGCGGCGCCCGCAGGCCCTTGTAGCGGTTTTCCAGTTCCACCGCGAGGCCCACAGAATCATCAACGCCATAGCGGCACCAGGTGCTGCCGACGCAGGATTTCACGGTGCGCAGCGATTTTCCATAAGCGTGGCCAGACTCAAAGCCCGCCGCAATCAGTTCTTCCCAGATCAGCGGCAATTCATGCAACTGCGCCCCAAACAGGTCGACACGCTGGCCGCCGGTGATCTTGGTGTAGAGGCGGTATTTTTTGGCGATTTGGGCCACCGCCAGCAGGCCATCCGGGGTCACTTCCCCGCCGGGCATGCGGGGAACCACCGAGTAGCTGCCATCCTTTTGCAGGTTGGCCAAAAAATAATCATTGCTGTCCTGCAGGCTGGCGTGTTCCGGTTTGAGCACAAACTCGTTCCAGCACGAGGCCAGAATGTTGGACACGGTTGGCTTGCACACATCACAGCCCAGGCCCTGACCATGCTGGCTCAGCAATGCCTCAAAACTCTTGATGCTGCCCGCCCGCACCAGGTGATACAGCTCCTGCCGTGAATGCGGGAAATGTTCACACAGGTGGTTGTTGACCATGACCCCCTGACGCTTCAGTTCGGACTTGAGCACCTGGGTCACCAGCGGCGCACAGCCCCCGCAGGCGGTGGCGGCTTTGGTGCATTTTTTCAGCGCCCCCAGCGAGGTGTTGCCACTGGCAATGGCCCCACACAGGTCAGCTTTGCTGACGTTGTTGCAGGAACAGATCACCGCACTGTCCGGCAGCAGGTCCACCCCGTGCCCACCACGGGCCGCCTGCCCCTGTGCCGCGCCGGGCAGGATCAGGTTTTGCGGGTCACTGGGCAGCTCCAGGCGGTTGAGCATCTTTTGCAGCAGATCACTGTATTCCGCCGCATCGCCCACCAGCACGGCACCCAGCAGGTGCTTGCGGTCCGCAGACACGACGATTTTTTTGTAGATTTCGGCCACTTCATCGCAGTACTGGTAGCACAAACTGCCCGGCGTGCTGGCGTGGGCATCGCCGATGGAGGCCACATCCACCCCCATCAGCTTCAGCTTGGTGCTCATGTCTGCCCCCTGAAAGACCGGCAGCGGCACCGGGCTGGCGCTGCGCTTCAGGGGGTCGGGCAAGGTGCTGCACAGGTGTGCAGCCGCCACGCGGGCCATGTCATAGCCGGGTGCCACCAGACCATACACCCGGCCACTCCAGAGTGCACACTCCCCGATGGCATAGATGTCCGGGTCTGAAGTCTGGCCATGGTCATTGATGACAATGCCGCCCCGCTCCCCGACCGTCAGACCGGACTGGCGGGCCAGCTCATCACGCGGGCGGATGCCTGCCGAAAACACAATCACATCCGTGTCCAGATGGCTGCCATCGGCAAACTGCATGCGGTGCAGGGTGGTTTCCCCATCGACAATGGCCTGCGTCGCCTTCTGGGTGTGCACACCGACCCCCAGGGCTTCGATCTTGCGGCGCAGTACCCGGCCACCGCCTTCATCCACCTGCACCGCCATCAGGCGCGGCGCAAACTCCACCACATGGGTATTCAGGCCCAGGTCCCTGAGCGCTTTGGCGGCTTCCAGCCCCAGCAGCCCCCCACCAATCACCACCCCGGTTTTGGCCTGGTCGCCCGTGCGCACGCTGGCCGCACGGATGGCGTCCAGATCCTCAAGGGTACGATACACAAAACATCCTGGTCGATCCTTGCCCGGCAATGGGGGCACAAACGGATAGGAACCTGTGGCCAGAATCAGCTTGTCATAGGCGATCTGCTGCCCGTCTGCGGTCTGTACGGTTTTGGCCGTCCGGTCAATCGCCACCGCCTGGGTGTTCAGGTGCAGGGCCACACCATGCGCATCGGCAAAATCATGCCGGGCCAGCAGCAGATCATCGGCGCTACGGCCACTGAAGTATTCGCTCAGGTGCACCCGGTCATAGGCGGGCCGGGGCTCCTCCGCAATCACCGTCAGGTCCAGCTCGGCCTGCTCCAGCAGGCTTTCCAGACACTTGTGCCCCACCATGCCGTGCCCAATCATGACCACTTTCATTGCCTGTACTCCGCATGCTCTACCATTTGTCGATTGGGGCCCAAGCCCCCCCCTGCATGGTGGCCGTGTACCAGCACTGCCCCACCGCACCATGCCGTGCGCACTGATCAGGGGCATGGACTTGCAGGTTTACAAACGATTAGCAAAAAATGGGCCAAAAAACCCAAAGTCCTTTTTTCCACTGACCATGACTTGCAGGCCGTGCGTGAACGCCAGAAAATTCTGGCCTTCAAGAACCAACGGAAAGTCTTTGCATGCAAAGAACCCTCGTGATGTTGGCCCTGCTGTGGCTGATGGCCATCCCCATGGCCGAAGCCAAACCCTTCCGGGTGCAGGGGGCCTATGGGTTTGACTGGCTGCAGCCCACCACCACGCGCTGTCGCGCCATGACCCCCCAGGATGTGCAGCGGTTCAGGGCCTGCACCTTTTTCAGGCAGGGTGACGCCTTCGCCGTGTCGGCGGCCTACCACCAATGCCGGGTTTCAGCCCGCAGTGAATACTTTATTTATGCTTCGCGGGCCCAATGTCAGGCGGTCTTTGAAACCATGCAGGCCAACGCACCCTGATCACGCCGCCCATCAAAAAACACGGCAGCTGCCGTGTTGGACAGGCTGCGCCCGGTCGTCCCTGACCGGGGGGCGTAGGCGGATTCAGGAAACCAGTGACTGGCGTGCCCTGACCGCCTCAGCAAAAGAAGCCTCTTCACGGTTCTTGTGTTCACTGCTGAAACGCACGCACAGCACACAGCCCGCCGCCACCAGCACCATGAACCCCAGCACCCACAGGGTGGTGTGCACATCGGCCATGCCTTTCATCAAAAATCCAGCCGCCACAGCCCCGACGTTGCCCCCTGCACCAATAATGCCCGCCACGCCCCCCAGGGCGGTGCGGTCAATGAACGGCACCAGTGCATAGGTGGCCCCACAGGCCATGTGGGTGAACAGCGCAAACACCGTCATGGCCAGAATCGCCAGTCCCACGCTGTTCATGCTGGCAAACCACAGCAGGCCCAGTCCTTCGCCGACAATCAGCGCCACCAGCAACAGGGTACGGCCATCCAGACCACGGCTCAGGGCCAGACGATCGGACAGCATCCCGCCCAGCGCCCGTGCAAACAGTGCCAGCAGACCAAAGATCCCGGCGGCAAGCCCAGCCTGCTTCAGGCTCAGGCCAAACTGATCCACATAGTAGCTGGCAACGATGTTGTGCATGAAAATCTCGATGCCAAAGCAGGCCCCGTAGGCCACAAACAGCATCCACACCCGGTAATTGCGGGCCGCCTGACTGAGGACCGCCAGACCGCCTTTTTTGCCGGAACCCACCTCCACACCCTGCGCACGCAGCTCACGGTAATTGCCCTGCGGACAATCCTGGGTGAATTTCCAGTACAGCACCCCCGCCACCAGCATGAGGACACCCGGCACCAGCAGCGCCACCCGCCAGCCCAGTGCGGCATCAACGCCCAGATAAATCAGTCCTGCCATCAACAGCGGCATCAGCGCCTGGGTGGCCCCGCCTCCGGCATTGCCCCAGCCTGCGGCAGCCGCATTGGCCGTACCCACCACATTGGGTGCAAACATCACCGAGGTATGGTACTGGGTGATCACAAAACTGGCACCAATGGCCCCGATCAGCAGCCGAAAAAATAGAAACGATTCATAGCTCTGCGCGGCAGCCACCCCAAACACGGGAATGCTGCCCAGCAGCAGCAATGCCGTATAGGCTTTGCGCGGACCGATGCGGTCACACAGCGGTCCAATCGCTAGCCGCACCAGAATGGTGATGGAGACCGCTGCAATGTTGATGTTGGCAATCTGATCTTTGCTCAGGTGAAATTCCTTGCCAATCACCGGCATCAGTGGTGCACAGGCAAACCAGGCAAAAAAGCACACAAAAAAGGCCAGCCAGCTCAGGTGAAAAGCCCGCATGGCAGGCGTTTTGAAATCACCCAGCCGGATTGATGTGGCTTTGGCGGCCAAAGTTTGCACTGTACGGTCAGACATCTGACACCCTCCTGCATGACGTGTAGTGACCTGACGTTTTTTGTGCGATCAGGACCGCCCCACCTTATGCAAAGGTCATGCCATAAATTTTAATATTGAAATCAAATAGTTTTTTATATTTTTTCCACCACAGGAATGCCCGCCTGCACTGCCAGGGTGGCCCACTGCACCACCCCAGCCTTGCCCGCCCCTGAGTCGCGCTAGTCCCGGCGCCCGCCCCGGCGGAACCGCGACACCACTTCGGCAGCATCGGAAATCTTGTCCAGTGACTGGCGCATTTCGGCAATGTCCTGCAGGTTGCTGGTCAGCGCCACCAGGCGCTCCAGCGTGGGCCGCATCGCGGCGATGTCCTGAAAATGCTCATCCATGCGTGACAGCAATTGCATCGGCTCCTTCAGGTCGGCAATGTGCTCGATGCGGTCGGCCACCTGCGACAGCCGCAGCAGCGAGTGGCGCATGTTGGCAATCAGCACCAGCTGGTCGGACATTTCCGAGAGCTTGTGCAGCGAGCTGTACATCTGCGCGATGGTTTTCAGGTCCGAGCTCATGTCCGACACCGTGCGCACCATGTCCACCACATACGGCGTCATGGTGCTGATGCCTTCGATGGGCCGCTGCAGGTCATTGATGCGGCCAATGTCCTGACTCAGCTGCACCAGCACCAGAATCAGCTCCATCAACAGGCGGATCACCCCCAGCCCGGCCAGCAGCAGCAGCGGCATGGCCAGCAGATTCAGCAGGCCCCACACCCATGACACCTTGAAGGCCAGCGCCACCGCATAACCGGTCAGCAGCAACAGCGACCCCTGTAGCAGCAGGTACAGCACCCGCAGCAAATCCGGCTGCAGCAGACGGCGGCCAAACTCGGCATTCACCACCACTTGGGTGTATTCACGCAGTCGGCTGAAGCGCGCTGCAAACGATGGGGTCATGCTGGGATCAACACAATGGCCTGACAACTGCAGCAGTCTAGGCACAAAGCCGCGGCGGCTGCCTGCGGGTGGTCGGACAGGACGGTGTGGTTTTTTAGCGTGCCAGGTAACGGGTCATGTCTTCAATGCCCTTCAGGGTCATCGGAAACATGTGCTGTTCAAACAACTGCTTCACCACCCCGATGGTCTGGGTGTAGTGCCAGTATTTTTCATCTTCGGGATTCAGCCATGCTGTCTTGGTGAAATGCTGGCGCATCCGCTGCAGCCACACCACCCCGGCCTCATCGTTCATGTACTCGACCGACCCGCCGGGACTGGTCAGCTCATACGGGGCCATGCTGGCATCGCCCACGAAGATCACCCGGTAATCACGCCCATAGGTGTGCAGCAGGTCCCAGGTGGACAGGCGGCTGCTGGCGCGGCGCAGGTTGTCTTTCCAGACGTGGTCGTACAGGCAGTTGTGGAAATAAAAAAACTCCAGCTGCCGGAACTCATTGCGGGCCGCACTGAACAGTTTTTCACAGGTGTGGATGTGCGCATCCATCGAGCCACCAATGTCAAACAGCATCAACACCTTGACCCGGTTGCGCCGCTCGGGACGCATCTGGATGTCGAGCAGGCCCTGCCGCGCCGTGGCGCTGATGGTGTGGTCGATGTCCAGCTCATCCGGGGTGCCCTGACGGGCAAAGCGGCGCAGCCGGCGCAGCGCCAGCTGCATCTGCCGGGTGTCCAGAATCTGGCTGTCATCCAGATCCCGGTACTGGCGCTGCTCCCAGACCTTGGCCGCCGAGCGCTTGCGCCCCGGTCCGCCAATCCGCACCCCCTCCGGGTGGTCGCCATAGGCCCCGAACGGCGAGGTGCCGCCGGTGCCAATCATGCGGTTGCCGCCCTGGTGTTTTTTCTGCTGTTCGCGCAGGCGCTCTTCGAGCATGCGCATCAACTCTTCCAGCGAACCAGCCTTTTCCAGTTCGGCGCGCTGTTCGGGGCTGAGGTTTTTTTCCAGCAGTTCGAGGTCCAGCCAGTCCCTGGGCAACTGGCGCAACTGCGCCATCAGGGCATCGCTGTCCAGACTGTCCAGCCCGTCGAAGTAGGCCTTCATGGCGCGGTCGAACTTGTCGAAGTACCGCTCATCCTTGACCATGCACAACCGGATCAGCTGGTACAGCTCATCACGGTCGGCAAACACCAGGCCAGCGGCCAGTGCAGCGTTCAGGTCGAGCAGCTCGGTGGTGCTGACCGGCACGCCATACTGGCGCAGCAGGTAGAACAGCTGGACAAACACGCCAGTCAGCTCCGCAGCGGCAGCCGGCTCAACAGGGCCTGGCCACGCTCGACCTGATGGGCCAGCACATTCACCGACGGGGGCAGCAAGCGGTTCATGGCCTGATGCAGGGCTTCGGCATCAATCTGGCCGGTGCCACGCCCGGACAGGTTTTCCAGCCAGGTGGTGCCCAGCACGCCCACCAGCAGCTGGTTCGGCAGGATCATCCAGGTCGGGTGGGTGGAGGTCAGCGGGTTGCCCTTGGGCTGGTCAGCGCTGCTGCCATTCCAGCGCAGGCCCACCGACGGCTGGCCATCCCACTCGCCCAGCGCCAGGGAAAACCCACCCGCGCCACCATCGCGGATCACGGCGGTCAGCTGCCAGCGGGCGCTGGGGGCAGTCACTTCGGCAGGACGGGTGTAGTCTGCAGTCTGCAGGTTGTTGTTCATGTTGTTCTCCTCAACCAAAACAAGGCTCAGCGCCGGGTCATGAAGGCCAGCCGCTCCAGCAGCTGCACATCCTGTTCATTCTTGATCAAGGCGCCATACAGGGGCGGCAGGGCCGTACGCGCATCCCGGTTGCGCAGGGTTTCTTCGGGCAGCTCATCGGCCATCAGCAGGGTCAGCCAGTCAATCAGCTCGCTGGTGGACGGGCGTTTTTTCAGGCCCTGCACCTGGCGCAACCGGAAAAAGATCTGCAGCGCCTCACTGACCAGCGTTTCGCGGATCTGCGGAAAATGCACCGCGATGATCTGCCGCATGGTCGCTTCATCGGGGAATTCGATGTAATGGAAAAAACAGCGCCGCAAAAAGGCATCCGGCAGCTCTTTTTCATTGTTGGAGGTGATGATCACCACCGGACGCTGCTCGGCGCGGATGGTCTGGCCGGTTTCGTAGACGAAGAACGACATCCGGTCCAGCTCGTGCAGCAGGTCATTGGGAAATTCGATGTCGGCCTTGTCCACCTCATCGATCAGCAGCACGGCACGCTGGGGACTGGTGAAGGCCTCCCAGAGCTTGCCGGGCTTGATGTAGTGGCCGATGTCATAGACCCGGTCATCGCCGAGCTGGCTGTCGCGCAGCCGCGACACTGCATCATATTCGTACAGACCCTGCTGGGCCTTGGTGGTGGACTTGATGTGCCAGGTGATCAGGGGCATGCCCAGACTCTCAGCCACCTGCTCGGCCAGCAGGGTCTTGCCGGTGCCCGGCTCGCCCTTGACCAGCAGGGGTTTCTGCAGGCTGGCGGCTGCATTCACGGCCAGCTTCAACCCTTCTGTGGCCACATAACGCTGTGTACTGTCAAACTGTAATGCCATAACCCACCGCTTTTTTCATCCAATCCATGCGCCGCAGCGCCTTATTGTGCGCGTGCCGCCGCCTGCATGCGCTCCATCAGGAAGCCCACCAGAAAGCCAATCCCCACCACTGCCAGCATGGGCAGCAGGTGGGCGATCGCCTGGCCTGGCTGCTTGGCAGCGATCGCCAGCGCCAGCCCCACCACTGCCGGGGCCAGCTGTGCGTTGGGCCCGGCGGTCAGGGTCGGGGTCAGCAGGATGGCCATCAGCACCACCCAGCTCATGCCGCCCACCGGACTGGGCAGCGCACGGGCCACCCGGGTCCACAGCAACAGCGCCAGCGCACTGCCGCCCAGGTACACGGTCACCGCCAGCGGATACTCCGGCACCGCCGCAAACAGCTGGGTCCAGCGGTTCCAGGCCGGCTCGATGGCATCCAGGAACTGGTCCAGGCTCATGCGCCACGCAGCCCTTCCGGGGCCACAGCCTCGGGATTGATCAGCCCATCAGGCGGCACCTGCACAAAGAACCCCTGCGTCTGCAGGGCTTCGCGCACCTGTTCGATCGACACCCGCGCCAGCCGGTCACGCTGCGCCAGATCCAGGGTCATCACCGGCGTCAGCCGGCCCAGTGCCTGCAGCAGCGACTCGGACAAAACCGCCAGATCAGCTTCACCGGAAGCCTGATTGCGGACATAAACATACATTTCAGTGCGCCGGCTGGCGCGCAGAACGGTACAGTGCATGTCACCATCCAAAGGTTGCGGGTGCTGGGGTCCACAGCATAGCGGAATTGTTCCGGCGGGCCCTAGGGCCTTGTCTGACTGTCCGGTCTTTTCCGGGTTTTTTGCAACATCACCCCACCGGCTCACACGGGCAGCCCGGCCGTGTCGTTCCCGGCCACCATCCAGTCGGCTTCCTGCCCGAGCAGCTCCAGCAGCGGCAGGGTCAGCGCCTCATAGCGCCAGCCCAGCAGGGCCAGCGGCAGGGTATCTTCTTCCAGTCCGGTGGCCACATGGGTCAGCAGTGCATTCAGCCACTTGCGCCGCATCAGCACCGGCTCTGGCACCTGCAGGTGATGGGCAGCCTCATGGATGGTGCGGTCGATTTCACGGCCCAGCTCGGCGGAGCGCAGGCGCGGCGGACGGGCCAGCCGCTCGGGCCAGTGCTCGGTGTCCGGCAGGTGGTGCAGCAGGTCCAGCAGGGTGCGGCCATGCTCACGCAACACCAGCGGGTGCAGGTCACGGATCTTCTGCAGGGCAAACAGGTTGCGCGGTTGCTGCTCAATCAGCGCCGCCAGCGTACTGCTTTTGAGGATAAAATTACGCGGCTGGTTGCGGGATTGGGCCAGTTGTTCGCGCCACATGCACAACTGTTGCAGTTGGGCGAGCTGACGCCGGCTGTGGCGCGGGTGGGCATGGTCCAGATAACAGTGGATCAGCGGCACCTCGGTGGCACACTCAATCGCCAGGGTCTGCGAATCTTCCTGCACCATGGCCAGCAGCTGGCGCTGGTCCAGTTGCTCGATGATGCGCTGGGCCAGCACCGGCAGATAAATCACGTCATTGGCGGCATACTGCAGCTGCTCGGGACGCAGGGGCCGCGCCAGCCAGTCAGAACGGGTTTCACCCTTGTCGAGGCTCAGCCCCAGAAACTGCTGCACCGCAGGCTGATAGCCCAGCTGCAGGCCATGCCCCAAAAAGGACAGGCCGATCTGGGTGTCCCGTACATTCATCAGCGGGCGCTCGCCGGACTGGTGATAAATCAGGTCCAGATCCTCGCTGCAGGCGTGCACCACCACCTGCGGCAAGGCAAACAGCACCGGCCAGAACGACTGCAAGGGCAGCTTGCCATCAATCACATAGGCGCAGCCGTCAATGTTGACCTGCAACAGGCCCAGGGCGGGATAAAAGCTGTTGACCTTGACGAACTCAGTGTCCAGGGCACATGACTCTGCTGCACGCAGCTGCGCCATCACCCCATCCAGCTGTTCCGGCTGGTCGATGTAGACAAAGCCGCTGTGCACCGGGGTGCGGTCACGGCCGTGATGTTGTTCTGGTCCAGCGGGCTCATCCATGATGCCCTCCTGCTGATGTCCGCAACGCCCGCCCTGCTCCGACAGCCGGAGCAAAACCGCGTGAAGGTCTGGTCACATCCATTCCACAGTCAATTCAAACATGCGCTGTAGATTACCGCACGGCTTCGCGACGGAGCATGCCGCTCGTCTAACAAAGCCGTGTCAGCGGTCGGTCTCCCGGTTCCAGGTCAGCCGGTGCTGTAGCGCCTGACGCAGGGTGTGGCTGTCCACATACTCCAGCTCCCCGCCCAGCGGCACCCCCTGGGCGATGCGGCTGACCCGTACCGGCAGGTGGCGCACCGCCTCCTGCAGGTAATGCGCGGTGGCCTGACCTTCCACGGTGGCATTGGTGGCCAGAATCAGCTCCTCAATGTCCTGTTGGCGGATGCGCTCCACCAGGGCCGGAATGCCGAGCTGTTCGGGCCCCAGGCCATCCAGCGGCGACAGCCGTCCACCCAGCACATGATAGCGGCCCCGGTACACCCCGCTGTTTTCCAGCGCGGCCACATCGGCCGCGGATTCCACCACACACAGCACCTGCGGATCACGCTCTCCGGAAGCACACAGCTCACACAGCTCGGCCTCAGCATAGCTGCGGCACTCCCGGCACTGGCGGATGCCGACCATGGCCTGTTCCAGCGCCTGCGCCAGCGCCAGCCCACCTTCGCGGTTGCGCGACAGCAGGTGCAGGGCCATGCGCTGGGCGCTCTTGGGGCCGACGCCCGGCAGGACCCGCAGCTGCTGAACCAGCTGCTCAAAGCGTGGACTGAACAATCAGAACAGTCCAGCCAGACCCGGCGGCAGGCCAATGCCGCTGGTGGCAGAACCGAGTTTTTCATCGGACAGGCTTTCGGCCTGACGCACGGCATCATTGATGGCCGCAGCAATCAGGTCTTCGATCAGGTCGGCGTCATCCTTGAGCAGCTCAGGGTCAATGCTGATGCGCTTGACCACGAACCGTCCGGTCATGGTGACCTTCACCAGCCCCCCGCCGGCTTCGGCGTGGACTTCGGTACGGCCCAGTTCTTCCTTGATTTTCTTGACATTGCCTTCCATGTCTTTTTGCATGCGCTGGGCTTGCTGCATCAGCATCTGGATGTTCATGGTTCACTCCGCAAAAGTTGTCTTCATCATGGGGTCAAAAGGACACGGCATCAAGGCCACGGGCCAGATCCGCCTGAATGTCGTGCAGGTCTTCCAGGCCCACCGACACCCGCAGCAGGCCCTCCACAATCCCCACCTGCTGCTTGGCCTCGGCGGACAGGCGGCCATGGGTGGTGGTGGCCGGGTGGGTGATGGTGGATTTGGCGTCGCCCAGATTGCCGGTGATCGACAGCAGCCGGGTGGCATCCACCACCTGCCACGCCCCCGCACGGCCATTCTTCACCACAAAGGACACGATGCCGCCAAAAGCCGACTGCTGGCCCGCCGCCACCGCATGGCCGGGGTGGCTGGGCAGGCCGCTGTAGAACACCTGCGCCACCGCCGGATGCTGCTGCAGCCACTGCGCCAGCGCCAGCGCACTGCGTGAATGGGCTTCCATGCGCAGCTTCAGGGTTTCCAGCCCTTTCAGGCACACCCAGGCATTGAATGGACTCATCGACGGTCCGCAGGTGCGCACCACGCCATAGACTTCCTCCAGCAGGGCCTGTGCCCCCACCACGGCACCGCCGAGCACCCGGCCCTGCCCATCCAGGTATTTGGTGGCCGAATGCACCACCAGATCGGCCCCCAGCGCCAGCGGACGCTGCAGGATGGGCGTGCAGAAGCAATTGTCCACCACCAGCAGCGCGCCGGCCTGCCGCGACAGTGCCGACAGGGCGCGCAGGTCCACCACCTCGGCCAGCGGGTTGCTGGGGGTTTCACAGAACAGCAGCCGGGTCTGTCCGGGACGCAGCGCCGCCTGCCAGGCGCTCAGGTCGGACAGCGGCACAAAGGTGGTTTCCACCCCGAACTTGCTGAAGTATTTTTCAAAAAAACTCACCGTGGTGCCAAACACCGAGCGCGAGCACACCACGTGGTCTCCGGCTTTCAGGAAGGCCAGTGCCACGGCCAGGATTGCTGCCATGCCCGAAGCGGTCGCCACGGCCCGCTCGCCGCCTTCCAGCGCGGCCAGCCGCTGCTCAAACATGCGCACGGTCGGGTTGGTGAAGCGTGAATAGATGTTGCCGTCCGGACGCTCACCGGCAAAGGCTGCAGCCGCTTCTGCCGCACTGCCATAGACAAAGGACGAGGTCAGGTACAGCGCTTCGCTGTGCTCCTGCTCCAGGGAACGGCGCTGGCCAGCGCGCACCCCCAGCGTGGCCGCAGCCCAGCCATAAGCCTCGGGGTCAAAATCAAGATCAGTCATGCGGCAGTGTCCGTGCAGGGGCCAGGTGCCCAAAACGCCAAATTGTGCGGCCCGCTCCGCCCCAGCGTCAAGCGATCCCCGCCGGGGATTGGCCGGTGGATCCGCCACCGCGCTCCCGCAGGGCAGCCGCATGCTCACTTGAAAAAATGGGTTTTTTCCCCATGATGGACTGCATGTACCCTGCGCCAGGATTGACCATGACCACCCCAAAAGCCACCGACATCCAGAATCAGGACCTGTGGGTGTTTCCGATGGACTATCCCATCAAGATGATCGGCCTGGCCGGTGATGAACTGCTGGACGCGGTGCGCTCGATCCTGCTCACCCATGTGCCCGCGTTCGATCTGTCGCTGCTGGAAATCAACCCCTCCAGCGGCGGCAAATACCACGCCATCCGCGCGGTGCTGCCCCTGGACAGCCATGCCCAGGTCAATGCGCTGTATGCCGATCTGGCCGCCTGCGCCCACATCAAGACGGTGCTGTAAATGTCCCGCCTGCGGGTCCGGCACTGGGACGCGCCGCAGGATTATGCGGCCTGCTTTGCGGCCATGCAGGCCTACACCCAGCACCGCGATGCCGACAGCGATGACCAGCTCTGGCTGCTGCAGCATGCCCCGGTGCTGACCCAGGGACAGGCGGGCAAGGCGGGTCATATTCTCCACCTGCCCCCGCACCTGCCGGTGGTGCAGACCGACCGGGGCGGACAGGTCACCTGGCACGGCCCCGGACAGCTGGTGGCCTACCTGCTGTATGACCTGAACCGGCTGGGCTGGAACGTGCGTGATCTGGTCAGCCATGCCGAACAGGCGATGATCGCCACACTGGCTGACTGGGGGGTGCAGGCCCAGGCCCGCCGCGACGCCCCGGGGGTGTATGTGGGCGAGGCCAAGATCGGCTCGCTCGGCTTCAAGATCCGTCAGGGCCGCAGCTATCACGGGCTGGCCCTGAATGTGGACTGTGATCTGGCCGATTTTGCCTGCATCAACCCGTGTGGCTTTGCCGGGCTGGCCATGACCCGGCTGGTGGACCATGCCCCTGGCGCAGACCTGCAGACCGTGCGGGCACACCTGCAGCGCCACCTGCAGGCCAGCAGCCATCAGCCAGTGGTCGAAAAATTAGAGTAATTATTCTATTTTTTGCCCAATTCTGCCGTTTGGCCCTTGTGTTCCGGGCGAATCTGCTTTTTACTCAATCCCTGCAAGATTGAGCTGACGTTCCTTTTAGCCTATCCGTGAAGTGCTTATGAATATTCCAACTCCTCCGCTGTCCGTGCAGCGCGTGTATGTGGCCACCATGATGGACATCATTGGCCGTGGCCTGGAAGCCGCCAGTCAGGTCGACCCTGTCCTGCAACAGGAGCTGGCCGGGTTTCCGGCGGGTTTTACCTTTGAAATGAAAATCATGCCCAAGGGCCCGGCACTGACCGCGCGCATCAATCCGGATGGGACGCTGCAGCGGCTGTCGAGCCTGCAGGGCCGCCCGGACCTGTCGATCAAGTTCAAGCATGTGTCGCTGGCGTTTCTGGTGTTCAGTTTTCAGGAAAGTACCTCGCGCGCCTTTGCCAATGACCGCATGGTGGCCGATGGCGATGTCGCGTATGCAATCCGCATCGTGCGCTGTCTGGACCGCATGGAAACGCTGATCCTGCCCCGGGTGATTGCTGACCGCGCGGTCAAGCGCTACCCCGACAGCCTGAAGCTGGGTGAAAAACTCGGCAAGGCCAGCCAGATCTACGTCCGTGTGGCGCATTCCCTGCTCAAACCCCTGCTGACCAAGGCCTAAGCCGTTTTTTTCAGGAAGTCCATCATGTCCAAGTCCTACTATGAATTTTTTTGCCCGGTCAAGGTAATCGCCGGCCACATGGCGCTGGAGCACATCCCCTTTGAGCTGACCACGCTGGATGCCCACCGGGTGATGATCATCACCGACAAGGGCGTGCGCAGCAACGGCCTGCTCAAGCACATCGAACAGGCCTTTGAAGACAGCGACCGCAGCATTGCCGTGGTCTATGACGACGTGCCGCCGGACAGCAGTCTGGCCACGGTACGGGCTGCGGCACAGCAATACCGCGAGGCCAACTGCGATGCCCTGATCGCTGTGGGCGGTGGCTCGGTGATTGACACCGCCAAGGGCGTCAACATGCTGGTCTCCGAAGGCGGCGACGACCTGCTGAAATACTCCGGTGCCCACAACCTGCCCAAGCCGCTGAAGCCGTTTTTTGTGGTACCGACCACGGCAGGCACCGGCTCGGAAGTCACCATGGTGGCGGTCATCTCGGACCCGGCCAACAACGTCAAGCTGCCGTTTGCCTCGTATTTCCTGATGCCGCACGCGGCGATCCTCGACCCGCGCATGACCCTGACCCTGCCGCCGCACATCACCGCGATGACAGCGATGGATGCGCTGACCCACGCGGTCGAAGCCTACACCTGCATGGCCGCCAACCCGCTGTCGGATGCCTATGCCAGTGCGGCCATCCGCAAGATCACCGGCAACCTGTTCAAGGTACTGGACAATCCGCAGGATGCCGACGCCCGGCTGGAACTGGCGCAGGCCTCGACCATGGCCGGCATTGCCTTCTCGAATTCGATGGTGGGCATCGTCCACTCACTGGGCCATGCCACTGGCGGCGTGGTGCACTTGCCGCATGGCCTGTGCATGAGCCTGTACCTGCCGTATGTGCTGGAATACAACCTGGACAAGAACGGCGCGCGCATTGCCGACCTGCTGCTGCCGCTGGCCGGCGATGAGGTCTATGCCAGCACGCCCGCCCACCAGCGCGCCGAAAAGGCGATTGCCCACATCCGCCAGATGCGCGACGAGCTGTACACCCGCACCAAGCTGCCGCGTACCCTGCAAGAGGCCGGCAAGGTGGAAAAAGCCCAGCTCGATGCGATTGCCGCCAAGGCGCTGGACGATGGCTCGATCATCTACAACCCCAAGGAAGCCAGCCTCGACGACCTGCGCGCGATTCTGGAAAAAGCCTGGGGCTAAGCAGCATCCACGAGGCTGCAAGACCGGAACCGCAGTCCATGGGCTGCGGTTTTTTCATGGCCGCTGGCTGAGCGAAGTCGAAGCCCAGCTTCATTCACCCTTCTGCTCCGCTCAGGGGATGACCAGCACGCGGGCTGAGCGCAGTCGAAGCCGGTTTGCCTGTACCCTTCGACGTTGCTCAGGATACGGCCATTTTGCTCAGGCGCCAGCCCCGGCAAAACCCTGCTGCCGCCACGCCTCATAGACGCTCACCGCGACACTGTTGGCCAGGTTCAGGCTGCGGGAATCCGGCTGCATCGGCAGGCGCAGCCATTGCGACTGCGGGAACTGCTGGCGCACCGACTCCGGCAGTCCACTGGTTTCCGAGCCAAACAAAAACGCCACCCCACCGCGCAGGTCCTGCGCAAACGGCGAGGCCTGCCCTTTGGTGGTCATCGCAAACACCCGTGCAATCCCCTGCGCCGCCAGCGCCGTCAGGCAATCCGCCAGTGCGGGCCAGCGCTGCACCCGTGCCCACTCGTGATAATCCAGCCCCGCGCGCCGCAACAGGCTGTCCTGCATGGAAAACCCCAGCGGCTCAATCAGGTGCAACTGGGCGCCGGTGTTGGCACACAGGCGGATGATGTTGCCGGTGTTGCCGGGGATTTCCGGCTGGTGCAGCACCACGTGAATCATGCTTGACCTGTCCTCTGCAAAAAAGTCCTGCTGGC
>JBPOIS010000003.1:0-11385 GCA_052034295.1 Pseudomonadota bacterium
TGAATCGGCACAAAAAATGGCTGACCTGCACCAGCTGCTGAACCTGCAGCCCAACAACCCGATTTACATCAACGCCTATGCGTATGCGCTGGCCGAACAGAATGTCCGGCTGGATGAAGCGCGGCAACTGGCCGAACAGGCCAACCAGCTGGACCCGGATCACCCGGCCATTCTGGACACCCTGGGCTACATTGCGCTGCGCCAGAACCGGCTGGACGCGGCGCGGGACTATCTGGAGCAGGCCTTTGCCCAGGAACAGGGCCTGAACACCGGCCTGCGCCTGCTGCAGGTGCTGGAGCTGCAGGGTCAGACCCCGCGCCACCGCGAAGTGGTTCAGCAGCTGCAGCAGCTGTATCCCCAGGATGAGCGCGTGCAGGCCCTGCAGGTGGACCTCCCACGCCCTGCCGCTCCCGGCACGCCAGTCCCACCGCTGCGCACACCGGCCACCGTACTGGCCCCCGTGCCGGGCCACCCCTGATGTTGATGACCTGAGCCAAGCCAAGGGGCTTTTTCATGCATGTTTTGACCCAGACCAGCCTGATGATGGCCGCACTGATCAGCCTCAGCGCCTGCCAGTCTGCCCCAGTGGCCACCGTGCCAGCCCCGACCCCGGTACCCGGTGTGGAGGCCCCTGCGCGCACCGATTTTGCACTGACCGGCAAGATCGGCGTGACCACCCCACACCAGTTCGGCAGTGCATTTTTTGCCTGGAGCCAGCAGGGTGAGCGCTTTGCCATTGACCTCAGCGGGGCGCTGGGCCTCGGCCAGACCCACATCGAAGGGGTACCCGGCCGCTACACCCTGACCAGCAGCAAAACCGGCGTGCTGAGTGCCGACAGCCCCGAAGCCCTGCTGGAACAGGCCACCGGCTGGGTGGCCCCGATTTCCCAGCTGCGTCACTGGGTGCAGGGACAGGCAGCCCAGGCCGACAGCCCGCGCATCCTGGATGCCCAGGGCCGGATCAGCCAGATCACCGAACAGGACTGGACTGCCCGGCTGGACTACGCCGACGCCCAGAGCCCCGTGCCCCATCGACTGGTGATGACCCAGACCAGCGCCGGAGGCACCAACCGGGTGGTGCTCAGCATCCAGAGCCGCCAGCCATGAGTGTCACACTGCGGCTGCCTGCGCCCGCCAAGCTCAACCTGTTTTTACACATCACCGGCCGCCGCGCCGATGGCTACCATGAACTGCAGACCCTGTTCCAGCTGATCGACTGGTGCGACGGGCTGGCGTTCACCCTGCGCACCGACACGGCTGTCCAGCTGCACGATCCCGCCAGTGGCGTGCCTACAGCGCAAAACCTGATCCTGCGGGCCGCCGCACTGCTGCGCCCCCACGCCCAGTCCTACACTGGCGTGGACATCCACCTGCAAAAAAACCTGCCGATGGGCGGCGGCATCGGCGGTGGTTCCTCGGATGCGGCCACCACGCTGCTGGCCCTGAACCAGCTCTGGCACTGCGGGCTGGATCTGCCCCGGCTGGCCCGGCTGGGACTGCAACTGGGCGCCGATGTGCCAGTGTTTGTACAGGGCCGGAATGCCTGGGCCGAAGGCGTGGGCGAAGCGCTCCAGCCGGTGGATTTGCCGCCACAGACCTATGTGGTGCTCAAACCTGATTGTTTTATCAGCACTGGTGATCTTTTTTCGCAGGAAACGTTGACAAGGGACACGCCAAAAACTACATTTGCCGCCTATCGTTTGCATCCCGATGTTTTTCGCAACGATTGTGAACCTGTGGCGCGAGCCCTGTTTCCGGCGGTGAATGAAGCCCTGTGCTATTTATCCCGGTTTGGCAGCCCGCGACTCACCGGCACTGGGGCGTGTGTGTTTCTGCCTGTTCTGGACGATTCAGTCGGCCAGGAAGTGGTTAAAAATGCACCGTGTCCGGGTCAGGTGGTTCACAGTCTGGACCGTTCGCCGGTTCATGCGCAGCTCGGTCTGTAAATCGACTTCAGGGGCGTCGCCAAGTTGGTAAGGCACCGGATTTTGATTCCGGCATTCGTTGGTTCGAGTCCAGCCGCCCCTGCCAGTTTTTGCTGGAGAATTCTTGAGCAAAAAAAAATGCATCCGTTGACAGCGCAAGGCATTTTCTCTAGAATTCCCGCCACGTTTTAGGGGCGTCGCCAAGTTGGTAAGGCACCGGATTTTGATTCCGGCATTCGTTGGTTCGAGTCCAGCCGCCCCTGCCATATTCAAGCCAAAACCTTTTTACCGCAGGCCGCACGGTCTGCTGGTTTTGCTGTTTATGCAGTTTTTGCATGTGGCGATCCGGGCGCTTCTTCTGGCAAGCCCTCCGCGATCAAAACCCCTTCTTTTGAAGAGGCCAGGCGGGTGGGAAGCGAGCCCTTCTGCCCGTCCATCCCCTCGTGAACGTGGATGCGAAGTGTAACATGCCCAATCTCGTCGTTTTCAGCGGCAACGCCCACCCCCAGCTCGCCCACAAAGTGGTCAGCCACCTGCACATCCCGCTGGGTGCTGCCTCGGTCAACCGCTTTTCCGATGGCGAGATTTCGGTCGAAATCAATGAAAACGTGCGCGGCAAGGACGTGTTCATCCTGCAGCCCACCTGCGCCCCCACCAATGACAACCTGATGGAAATCATCGTCATGGCCGATGCCCTGCGCCGCTCCAGCGCCGGACGCATCACCGCCGTGATTCCCTACTTTGGCTATGCCCGGCAGGACCGCCGTCCGCGTTCGGCCCGGGTGCCGATCACCGCCAAGGTGGTGGCCGACATGCTGACCTCTGTGGGCATCGACCGCGTGCTGACTATCGACCTGCACGCCGACCAGATCCAGGGCTTTTTTGACATTCCGGTGGACAACATCTATGGCTCGCCGATCCTGCTGGCCGACCTGAAAAAACAGAACTACGACAACCTGGTGATCGTCTCCCCGGACGTGGGCGGCGTGGTGCGGGCCCGTGCCGTGGCCAAGCAGCTGGGTGACATCGACCTGGCCATCATCGACAAGCGCCGTCCGAAAGCCAACGAATCGCAGGTCATGCACATCATCGGCGAAATCGAAGGCCGTGACTGCGTGATCGTCGATGACATGGTCGACACCGCCGGCACCCTCTGCAAGGCCGCCAAGGCACTCAAGGACCACGGTGCCCGCCGTGTGGTGGCCTACTGTACCCACCCGGTGCTGTCGGGCCCGGCCATCAGCAATATTGACGCCTCGGTGCTGGATGAGCTGGTGGTGACCGACACCATCCCGCTGAGTGCCGAAGCACAGCAGTGCAGCCGCATCCGCCAGGTCAGTCTGGCCAGCATGGTGGCCGAGACGGTGCGCCGCATCAACAACGAAGAATCCATCAGCGCAATGTTTGACGTGCTGAGCTGACCGATTCCAGCCCCATGGCTGGAGTACTGTCCCACCGGGCTGGTCGCAAGCCGGGTGGGTGTCCAAACCCCCAGCGCCCTGTGCGCACAAGAGTACATGTCATGACCGACTTTAACCTGAAATGCCAGAGCCGTGACCTGCAAGGGAAAGGTGCGAGCCGCCGCCTGCGTCATCAAAATCTGGTGCCGGCTGTCATCTATGGTGGCGACGCTCCGGCACAGTCCGTGGCCATTGCCTTCAACCACCTGACCAAGGCACTGGAAAGCGAAGCCTTCTACTCGCACGTGCTGACCCTGGACGTGGCGGGCAAGACCGAGCAGGTGATCCTGAAAGCCCTGCAGCGTCACCCGTCCAAAGGCGTCCCGATGCACGCGGACTTCCTGCGCGTCAACGCCAACCAGCGCATCACCGTACGCGTCCCGCTGCACTTCACCAATCAGGACACCGCCATCGGCGTCAAACAACAGGGTGGCGCAGTGTCGATCATCGCCACTGAAGTGGAAATCAGCACCCTGCCGGGCAGCCTCCCTGAATATCTGGAAGTGGACCTGTCTGCCGTGGAAGTGGGCACCACCCTGCACCTGTCCGACATCAAACTGCCGGAAGGCGTGTCGCTGGTTGAGCTGTCGCACGGCGCTGACCACGATCAGGCCATTGCCAACATCCACGCTGTCAAAGGCGAGTGATGGCAGACGGAATCCGTCTCTGGGTCGGCCTGGGCAATCCCGGCGCCGACTACGCCCGAACCCGGCACAATGCCGGGTTCTGGTTCATTGAAGCCCTGGCCGAGGCCTACCGCATTCCACTGCGGTCCGAAGCCAAATACAAGGCCATTGCCGGCCGGGGACGCATCGAAGGCCAGGAGGTGCACCTGCTCCTGCCACAGACCTTCATGAACCGCTCCGGACAGTCGGTGGTCCCGTATGCCAAATTTTTTCAGATTCCGCTGCCGCAGATGCTGGTCGCTCACGATGAGCTGGACCTGCCCGCAGGCCAGATCCGCCTGAAAACCGGCGGTGGCCATGGCGGCCACAACGGCCTGCGCGACATCGTGCCGCATCTGGGCGCTGATTTTCACCGCCTGCGTGTCGGTATCGGCCACCCCGGCCACAAGGATCAGGTCACCGGCCACGTGCTGGGCAAGGCCCCGGCCGCCGAGCAGCGTCTGCTGGATGACGCCCTGACCGCGGCACTGGCTGTGGTGCCCCTGTTGATGGCGGGCGAGATGCAGAAGGCCATGGCCCAGCTCAATGGCTTCAAGGCCTGAGCCACACCGGTGTGAATGGCCTGAATATCGGCGTATCCGCCCCATCCATCACTTTGGGCCATTGCACGGGCCGGTCTGATGGTACACAATACGCAAGCCCAAAAACTGGCTCCGGTGCACCCACTGGCCCAGTGTTCCTCCTGTCACCCTGATGACGTTGTTTTTTTCCAAAATGTTCCCAGTCGCTGACACTGGTTCACTCCACCGGAGAGAAGCTGCCATGCAAACCACCATGCTCAAGTGCAAAATCCACCGCGCACGCGCCACCCACGCGGAACTGCACTATGAAGGCTCCTGCGCCATTGATGGCAATCTGATGGATCTGGCGGGACTGCTGGAATACGAACAAATCCAGATCTACAACGTCACCAATGGTGAGCGTTTCACCACCTATGCCATTCGCGGCGAAGAAGGCTCAGGCATCATTTCGGTGAATGGTGCCGCGGCGCACAAGGCCAGTGTGGGTGACATCCTGATCATTGCCGCCTATGCCCATTATGAGGCCCAGGAGCTGATCAACTACAAGCCCAAGCTGGTGTACTGCAACGCCGACAACACCGTCAGCCACACGGCCAATGTGATTCCGGTGCAGGTGGCCTGAGCGAGGGGTTCAGGGGTTCAAGAACCGGCTGCTGAAGGCCGGTTTTTTTATGCGGCTGAATTGCTGTTCAAGAAAAGCAGGGTTATGCAGGCTGGGCGTGGTCGAAGTCTGCCCTTCGACTGCGCTCAGGGCACGTTAACCGCTGGCTGAGCGTGGTCGAAGCCTGTTTGTGCTCAGAATGCCTTACCTTGCCTTCGGCGACCTACTTTTGTTATGGCAAAAGTAGGCAAAACCACCTGTCCCCGCAAAACTCGCGGGCTGCTGTGCCCGGTGGGGATGTTTGGCTGAGATGGTCTTTCAGACGGACCAACTGTGGTTCTGCTCGGACAATTGCGGGGACTTTCCCCTGTAGTGAATTTGGTTTTTGGCTGAATCGCTGGAAAAGCAAAGCTGATTTCGCTGGCTGAGCGAAGTCGAAGCGGCGTCGAAGCCTGCCCTTCGACTGCGCTCAGGGCACGTATTCTGTACGCCTCCAGCGACCTATTTTTGTTTGGTCAAACACAAAACCAGTGCCTGATCAAAGTTCCTGCGGTACGCCGCGCAGCCACGCCAGCTCATAACTGGCCTGTGCCAGCGCATACACCGCCCGTTCGACCCCGGCCCACACCTCCGGCAGGGCCGGACCGTCAAGCGCCAGCCCGCTGCCTGGCAACATGGCTGGCTGGCGCGCCACCCGCTTCAGTACCTCATACACCTGACGCCCCCGGCTGGCGGCTGCGGGCAGGCGCACCTGCCGGGCCTGCAAGAACTGCTGCACCTGTGCCCAGTCCGCCACCGCCACGCGTGGCAGCACGATCTGGTCGAGCTGCTGGTCCAGCCGCTGCCAGACCAGTTGCTGGGCAGCGGCATCATAGCGGTTCCAGCCGATCACCTCATGGCTGTAGCGCCGACAGCCCCGACACACGCTATCGCCAAACACGGTGGAGCACCGCCCTGCACACGGACTGGGGACGGTACCGACCCCGCGGGCGGATTCTGAACTCATTGCTTTCCCCGCTGCAGCAGGCCGCATCCACCCTGAACACGCCCTTTTGCCTGAAAAACCGCTAAACTACCGCCCTGCCTGTGTTTGCCGGACGTTTTGCCATGACCCACCCTGACCTGCTGACTGCCCAGACTGCTGCCCCTGCCGACTGGGTGGTGGCGGCATTGTACCAGTTCAGAACGGTGGCTGAACCCGAGGCCCTGCAGCAGCGCCTGACCGGGCTGGCCACGGCACTGGGGCTGTGTGGCACGCTGATTGTGGCCCCCGAAGGCATCAATGGCACGGTGGCTGGTGGTCGTGACGCCATTGACCAATTGCGCGATTTTTTGCACCACGAAGGTTTCCACCAGCTCGAATACAAGGAATCGCAGGCGCGCCAGCAGCCATTCAAAAAACTCAAGATCAAACTCAAGGCCGAAATCGTCACCCTGGGCGTGCCGGTCAGCCCGCGTGAGCACGTCGGCCACTATCTGGAGCCTGAAGACTGGAACACCCTGCTCCGCGACCCCGAGGTGCTGGTGATCGACACCCGCAATGACTACGAAGTGCAGGCTGGGACCTTCCAGAACGCTATCGACCCCCGTACCCGCACGTTCCGCGAATTTCCGGCCTGGGCTACACAGCATCTGGACCCACAGCAACACCCAAAAATCGCCATGTTCTGCACAGGCGGCATCCGCTGTGAAAAGTCCACCAGCTACTTGCTGCAGCAGGGCTTCCAAGAGGTCTACCACCTGAAGGGCGGCATCCTCAATTATCTGGAAAAAATCCCCGCAGCCGACAGCCTGTGGCAGGGCGAATGCTTTGTGTTTGATGAACGGGTCAGCGTCGGCCACGGCGTACAGGCTGGACCAGGCCTGCGCTGTGAAGCCTGTGGCTGGCCCCTGCAGGCCGCTGACCTGCAGCACCCACACCACGAAGACGGTGTGAGCTGTGTGCACTGCCACGACCAGACCAGCGCCGAGCAAAAAGCCGGGTTTCGCCTGCGCATGCAGCAGCGCCGCCAGTCCTCACGCTGAACCGGCGCGACACTGGGCCGGCCGGATCAGTCCACTTCCGGTGCGTGAAACAGCAGGTACAGTTTGGTGAGGTTGTCGGGGATTTCACCGGCCATCTCATCCATCAGGTCGCCGTTGCGGCGTACGCTCTGCATCTGTGGGTCGTCCTCATCGATGCCGGAAAACACCATCATCGGCAGGGTCAGCATGCCGATGGCCTCTTCGTCGATGTCGTACCAGTCGTTGTCTTCATTCAAAAACAGCGCATCGACAAAGCCCACTGACCAGTCACCCAGACTGGAATCCACTTCGGCTTCCTCGATTTCAAACGGCAGCTCGATCAGCTCGTCATTGGCCAGCGTCTGGCGGATCGCTTCCTGCCAGTTTTTCACCGCCTCCAGCACCGGCGCCGGCACGGTGGCGGCCTGTCCATCGAACAGGTGATTCAGCCAGTCCTTCAGCTCGGGCCCCACCACTGTGGCGCACAAAAAACCATGCGTGGCGGCAAAGTCCAGCCCGTGCTCGTTTTCTTCGCCATCCAGATAGGCTTCCAGCAAATCGTAATCAACCGCCATGACTGTTTTCCTCCTCCCCCAGGTGTGTCTGCACTCTAGCAAAGATCCCCCAGCACACCAGTGGCAATCTGGTTAACCGGGCAAAAAAACTGCACTCAGGCGTGGCACCCAGCCCAGCCGCAGCGCCACCCCGAGCAGGCCCAGCACCAATCCGGCCCCCAGACCCGCCAGCATCAGCCACCGTCGGGCACTGGGAGTGATGGGGTTAACAGGCCATTTCAGGCTGCCCAGCAAACTGCCCGCGATCAACTGCACCCAGAGGCTCCACCAGTGCGGGGCACCCCAGAACAGCTCAAACACCGCCAGCCCGGTCACCCCCAGCAGGCTGAGCCGCACCAGCCCGGCCTGTGCCGGCCGTCCGGTTTCTGTGGATGGCGCATCCTCGCCCAGCCAGTGCACCGCCACCAGCAGCGCAATCCCCCCCAGCCGCAAAAACCAGTCCAGCGCCAGCATGATCCTGCCCTCCTGTGGCCTTTGCGGTGTTTGGGCACCATCCGTCATCGCTCACGGACTTGCTTAGGCTATTTTGATTTGACCCCAAAAAAGCGACCCGCAGGGGGTCGCTGTGATGCCGTTCTGACGCAGGGACTCAGTCATCGTCCATGTCATCAAAATCGTATTCCTTCAGGCTGCGCTGCAGGCGCTTTTCTTCGAGAATGTCATCGATCAGACGGCGCTTGGTCAGGGACGCCTTGCTCAGTGCGGCCTTGCTGCCCTCGTCGCCATCAAACGGCGCCTCATCCTCAAAGCTGCTGTCCTCCAGCTCGAAATCCTGGCTGCCACCACTGGCCATGATCTTCTCCTGGCAAAATTTTCATGACGGCTATTTAATGGCTGCCCGTACGAATGTCAAGCCCGAATCACCAAAAGCGCTGTTTTTCGGCCAGACCTGCCGGTTTCAGGGCCGGTACAGTCGCACCGTCAGGTGGGCAGGCGCCAGAAACACAAAAACCGCTCCGGTGTGGAAGCGGTTTCTGGCGGGTTTTCCCAGGAATCTGGGGTGGCTAATGGGACTCGAACCCACGACAACCGGAATCACAATCCGGGGCTCTACCAACTGAGCTATAGCCACCATTGAGGTGTCAGACTGGCGTCATCCGCAGGCCAGACAAAGCGCGCCTGGCAGGACTCGAACCTGCGACCATCCGCTTAGAAGGCGGATGCTCTATCCAGCTGAGCTACAGGCGCATGGTGCAACATCGGCCAGATGGTCGGAGCGAAAGGATTCGAACCTTCGACCCCCTGATCCCAAATCAGGTGCGCTACCAGACTGCGCTACGCTCCGATCTTGACCAACATGACACATTGCTGCGCATGAGGGCTGCATGATAGGCAGAAGCTCTGCCCCCGTCAATGCTGCCCTGCATTTTTTTGCCGCGTTTGCTGTTTTTTCAGGCACACGCCGCCACGCATCCGGCGTCAGTCCCGCGCCTTGCGCTGTCCGGCGGTGAACGCCAGCATCCGGTCCAGGGGCAGGCGGGCGCGCGGGATCAGCGCCGGATCGACGTGGATTTCCTGATCGCCGTGGCGCAGCACGTGCAGCAGGTTTTCCAGACTGTTCATGGCCATCCACGGACAGTGGGCGCAGGAGCGGCAGGTGGCCCCCTCGCCCGCCGTGGGCGCTTCGATCAGGATCTTGTCCGGGGCGGCCTGCTGCATTTTGTAAAAAATGCCCTTGTCAGTGGCGACGATCATGCGCGGGTGCGGCAGGGTCTGCGCAGCCTTGATCAGCTGGCTGGTGCTGCCCACGGCATCGGCCAGCGCAATCACCGATTCCGGCGATTCCGGGTGCACCAGAATGGCCGCATCCGGGTACAGGGTTTTCATGCGCTCCAGACCCCGGGCGCGGAATTCTTCATGGACGATGCAGGAGCCATTCCACAGCAGCATGTCGGCCCCGGTCTTGCGCTGGATGTAGCGGCCCAAGTGCTGGTCTGGTGCCCAGATGATCTTCTGCCCTTCGCTGTCGAGGTGCTCAATGATGTCCACCGCACAGCTGGAGGTCACCACCCAGTCGGCGCGTGCCTTCACCGCAGCCGAGGTGTTGGCATACACCACCACCACGTGGTCCGGATGCTGGTCGCAGAACGCCGCAAATTCATCGGCCGGACAGCCCAGATCCAGCGAGCAGGTCGCTTCCAGGGTCGGCATCAGGATGGTTTTTTCCGGGGAAAGGATTTTGGCGGTTTCGCCCATGAATTTCACCCCGGCCACCACCAGCGTGCTGGCTGGATGGTCACGGCCAAAGCGGGCCATTTCCAGCGAATCCGACACACAGCCGCCCGTGGCCTCCGCCAGCGCCTGAATCGCCGGATCGGTGTAGTAGTGGGCCACCAGCACGGCATTGCGGGCCACCAGCTCGGCCGCAATCTGCTCACGCAGCGCAGCCTGTTCGGCGTCGCTCAGGTGAATGGCACTGGGCTGGCCCAGCTGGTCAAGGTGGGCCTTGACCACAGCCTGGGCTGGGGAGTCAATCAGGGTGGCGCTCATGGGTTCGGTCGGGTTCCAGTCAGGGGTGCAGAAAAACAGTATAAATCAGTCACTGGCACTGCTGCGCAGATACTCCAGCATGGTGTCAGCGTCGGACACTTCAAAGGGGTCGGTGGGACAGTTGTCGGAATAATGCGGCTCAATGAAGATTTTGGCAATGCGCTTGTCCTGCACCAGCATGGAATAGCGCCACGAGCGGTCGCCGAAGCCGAGGTTGTTTTTTTTCACCAGCATGTTCATGCCGCGGGTAAAATCGCCATTGCCGTCGGGCAGCATGTGCACATGTTCGATGCCGAGTTTTTTGGCCCATTGGTACATCACGAAGGCGTCATTGACCGCCACGCAGATCACGTCATCAATGCCCAGCCGTTTGAAATCCTGATAATGCCGCTCGTAGCCCGGCAGGTGGGTGCTGGAACAGGTCGGGGTAAAGGCCCCCGGCAGGGCCAGCACCACCACGCGCTTGCCGGCAAACAGCTCATCGGTGGTCACCTCCTGCCAGCGGAATGGGTTGTCACCGCCGATGGATTCATCGCGCACCCGGGTGTGAAAGGTGACGTCAGGAACAAATTTTGGGGTGTGCAACATGGCGGCCGTCCTCTGCAGGGTGTGGAGGTTTTTTTATAAAGGCGCGCGTGCTGTGGCTGTGTGGCTGTTTTGTACCTGCGAACCCACGCTGGAGAAATACCCCGGCCCGGCAAGCCCCTGAATGGGCTGAAAAACAGCCCGCCGGACCAGAAACCCCAGGCCAAAAAAGGGACCCGCAGGCCCCTGGTTCAGTGTGCGCCGGGGATCAGGAGCGGTAGTCGGCGTTGATTTTCACATAATCATAGGAAAAGTCGCAGGTCCAGACCGTGTCCACGGCTTCGCCACGGCCCAGGTGGATCAGGATGGTGATTTCGGACTGTTGCATCACTGCGGCCCCCTGCGCTTCGGTGTACTCCGGGTCTGCACCGCCCTCGCGGCAGATCTGCACCCCATCCAGCCAGACATTCACCCGCGACTGGTCCAGATCGGGCACCCCGGCCTTGCCCACCGCCATGACGATGCGGCCCCAGTTCGGGTCCGAAGCAAAAAACGCTGTCTTGATCAGCGGCGAATGGGCCACGCTGTAGGCCACATC
>JBPOIS010000149.1:0-6881 GCA_052034295.1 Pseudomonadota bacterium
TCCATTTTCAGGTCCTGGGTCAGCTGTTGCGGGCAGCCTTTGGCATCCACAACCACGCCAGCCGGAGTGTTCGGGCACTGATCGATGTCATCGGTCACGCCATCACCATCGGTGTCCACCGGAGCCGTCGGGGTCACGACAACCGGAGGCTGTTCTGGCTCAGGCTGCGGCTCAGGCTGCGGCTCCGGAGCCGGCGGAACCGGCACCACCGGCATGTTGTGGCCACCGATGACCACGTTCAGGCCAGCCAGGGCCAGGCCTTCACACCAGTTGTTGTCAAAGTTGTGCACGGCACGCAGTTCGCCACGCAGCGACAGGGCGTCATTGATGCGGTAGAACGCACCCAGACCCAGGTTGCCGATGGTGTCACGGCTGCTGATGTTCAGGCTCGGACCCGTCGGGTAGGCGTTGGCCGGAACTTCCACTTCGATCTTGCTCTGGCCTACACCCGCCAGGACGTAAGGCTTGAACTTGCCTTCATAGTTCTGGGTCAGCACGTCCGAAGTAACGTAGATGTTGCCGGTCAGGAACTGTTGTTTGTAGTCCCACGGCATGCCACGGAAGCCCGCATCAGCAGAACGCTTGTTGGACTGGGCATCGCCATTGGTCTGGCCGTATTCGATTTCCACGCCCATCCACGGGGTGACTTCGTAACCCAGGGCACCGGCCACATACAGGTCATCGGTCAGGACCACACCACCCGGAGCCGGCGAACCCGGGTCCATGTTGGTTGCAAAACCACGACGATCCTTCAGGACATCCTGCATGTCGTCCTGGGCCTGACCCATATAATGGTAGCCCAGCATCAGCGGAGTCACGGTGATGCCAGCCTGGGCAGCCAGCGGAGCCGCCAGGGCAACAGCCAGGGCAATCCGGTTCAGTTTCATAAAAAATCCTCCAGAAATGAAACAGTTCACATCGGTTTCAGGTCTAATATGGCCTCGCAAACCAGCCAGTCCACACATTCAGCACTGCCCGTCAAGGCAGGGAATGGACCGCAAACCCGCATCAGCCTGTTGCAGCAATTGTTGACAATTCATCCGCTTGCGTCCGTTGCAGTTTAGTAACCTCTACCCCCTGCCCTCTTGACCCAAACAAATGAATCACAAACAATTTTGCCGGACCTGCCTATGTTGCAGTTCCTGTGCAGTAATTTTAACAAACTGATTTTCCCAGACTGACAGATGAATATTGATCATGAAAAACAATCGCTTGTGCCACAGCTGTGGCTACACCCTGTTTGAACTGCTGATCACCCTGGCCATCATGGCCATTCTGGCGATGCTGGTGCTGCCCTCTGGACTGGCCTGGCTGCGTCAGGCCGAGGCCCGCAAGGTCGAGAACCAGCTGCCGCAGCTGCTGCGCAATGCGCGTGCCCATGCGCTGTCCCAGCGCGACCGGCTGGGGGTGTGCGGCAGCAGCAGTGGCCAGGGCTGTGACGGCCAGTGGCAAAAGGGCCTGCTGACTTTTCGCGACCTCAATCAGGACAGCCAGAAGCAGCCCGAAGAAGCCGTGGTGGATTTTCTGCCCCTGGACCTGCGCTATGGCACACTGAGCTGGCGGGCGGCTGGTGGGCGCACCGTGATCATCTACCAGGCTGCCAATGGGCTGCCGCTGGCCAGCAATGGCAGTCTGGTGTACTGCACCTTTGACCACAACCCGCGCCTGTACCGGCAGGTGATCCTGTCGATGATGGGCCATGTGGACGCCAGCCGCGACCAGAATGGCGATGGCCTGTACGAAGGCACAGACGGCAAGCCCATCAATTGTGCCTGAGTCTGGCCCGACAATTCGCTATACTGCACGGGTTTTGTTGGGTTCAACTGCCGCTGGTCGGCATCAATTGTGAGGTATTCCATGAGCGAATCCGTCGTCATCGTCAACGGTGCCCGTACGGCCATGGGCGGCTTTCAGGGCAGCCTGTCCAGTGTCACCGCCCCCGAACTGGGCGCGGTGGTCATCCGCGAAGCCGTGCAGCGCGCTGGCCTGCAGCCGCAGGACATCCAGGAAGTCATCATGGGCTGCGTGCTGCCGGCTGGCCTGAAGCAGGGTCCGGCCCGCCAGGCCATGCGCAAGGCTGGCCTGCCGGATGCCACCGGTGCGGTCACCATCAACAAGCTGTGCGGCTCCGGCATGAAAGCGGTCATGCAGGCCACCGACATGCTGAAGGCTGGCAGTGCCGACTTTGTGGTGGCGGGGGGCATGGAATCGATGACCAACGCACCGTATGTGATCCAGAAAGCCCGTGGCGGCCTGCGCATGGGCCACGGGGAAATCAAGGACCACATGTTCCTCGATGGCCTCGAAGACGCCGAAACCGGTCGTCTGATGGGCTCGTTTGCGCAGGACATGGCCAACACCCGCGGCTACACCCGTGAGCAGATGGACCAGTTTGCCATCCGCTCGCTGCAGCGCGCCCAGCAGGCCATTGCCGAAGGCTGGTTCAAGGATGAAATCACCGGCGTCACCGTCAAGGGCCGCAGCGGCGACACCGTGGTGGACACCGATGAGCAGCCGGGCAACGCCAAACTGGACAAGATCCCCGGCCTGAAGCCGGCCTTTGCCAAGGACGGCACCATCACCGCCGCCAACGCCAGCTCGATTTCCGATGGCGCTTCGGCGCTGGTGCTGACCACCGCCAGCAAGGCAGCCGCCAAAGGCCTGCAACCGCTGGCCCGCATCGTCGCCACCGCCAGCAACTCGCAGCACCCCAGCGAATTCACCATTGCCCCGGTCGGTGCGATCCAGAAAGTCCTGGACAAAGCCGGCTGGACCGCCGCAGACGTCGATCTGTGGGAAATCAACGAAGCCTTTGCCATGGTGACCATGGCGGCCATGGATGATTTCCAGCTCGATGCCGACAAGGTGAACATCCACGGCGGCGCCTGTGCGCTGGGCCATCCGGTCGGCTCGACCGGCTCGCGCATCATCCTGTCACTGATCCATGCCCTGAAGCGCACGGGCGGCAAAAAAGGCGTCGCCGCGCTGTGCATCGGCGGCGGTGAAGCCACTGCCGTGGCGATCGAACTGCTCTGATCGTCTGGCGTCCAGCGCTGTGCAAAAACCGCCTTACGGGGCGGTTTTTTGACGCCAACAGGGCCTTGAAAACCCGAACCCTCTCATCAACGCTGGGCCAATCCTTGCGCCTTTAGCGACCCCGTTTTGCCAGCGACACGCCGTAGCCAAAAGCCCATTGGATGGCGAAATAATGCACCAGCAGGACCAGCATAAAAGCCAGCATGGGGCCAATGAAGCCATTCAGATGTAAAAACACCGAAATGAGCCCGTTGCGCAGGGAAGGCTCAATCGACAGCAGATCAACCATCAAAAAAGACAGCTGAATGGCAAGAACCACCCCGACCGCCCTGAAGGCAAATGCAGATTTGATTTTTTTCAAGAGCCTGATCAGGGTTCTGGCGGGCAAAGAAATAGCCGGCTGCCATGCCAGCCAACGCAATAGACAGCAGTGAAAGGCTGCTTTTTTTATGCAGGTACACGGCCAGAAGGAGCAGTGGAACTGCCAGCGCACAATAGGTGCCTGCAAAAATCAACAAATATTTTTTCATGGTTTCAGGGTTCAGCCTGCAAAAGGGCATACATGAAAGCCCAACCCCCTATTCATGGTCCAAGCGCTTTTCCCAACCATGATAGCCGTCCAAATCAAACGGCGCTGGGTGGCAGCCAAAGCCAGTCGGAGCCGCAAGACAGCAGTACAATTGACGCCGCCACAGCGTGAGTTCAACACTTTGTTGTAACCCCACAGCCGGACAGGTGGTGTCAGGTGGGTGGTTTATTTGCCCAGCAGGCCCTGCACGCTCTTGAGCAGATCCGCAGGCAGCACCACGTTTTTGGCATTGGGCGATCGGGCCAGATCACTCATGGCCTTGATGTACTGCTCACCCAGCAGGTAGGCCACGGGAATTTCATTGCTGCCCACCGCGTTGTTGATCAGCTTGATGGATTCCTCGCTGGCGCGGGCCAGCACCACCTGCGCTTCGGCATCGCGGCGTGAGGCTTCCAGACGTCCATCGGCTTCAAGAATGGCCGCCTGTTTTTCACCATCGGCACGGGTCACGGTGGCGCGGCGCTGGCGTTCGGCGGCGGCCTGCTCTTCCATGGCTTGCTGCATGGTCATCGACGGTTTGATGTCCTGGATTTCCACGCTCTTCAGGGTGATGCCCCAGTCGGAGATGTCATCGGAAATCGCCGCCTTGAGCCGGGCTTTGATCATGTCACGCGAGGAAAGCGCATCGTCGAGGTCCATTTCACCGATGATCGAACGCAGCGAGGTCTGCACCAGATTCTGGATGGCGATGGTGTAGTTGTCGATGCCGTACACGGCCTTTTCAGGAATGACCAGATTGATGTAGGCCACGGCGTTGACGATCATCACCGCGTTGTCGCGGGTGATCACTTCCTGCGAGGGCACGTCCAGGACGATGTCCTTGGTGGTGAGCTTGTAGGCCACATCATCCACATAGGGAATGATGAAATTCAGCCCCGGCTGCAGGGTGGTGTGGTATTTGCCAAGGCGCTGCACGATCCATTTGTAGCCCTGCGGGACGATGCGGATGCCTTTGTACAGGGTCAGCACCACGAAGCCCGCCAGCACCATCAACACAATGCCCATGTTGGTTCTCCTTGTTTTTTCCGGGCCGCTCTCCTGCGCCGCTCAGGGTGCAGGGTGCAACGGCTCCACCAGCAATTCATTGCCAAAAATCTGCGTCACCTGCACCCGGTCGCCCAGCGCCAGTGCGTGGGTGCTGCGGCACAGCCATTCATCGCTGCCCATCACCGGCACACTGAAACGCACGGTGCCATGGCGGCCCTCGACCGGCGTCGCCACCACGGTACCGACCTGACCGATCAGCTGCTCACGGCCCAGCCCGGCCAGGGTGCGGTTGCGCGCCAGCGGGCGGATTTTTTTGAACCACAGCACCAGCAACACCACCGACAGGCCCAGCCACAGCAGTACCTGGGCGGTCACGCCCAGCCCCGGCAGCAGCCAGGCCAGCAGCGCCACCAGCAGCGCCGCCGCCCCCAGCCACAGCGCCGCAAAGGTCGGCAGCACCATTTCCACCATCATCACCAGCAGGCCAAAAATCAGCCAGACCTGCCAAACCGCCAGATTCATCATCGCTGTGCTCCAGCCTCCCGGTCGGGTGTACACGCCCTGTGTCTGTTGTAGCAGAAAAACCGGCCGCTGCGGGGGTTATTGCGGGCGGGCCGTCTCCATTCGGATGATTTTTTTCAGGGCTTCACTGACCAGCGTCAGGCCCACGGTGGCGGTCACCGTGGTGATCGAGCCATAGCCGCCGCACTGCAGGCCGCTGGCCTCGCAGTCGCTGGGCCGACAGGAGGGTTCTTCGGAATACACACAGGTCAGGCCAAATTTTTTGCCGGGATCGACCGCAATCCGGTGCTGCTTGCGCAGACGCTGGCGCAGCTTTGACAGCAGCGCATCGCCGGTGGTGCGCGACAGGTCAGCCACGCGGATGCGCGTCGGGTCCACACGCCCCCCCGCCCCGCCGGAAATCAACAGCGGGATTTTGTGCTGGCGACAATACACCGCCAGTGCAACCTTGGCTGGCAGGTCGTCAATGCAGTCAATCACCAGCGTCGGTGACTCGGCCAGCAGCCCGGACAGGTTGGTAGGGGTCAAAAAATCATCGACCACCTGCACGTCCATCTGCGGGTTGATGTCGCGGCAGCGCGCCGCCATGACCCCGGCCTTCAGCTCACCCAGCGTGCTGCCCAGCGCGGGCAACTGGCGGTTGATGTTGCTCTCGGCCAGCACATCCATGTCCACCAGCGTCAGCCGCCCCACACCACTGCGGGCCAGTGCCTCCACGGCCCAGCTGCCCACCCCGCCAATGCCCACCACCACCACCCGGGCTGCCGCGATCTGTGCAAACCCGGCCGCTCCATACAGCCGCACGATGCCGCCAAAGCGACGTGACAGGTCTGCCGGGCTGTTTTCACCCCTGCTTTCCGCTGTCCCATCTGCCAAAAAATCAGTTCCCATCACCGGTCAGGCCAATTGCAACGCATTCTGGCTATTGTGCCAGAGCTGGGCCGCCAGTGCCTGCCGATCCTGTTGCAGCAGCAGCGCCAGCGCATCCAGCACATGCGGCAGGTTGGCCGGGGTGTTGCGAGTGTACGCCTGTCCGGGCACCCGGCAGCACAGCGGGGTCATGTCGGGGCAATCGGTTTCCAGAACCAGATGCGCAGCCCCCACCTGCTGGACCACCTGACGCAGACGCCGGGCCTTCGGGTCGGTGACCTGTCCGGTGATGCCCAGTTTGAACCCCAGCCGGATCAGCGCCCTGGCCTCTTCGATGCCGCCGCCAAAGGCATGGGCAATGCCGCCGTTTTTGAAGCGCGATTTTTTCAGGATCGCCAGTGCCTCGCCCTGCGCCCGGCGGATGTGCAGCAACACGGGCCGCTCAAACTGCTGCGCCAGCGCCAGCTGATCGGCAAACAGCCGTTGCTGCGCGGCAAAAACCTCCGGTCGTTTCATCTGCGGCGTGTAAGTGTCCAGGCCGATTTCCCCCACGGCGACACAGGGGGTTTGCTGTAAAAACTGCTCCAGCTGGCCCAGATCTCCCGGCTGGTGCTCCAGGATGTAAAAGGGATGCAACCCGGGGGCCAGCAGGGCCTGCGGTGCTGCGGGCCACTGGTTCAGTGCCTCACCGACCTGACGCAGACGCGGGAAATGCCGGGCCAGATAGCCCACCAACACCAACTGTTCGACACCCTGCAGCCGTGCTGCCCCCGCCAGCGCCTGCCGGTCCGGGTCAAACTCCGGCACGTCAAAATGGGTGTGGGTGTCGATCAGCCGCAACATGGCACAGTCCTCACCCCCAGCGGTTCAATCGCGC
>JBPOIS010000042.1:0-9472 GCA_052034295.1 Pseudomonadota bacterium
AAACCCGTGCACTGAGCCCGGACACCCTGCTGGAAATCCTCGTGCCGGACTTCCGGGGCCGGATGGACATTGCCCTGCGGCTGATGGCCGAGTGCCCGCCGGATGTGTTCAACCACAACATCGAAACGGTGCCGCGCCTGTACCGGGCCATGCGCCCCGGCTCGGACTATCAGCACTCGCTGAACCTGCTGGCCACCTTCAAGCAGCACTGCCCGGACATCCCCACCAAGTGTGGCCTGATGGTCGGTCTGGGAGAAACCGAAGAGGAAGTGCTCGCACTGCTCGACGATCTGGCCGCGCACGACGTGGATTACGTCACCATCGGCCAGTATTTGCAGCCCTCGCGCCACCACGCGCCGGTTGAGCGCTATGTGACGCCTGAGGAGTTTGAGCGCTACACCGCCCACGGCCAGCGGCTGGGGTTCAAAAACATCTGGGCCGCGCCAATGGTGCGCTCCAGTTACTTTGCCGACCGGCAATACCGGGGCGAGCCAGTGCCGCCGGTGCGCCGGGGATTGCGCCCGCCGCGGACACAGCCGGCCTGAGCCCCGAGCATGGCCCTGCCCCCGCTGAGCCACAGCCTGCAGTACGTCACCAACCGGCTGTGGCTGATTTTCTGCATTTATGCCGTCACCCTGCTGATGGCCTCCAGCCTGTTTGCGGTGCTGGAACACCACCGCTTCATTGATGGGCTGTGGTGGGCGACGGCTACTTCCCTGACCATCGGCTATGGCGACATCACCCCAAAAACCGACGCCGGTAAGGTGCTGGGCATCGTGTTTGGCCATGTGTGGTTTTTTCTGATTGCGCCGATGGTGATTGCCAACCTGACCGCACGCCTGCTGCAAAACCGCAACCTGTTCACCGACCACGAACAGCGCTGGATGATGGGCAGTCTGGAAAAAATCGCTGACCGGCTGGGGATGGACCTGGATGACCAGCCCAATCCCTTTGAAAGCCAGCAGCCTGAACCGGGGGCCAGCCCGGTCCAGGCGGACGCGGGCACGCCGCAGCCGCCTGAACGGCCCTGAGCGGTTTATGCGTCACCATCCTGTCATCGCAACGACATTAATCATTCATTAAGAAGCGCCAGACTGCGCGCATTTTCGTGCTGTCTGAGCGTTGTTTATGTTGATCCTGCGCCTGTCTGCCCTGTCTGTGGCCGTGTGTCTGCTGAGTGCCTGTGGCAATGATTCCAATGCGCCTGCGGCCGCCGTGGCGGTCCATTCAAGCCTGTATGCCAATGGGGTCACCCTGCCGCACACGGTGATCAAGGGCAATCTGACCAACGGGGCCTACCCCACCCGCAGCATGGAAGTACGCCAGGGCGGTTATGGCTCCGACATCGGCGCTGATCCCCAGAACATCAACCGTTTTTACGGCCTGACCGACCGCGGGCCGAATGCCGACTACAGCGGGGCCGAGGGCGATGGCAAGATGTTCCTGACACCGGACTACCAGCCCAAGATTGGCCACTTTGAACTGCAGGCCGACGGCAGCATCAGGCTGCTCAAGACCATTGGCCTGAAGCGCCCGGATGGCAAGCCTCTGACTGGCCTGCCCAATCCGAACTATGGCGCCACCAATGAAATCGCCTACGGACTGGATGGCAAGGCGCTGCTCACCGACCCCAGCAAACCGTTTGACGCCACCAGCAACCCGACCCAGACCGATCCCTACGGCTTTGACAGCGAAGGACTGGCGGTGATGGCCGATGGCAGCTTCTGGATCAGCGACGAATACGGCCCGCACCTCATCCACTTTGATGCCAGCGGCACCGAAATCGAGCGCATCAATCCGTTTGCGGCAGACCCCCGCAACAAGGCTGGTCGCAGCCTGCCGGCCGAGCTGGGCAAGCGCCGCGCCAACCGGGGCATGGAAGGGCTGACCGTCACCCCGGATGGCAAAACCCTGGTCGGCATCATGCAATCGACCCTGAACAACCCCTCCAGCAAGGCCAACAAAACCACGCTGACCCGTCTGGTCACCATCGACCTCGCCACTGGCAAGGTGCAGCAGTACCTGTACAAGCAGGAACAGAACGACAATTCCAACTGCGCCATTGTGGCCCTGTCGGCCACCAGCTTTCTGGTGCTGGAACGTGATGGCGAATTCCCGCTGGACAAGACCAGCGCCTTCAAACGGGTCTACAGGATCAGCCTGAACGGTGCCACCGACCTCGAAGCCCTCACCGACACGGCAGTGCTCAAGCAAGACGCTGCACTGGGCCTGCTGATCAACGGCAAAACCCTCGAAGAAGTGGTCAAGGCCGACGGCAACTGGAACACCCTGACCGCCCATGGCCTCAAGCCGGTGAGCAAGACACTGGTGGTGGACATGGTGGCCAGCAAGGCCTATCCGCATGACAAAATGGAAGGCCTGTGGCTGCGGGTGGCGGGCAGCAAGGGCCAGCTCGGCATCATCAATGACGACGATTTCGGCGTGGGCATCACTGGCACCGTGCTGGAACAAAAATACCTGGAAGGCAGCAAAAAAACCGAGGACCGCACCCGGCTATACCTGCTGGATGGTCTGGACCTCAGTCCCGCCCGGTAACCCCCGCAACAGCCCGCCTCTGGCGGGCTTTTTCAGACCTGAGGAGTGTGCCCCATGCGTGCTGTACAGATCCCCCTGTGTGCCCTGCTGGCCAGCCTGACCGTGTTGCCCAGCCATGCCAACCCCGACATCACCTCGCGGGAATACAAGCTGCTGCTCGACCCCGGCAAATTCACCTACAGCAGCGAATCCAGCACCGTCAGCAGCTATTACAGTGCGGCCCAGAGCCAGATCCAGACCGCCATCAACCGCAGCGTGTCCGGCGCACTGGCCTACGACCGCACCCGGCTGATCCGTTTCTATGACTCACCGGGCAGCTGCCTGCTGAACAGCAAAGGCTATATTTTTCGGGAGCGGGTGGAAAATGGCACCTCCGAAGTCACCCTGAAATACCGGGGCTATGACCGTTACATTGCGGACTTTGAAGACCTGAGCGGCAGCCAGCCCAGCGCCGTGACCAAGCTGGAAGAGGACGTCACCAGCAAGACGGGCCAGCCATTTGTGGTGGCGATCAGCCACGCCACCACCGAACCGAACACCCGCACCCTGAATGACTTTCAGGATGTGAATATCCATTTTCCCGGCTTTGCCGCCAGCTACGCCATCCCCAACAGCACCCCGCTGGCGCTGGTCAGCAACTTCACCGCCACCGAGCGCCAGTACGGCGGCCCGGTGATTGACCTGGGCGAATTTGATGCCGAGCTGGTGCTGACCCTGTGGTACCACGGCACCCCGACCAGCAGCAGCAAGCCGGTGGTGGCCGAAGTGTCCTTCAAGTACGCCGATCCGGCTGCGGACTACACCAAGCCGGTGGTGAACCGTGCCGCTGCAGCCTTTGCCGCCCTGAATGGGATGAGCAGCTGGGTCTCCACCACAGCCCAGACCAAGACCCAATACGCCTACAACCTGAACCCCACCTTCTGCCAGTAAGCCCCAGCCGCGCCCCTGTGTTTTGTGTGGTTTTGCGTTACACTGGCGCGGTTTTTTAATTTTTGGAGCCTATCCATGACGCACCCGCTGTCTGGCCTGATCGAACAAGCCTTTGAAGACCGTCTGCAGTTTTCCTCCACCAATACCCCGGAAGATGTGCGTGAAACAGTAGAGCGCGTGCTGTCCGGTCTGGACGAGGGCAGTCTGCGTGTGGCCGAAAAGGTGAATGGCCAATGGCAGGTCAATCAGTGGATCAAAAAAGCCGTGCTGCTGTCGTTCCGCATCAACGACAACGTGCCGATGAATGGCAGCGGCAGCATCAGCGACACCATGCAGTTTTTTGACAAGGTGCCCACCAAGTTTGCCCACTGGAGCGAAAAACAGTTCCGCGAGGCCGGGGTGCGCGTGGTGCCGCCTGCGGTGGCGCGTCGTGGCAGCTTCATTGCCCGCAATGTGGTGCTGATGCCGTCTTATGTGAACATCGGCGCCTATGTGGATGAAGGCAGCATGGTGGACACCTGGGCCACGGTGGGCAGCTGCGCCCAGATCGGCAAAAACGTGCACCTCTCCGGGGGGGTCGGCATTGGTGGCGTGCTGGAGCCGCTGCAGGCCAACCCGACCATCATTGAAGACAACTGCTTCATCGGGGCGCGCTCGGAAATCGTCGAGGGCGTGATCGTCGAGGAAGGCTCGGTGATCAGCATGGGCGTGTACATCGGCCAGTCCACCCGCATCTATGACCGCGAAACCGGTGAGATCCACTATGGCCGTGTCCCGGCGGGTTCGGTGGTGGTGCCGGGCAACCTGCCCAGCCAGGATGGCCGTTACAGCCTGTATGCCGCGATCATTGTGAAAAAGGTGGATGCCCAGACCCGTGCCAAGACAGGTCTGAATGAGCTGCTGCGGGTGGATTGAGTCATCCTGGATCGGTCGCCTGAGACCCAGAAAACACACCTTCGGGTGTGTTTTTTTTGGCTGAAAAAAATGTTTTGAAAGGAGGCGGAGCGGTGGTCCAAAGCGGGTTGCGTTCCCTTCGACTTCGCTCAGGGCACTCATTCTGCAATGCCTTCGGCGACCCCCTTTTGTTTCGGCAAAAGGGGGCAAAACCATGTGTCCCCGCAAAACTCGGCGGATGCTGTGCTCTTTTCGACTGCCGGGCTGGCGCGGATGCTGTGCTCTTTTCGACTGCCGGGCTGGCGCGGATGCTGTGCTTTTTGCGGATGCTGAGCGGGCTCGGACCGTTGCGGGGACTTTCCCTGTAGTAGGTTTGGTTTGCGGCTGGGCAGTTGTTAAGAGCAAAAGCAGGGTTGTTGGGCTGAACGGCGTCGAAGCCCGGCTGTGCTCAGGGTGTTGTGCCGGGCCTTCGGCGCCCCCCTTTTGTTACGGCAAAAGGGGGCAAAACCATGTGTCCCCGCAAAACTCGCGGGCTGCTGTGCTCTTTTCGACTGCTGGGCTGGCGCGGCGGCTGGGTTTCTTTTAAATATCGGGCTGCCTCGAACCATTGCGGGGACTTTCCCTGTAGTGGGTTTGGTTTGCGGCTGAGCGGCTGTTAAGAGCAAAAGCGGGCTTGGCTGGCTGAGCGGCGTCGAAGCCGGGCTGTGCTCAGGGTGCCTTGCCGGGCCTTCCCCGCCCCTTGCCGTTTTGGCTTACAATAGCGCCCGTTTCCGCCACGGCCCTGCGCCCCGACCGCCATGTCTGCCCCCCTGCGCTCCACGCTGATCCCTGTCACCGATCCCCACGCGGGCCTGCGGCTGACCGAGCTGTTTTATTCGCTGCAGGGTGAAGCGGCCAGCAGTGGTGCACCCACGGTGTTCATCCGCCTGACCGGCTGCCCACTGCGCTGTACTTACTGTGACACCACCTACTCGTTTGAAGGGGGTCAGCGCTGGTCATTGGAGGACATCCTGTCGGAAACGGCCCGCCACCCCGTCGCCCACGTCTGTGTCACCGGCGGCGAGCCGCTGGCCCAGCCCAATTGCCTGCCGCTGCTGGAGCGCCTGTGCGATGCCGGTTATCAGGTGTCGCTGGAAACCTCCGGCGCACTGGACGTGTCAGCCGTGGATCCGCGGGTGTCGATCGTGCTGGACCTGAAGACTCCGGCCTCGGGTGAGGTCCAGCGTAACCTGTGGTCCAATCTGGCGCACTTGTGCGCCAAGGATCAGGTCAAATGTGTGATCACCGATCGCGCCGACTACGAGTGGTCGCGCGAGCAACTGCTGTCCCGCCAGATCAGTGAGCAGGTCGGCGTGGTGTGGTTTTCGCCTGCGTTTTCCATCGTGCCCGGTCAGACCCGCCTGCCGGCACTGGCCACCGAGCTGGCCGGGTGGATTCTGGCCGATGGCCTGCCAGTGCGCCTGCAATTGCAGCTGCACAAGCTGCTCTGGCAGGATGCCCAGGGCAAATGAGGCGATTGCTGGCGTTGTTTTGATTTGACCCGGCCTGTTTGATTTGGAGAGTGCCCATGAGCCTGCCCCACCGTGCAGTGGTCCTGCTGTCCGGCGGACTGGATTCCGCCACCTGTCTGGCCTATGCCGTGAACCGTTATGACCATGTGGAAGCGATCAGCTTTGCCTATGGACAGCGCCACACCAGCGAGCTGGGGGCAGCACAGCAGCTGGCGCAGCGCCATGATGTCAATCACCGCATCATCAACATTGATCTGGGCAGTCTGGGCGGTTCGGCGCTGACCGATGTGGCGATTGACGTCCCCGATGCAGGGGGCAGCGGCATTCCGGTCACGTATGTGCCCGCACGCAACACGATTTTTTTGTCGTATGCGCTGGCCGTGGCCGAAGTCACCCACTGCACCGCGATCGTGATCGGGGTGAATGCCGTGGACTACTCCGGTTATCCCGATTGCCGGCCTGAATATGTAGAAGCCTTTGAGCGGCTGGCCAATCTGGCCACCAAGTCTGCGGTCGAAGGCCATTTCTTCAAGATTGACACACCTTTACTACAGTTGAGCAAGGCGGAAATCATTCAGCTGGGCCAGTCGCTTGGCGTAGACTATGCCCTGACGGTGTCCTGCTACCGTGCCGATGCACAGGGCCGGGCCTGTGGCCGCTGTGACAGCTGTGCCCTGCGCCGTCAGGGGTTTGCCCAGGCTGGTGTGGCTGATCCGACCCGTTATGTTGTCAATCAATCCGATTGAACCCATTTGAGATGGAATGTTTATGAAACTGATGCACTTGTCTGGACTGAGCGCCCTCCTGCTGGCCGCAGGACTGGCCCATGCCGCGCCTGAAAAACGCAACGTGGACATCCAGTCGATGATGGTTGAGCAATGCGCTGCACAGGCAGCTGCGCAGAAAGTGACCGACATCAAGACCGCCCGCAAGGTGTGCACCTGTACCATCGGCGTGCAGGCCAGCAACCTGAAGCTTGGTGAATTCTGGGAAATCCAGAGTGCGGCCCTCTCCAACCGTGACCCCAGCAGCATCCCGGCGCTGGTGCGCATCAAGCCGCAGCTGGACAAATGCCGGGCTGGCGTGAACCTGAACCTGAGTGGCACCGGTGCCGCCCCGGCAGCCGCCCCCGCCAAAAAATAAACCTGCCGCTGCGGTCTGACCTGCTGCGCTCGCCTAGCCGACGTGCAGCAGCCAGCCCAGCAAGGCTGCCCCTGCAATCACCTCCAGCACGGGCCGCTTCGCCACCCACAGGGCCAGAGCAGCCGCCACGGCCAGGCCGGCCGCAATCAGGTCCGGTGGACTGCCCAGCCCCTGCGGCCACAGCACATGCCCCGCAAAAAACAGCGCCAGATGTGCAACCACCCCGACCACCGCAGCACTGATCGCCGTGAGTGGGGCGTTCAGCTTCGGCTGATGGCGGCTGCTTTCCACCAGCGGGCCACCGGCCAGAATGAACACAAACGACGGTAAAAACGTAAACCAGCTGACCAGCAGTGCGGCAGCCAGTCCGGCCAGCCACGGCTGGCCACTGCCCCAGAACGCCTCCCTGTAGCCGCCCACAAAGCCGACAAACGCCACCACCATGATCAGGGGCCCCGGCGTGGTCTCGCCCAGCGCCAGCCCATCCAGCATCTGGGTGGGGGTCAGCCAGCCATAGTGGCCCACCGCCCCCTGATACAGGTACGGCAGTACCGCATAGGCCCCACCAAAGGTCAGCAGCGCCGCCTTGGTGAAAAACCAGCCCATCTGCGTCAGCGTGTGTGTCCAGCCGAGGGTCAGCGTCAGCACCGCCATGGGCAGCAGCCACAACAGCGCCCCCAGCGCCAGCACCTGCAGCAGGCGGGCCGCTCGGAACTGGGCATGCGCCGGGATCGGCGTGTGGTCATCAATCAGTGCCGCCGCGTCGCCAGTCCCTGCTGCCGCGTGCGCTTTCCCCACCGCAAAGACCTGTGGCCACCTCTGGCCCCCAGCCACCCCCAGCAGCGCCGCACCGAGCACGATCCACGGAAAGGGCACAGCCAGCCCCCACACCAGCGCAAAGGACAGCAGCGCCAGCCCCCACAGCACGGGATGGTGCAGCGTGCGCGAGGCCATGCGCTGCGCCGCCTGCGCCACGATGACCACCACCGCAGGCTTGATGCCATAAAACAGCCCTGCCAGCCACGCCATGTGCCCCCAGGCCAGATACAGCCACGACAGCAGCACCAGAATGGCCAGCGATGGCAGCACGAACAGCAGCCCGGCCACCACGCCGCCCCAGGTACTGTGCATCAGCCAGCCCAGGTAGGTGGCCAATTGCTGGGCTTCCGGGCCCGGCAGCAGCATGCAATAGTTCAGCGCATGCAAAAAACGCCGCTCCGAAATCCAGCGCCGCCGCACCACCAGCTCCTCGTGCATCAGCGCGATCTGCCCGGCCGGCCCGCCAAAGCTGATCCAGCCCAGCCGGAACCAGAACCGCAGTGCCTCGGCCACAGGCACCACAGCCGCAGGGGGTCGCAAATCCGCAGTCATCCGATGCAGCCTCCGCAACAGGCATCCATCCAGAAACCCGGCAGTCTAGCGCAGAACCGTGAACCAAACATGACCCACCCCGGCGGCGGCCCTGAATCCACCTTGCATCCCCGGCACGATTTTGTCAGGCTGCAGAATTTTTGAAGGGTGTTTTTTGATGACCGACGCTCCCGCCCCCTGGCACAGTACCGACGCAGCGTTTGCACCAGCCCAGCTGGAACAGGGCCGCATTGTGCTGTTTTTTTACCCCAAGGACGCCACCTCGGGCTGTACCGTGGAGGTGCAGCAGTTCCGTGACCTGTATCCGGAGTTCACCCAGCGCGGCTGGCAGGTGATCGGCGTGTCACGCGACAGCCTGCGTTCGCACCAGCGCTTCATTGCGGCGCAGCAGTTGCCGTTTGCGCTGATCAGCGACGCCCAGGAGGTGCTGTGTCAGCGGTTTGACGTGATCCGTGACAAAGTGATGTATGGCAAACCGGCGCGTGGTCTGGAGCGCAGCACGTTTTTGCTGCAGGATGGGCAGGTGCTGCGCGAATGGCGCAAGGTGAAGGCGGACGGCCACGCCGCTGTGGTGCTGTCCGCCCTGCCTGAGTGACAGCACGCCCACCAGCCGGTAGGGCGTGCCGCCGTTTGGCTCACTGGCCCGCTGGCGCTTCCGGGCTGGCCGGAATCAACTCGGCGTCGATGACCACCGGCACCGCATCGGTGATCATCGGCACATAGGTTTTCATGCCAAAGTCACTGCGCTTCACCGTGGTGGTGGCGTGGAAACCGATGGTGTCCAGCTTGGTGATCGGGCTGGCGGCGTGTTTCTTGATCTGCACGTCCATCACCACCGGCCTGGTGACGCCCAGCAGGGTCAGCTCACCCTTGAGTTTGGCGCGGGTCTTGCCCTGCCACTGGATGCTGGTGGACTTGAACGTCATGGCGGGGAAATTTTCGGCATTGAAAAAATCTGCCGTGCGCAGGTGCTCATCACGCTTGGCCCAGCCGGTGTTGATGCTGCGGGTGTCAATGCGGGCGCTGACGGTGGTGGCTTTGGGTTTGGCCGGGTCATAGCGGATCTG
>JBPOIS010000146.1:0-38871 GCA_052034295.1 Pseudomonadota bacterium
GTCGTGCCCTGCGCCGCGCCACCGAAGTCCACCGTGGGGGCCACACTGATCTGTGCTTCATTGCCCACGGTGAAATTGGCCTTGGGCTGCATGCCAAACACTTTCGCCGTCACGTTGACCGGGAACTGCCGCACGGTGGTGTTGTAGTCCTGCACGGTGGTGATGTAGCGGTTGCGGGCCACAGTGATGCGGTTTTCGGTACCTTCAAGCTGCGCCGACAGGTCACGGAACAGGGCATCGGACTTCAGGTCCGGATAGCGCTCGGACACCGCCATCAGCCGGGACAGGGCGCCGGTCAATTGCGCCTGCGCATCCTGAAAACGCTTCATCGCGGCCGGATCGTTGAGCACCTCCGGGGTCACCTGGATCGAGGTGGCGGCCGAACGGGCCTGAATGACCTGGGTCAGCACATCGCGCTCCTGGGCGGCGTAGCGCTCAGTGACCCGGACCAGATTGGGAATCAGGTCGGCACGGCGCTGGTACTGGTTGACCACTTCGGACCAGGAGGCCTTCACGGCCTCATCCTTGGCCTGCAGGGTGTTGTAGCCACAGCCCGGCAGGGTGGTCAGCAGCACAGCGGACAACAGCCACGGGGCCAGCACACGGGTTTTCATCACAGCCACGCTCCATCAAAAAACTTATTGTCTTTCATAAACAAAACGCCGCCATTGCGCCAGATCGCGATTGTGTGGCATTTGTCAGGACGGCCTGAAGCAAGTGAACATCTGTACCCCAGCCACCCGCATGCATCGGTTCTGAAAACTGTGCAGCACTGCGCATTTTTTGAACCATTTTGGGCAGAGCCTGTGAATTTTCCTGCCCGTGGGCGTATCCTGTTTTACAATTGGCCCTGCTTCCAGGGTCTGGCATGGTCTGGTACCCCAGCGGGAACTTGATGCGGTCCGCATGACGCGGACATCACGCGGTTGAATTTGGAGAATACCCATGCGATTTGCACTGCACACCCCAATTCTGGCGGGTCTGATGATGGTGGCCAGCCTGAGCCATGCGGCCAGCCTGGATGGCACCCAATGGACCACCGTGGATGAAAACGGCGCCCCCAAAAGCGTGATTCAGTTCAAGGCAGATGGCAAGGGCACCTACAGCGGCACCATTGTCAAGCTGCTCAAGGGGGCCACGATGACCACCTGTACCAAATGCAGCGGGGCCAGCAAAAACCGTCCGCTGGTGGGCCTGACCGTGGTGCACCACCTCAAGGACAGCGGCGGCAATGAATTCGTAGACGGCGAAATCTTCGACCCCAAAACCGGCAAGACCTACCAGATGAAAGGCAAGCTGTCCGCCGATGGCAAAAGCTTTGAAATGCGTGGCTTTGTCGGCCTTTCGCTGCTCGGCCGCAGCCAGACCTGGATGCGCGCCAACTGACCCCTTGCCGGAGCCTTGCCCCGGCCTGAGTGGCCGGGGTCTGGGCTGATCAGGTCGCCTGCGGCTGCTCCCGCACAATCACCCGGCGCAGCACCAGCGGGGCCAGCACCGTGGTGGCCACGATCATCACCACCACCTCAGCAAACAGCACCGGCGTCAGCAGACCACTGGACAGCCCCAGTCCGGCCACAATCAGCCCCACCTCCCCGCGCGGCACCATCCCGACCCCGACCTTGTGGGCGGTGTTCAGCCCCTGCATCGGCGCAATCACCAGTCCGCCCAGCCACTTGCCCAGCACGGCAATCACCGTCAGGATGGCCCCGTTGAGCAGCACTTCGGCACTGCCCAGCGCCGCCAGCGGCAACTGCACCCCCACCATGGCAAAAAACACTGGTGCCAAAAAGCTCTCCAGTGCATGGACTTTGTCCTCAAAATCATACTGATCCTTCACCTCGGCCAGCACCATGCCGATCAGGAACGCCCCAATGATCGGCGCCAGCCCGGCCACCCCGGACAGCGCCGCAAAGCCCAGACTGGCCGCCACCCCCCAGCCAAAGCCATTCGACACCAGCATCGGGTCAATCCGCGGCTGCAACCGGTTGATCAGCGGCACCCCGATCAACAGCACCGCCAGCACGAAGCCGATGGAAATGGCCAGCGTGGACAGCACCCCCAGCACGCTGATTTCGCCGCCGGTGGCCATGCCGGACACCACCCCCAGGATCGACAGCCCCAGGATGTCGTCAATCACCGCAGCGCCCATGATGATCCGCGCATACTGGCTGTCCAGCACCCCGAGTTCCTTCAGCACCTGTGCGGTGATGCCGACACTGGTGGCCACCATCGCCGTGCCGATGAACAGACTCTGCAGGCGGCTGTGGTCCTCAAACATACCCCACGCATAGCCCCCGGCCATGGGCAGCGCAATGCCCAGGATCGCCACCAGCAAGGCCTCCTTGCCCACTGCCATCAGGTCACGCAGCCGGGTCTCCAGCCCGACCATGAACATCAGAAAAATCGCCCCGAACTCGGCCAGCGCCTGCAGGGTCAGGTTCACCTCCACCCAGCCCAGCAACCCCGGCCCGACCACCACCCCGGCCACCACCTGGCCAATCACCGTGGGCTGGCCCAGCCGCCGGGCCAGACTGCCAAACAGCAGTGCCGACAGCACCAGCGCAAACAGGGCAAACAGGATGCGCGACAGCTCGGCATGACTCTCCCCCCCGGCGGCCCAGCCATAGGCGGGCAGCAGCGTCAACACAGTACCGGCGAGGAAGGGGATCAGTCTGGTCATGCGTGGCTCCCAAAAACTCAGTCAAAACCTTCCGGATCTTAAGAACCGCGGCCCCGCCACACCAGACCGATTGCGTAAATCAGCACCGCAAAGCCCACGGCATTCAGGACCCAAAAACTTCAGACTGAGTGGACAAAACGCCGTTTTTGCGCAGCAAAAAGCCGGTACAGGACCGGCTTTTTCTGGACAAACGGGACTCAGCCCAGCGTGTGCAGCACGATGTACACCCCGGCCCCGGCCAGATAGCCCATCAAGGCCAGACCAGAGATGTGGCGCAGGTACCATCCAAAGCTGATTTTTTCCATGCCCATCGCCGCCACACCGGCCGCCGAACCAATGATCAGGCAACTGCCGCCGGTGCCCGCACAGTAGGCGAGCATTTCCCAGAAGGTGCCATCCTGCACGAAATGCTGCAGCCAGTCGGCCTGTGGACCTGTCACCGCTTCAGCGGGCAGCAGCGGGTACATTTTCATGGCACCGGCCACCAGCGGCACGTTGTCCACCACCGCAGACAGCAGGCCAATCGCCACGTTGATGGCGTAGACATTGCCCAGACTGTCACGCAGCCAGCCGGCCACCGCCGTGAGGTGCCCCGCCGTGGACAGCGCCGACACCGCCAGCAGGATACCGAGAAAAAACAGGATACTGGGCGTGTCGATGCGGCGCAGCACCCCGGCCACCGTCAGCGGGTGGCGCTGCTCATCGTCCTTGCCGTGGTGCATCAGCTCAGTGACCACCCAGAGCACCCCCAGACCAAACAGAATGCCCATGTATGGCGGCAGGTGGGTGACGGTCTTGAACACCGGCACAAACAGCAGCGCACCGATACCGAGCACAAACACGGTCTGGCGCTCACGCAGCGACACCTCCAGCGCATCGTTTTCCCCCACAAAATGCAGTGGACGCTCCACCTCCCCTTTCAGGCGCAGGCTCAGCCACAGCAGCGGCACCAGCAGACACACCAGCGACGGCAGAATCAGCTGCTTGACGATGGCCAGCGTGGTGATCTGGTTGCCGATCCACAGCATGGTGGTGGTCACATCCCCAATCGGCGACCACGCCCCCCCGGCATTGGCGGCAATCACCACCACCCCGGCGTACACCCAGCGCTGCTGTTGCTGGGCAATCAGCTTGCGCAGCAGTGAAATCATCACGATGGTGGTGGTCAGGTTGTCGAGCGCCGCCGACAGAAAAAACGTCAACAGGCCGATCAGCCAGAGCAGGGTCGATTGCTTGCGGGTGCTGATCCGCTCGGTCACCACCGAAAACCCCCGGTGCGCGTCGATCAGCTCCACGATCACCATTGCACCCATCAGAAAAAACAGGATCTCGGCGATTTCACTCAGGTGGTGGCGCAGTTCCGTGGGCACCCAGTCGGTGGCGTGCTGCGCAGTGCCCTGCACCATTTCATTCAGCGGCGCCAGCTCCGGCCCGGCAAACGCCAGCAGGGTCCAGCACAGCACCGCTGTGAGGATGGCTGTGGCCGATTTGTCCACCTTGATCGCATGCTCAAAGGCAATGCACACATACCCCAGCACAAACACCAGCGCCACCGCGGCCAACATCCCTGCTCCCCTTTTTTTTGAAAAAAACGCCGATCCCACTGGACCGGGGTGACAGCTTAACGCATTTTCAGAAGCGGCAGGCAACCCGGTTGCAGGCACGGGGCCGGGGGCCGGACGCGCCTACACCCGCTGTACCTCACCAGACCGACTGGATCTGTACGCCCCAGACCTGACGATCCAGAAACGGCGTCACGGTGGTGCCGGTCTTTGGCTGGGTGAAATACAGGCCAGAGATGACCCCAAGTGCACAGCCCACCACCACATCACGGACATGATGCAGGTCCTGATCCACCCGTGACCAGCCCACGTAGGCCGCAGGCAGCAGGGCCGCGCTGCCGTAGCGCCAGCCGTAGCGCTGGCCGATGAAAGCCGCACCGGCACAGGCTGTGCTGGTGTGCCCCGAGGGAAAGGCGTAGTCATCGCCATTGGGCCGGATGCCCCAGTCAGTGTCATGGGTGGCGTATTTGAGCGCTTCCGTGGTCACAAACGACGTACCCATGGTTTTGGCCAGCATCCAGAATCCTTCGTCATCCTGCTGGGCCAGCGTGATCACCCCGGCCAGCGCGGGCAGACCCAGCGCAATCACCTGATCCGAGCCACGGCCCTCCAGTCCACCCGCCTGTGCCGATGTGGACAGCAGCAGGGCGGTGGCGCAGACCATGGCTTGAATTGAATGGATGTTCATGTGCACTCCCTTGTGCTTGTGATTGAACCCTGTGGCCCTGGAAGCCGGACCTGCATCCCCGCACTGGGTGGGCTCATCTGGGCCAGAAAAAACCCGCCAGTGCGGCGGGTTTTGCATCCGGTACCTTACAGGCCCAGATAGTCGAGGATGCCCTCGGCAGCCTTGCGGCCTTCCCAGATCGCGGTGACCACCAGATCCGAGCCGCGCACCATGTCGCCCCCGGCAAAGATTTTTGGGTTGCTGGTCTGGAACGGATAAGCCTGATGCTCCGGGGCGGTCACCCGGCCCGAGCCATCCATGCCGATGCCCTGCTCGGCAAACCAGGCCGCCGGGCTGGGCCGGAAGCCAAACGCCAGCACCACCGCATCGGCCGGCAGGATTTCTTCAGAGCCAGGAATCGGCTCCGGGCTGCGGCGGCCCCGGCTGTCGGGCTCACCCAGCGCGGTGGTGACCACCTTGACGCCGGTGACCTTGCCGTTTTCGCCGACGATTTCGATCGGCTGGCGGTTGAAGAGGAACTGCACGCCTTCTTCGCGGGCATTGCGCACTTCACGCACGCTGCCGGGCATGTTTTCTTCATCACGGCGGTAGGCACAGGTGACGGTCCTGGCCCCCTGACGGATCGAGGTGCGGTTGCAGTCCATGGCGGTGTCGCCACCGCCCAGCACCACCACGCGCTTGCCGGCCATGTCCACATAGGCGGCGGGGTCTTTTTCCCAGCCTTCGGCGGCATGACAGCGGTTGACGTTGGCGATCAGGAAGTCCAGCGCGTCGTGCACGCCCTCCAGATCTTCACCGGCAAAGCCACCTTTCATGTAGGTGTAGGTGCCCATGCCCATGAACACAGCGTCGTAGTCGTCCAGCAGTTGCTGCACGCTGACGTCCTTGCCGATTTCGGTGTTCAGGCGGAATTCGATCCCCATGGCCTCGAAGACACCCCGGCGGCGGGTCATCACCGCTTTTTCCATCTTGAACTCGGGGATGCCAAAGGTCAGCAGGCCACCGATTTCGGGGTTTTTGTCAAACACCACCGGCTGCACCCCATTGCGCACCAGAATGTCGGCACAGCCCAGACCGGCCGGACCGGCACCGATGATGGCAACCTTCCTGCCGGTCGGGACCACCCGGGACATGTCCGGACGCCAGCCCAGCGCGAAGGCGGTGTCGTTGATGTATTTTTCGGCATTGCCGATGGTCACGGCCCCAAAGCCGTCATTCAGGGTACAGGCCCCTTCGCACAGGCGATCCTGCGGGCAGACCCGGCCACAAACCTCTGGCAGGGTGTTGGTCTGGTGGCACAGCTCAGCCGCCGCAAACAACTGCCCTTCACTGAGCAGTTTCAGCCAGTTGGGGATGTAGTTGTGGACCGGGCACTTCCACTCGCAGTAGGGGTTGCCGCAGCCCAGGCAGCGGTGCGATTGCTGCTGGGCCGTGGTTTTTTCAAACGGCTGATAAATTTCAACAAAATCGGCCTGACGCACAGCCAGGTCTTTTTTATCGGGATCCTGACGCGGCACGTCAAGGAACTGAAAATCATTGTTCAGGCGCTCGGCCATCATGAACTCTCCAAGGCAGGTGCACACGGGCGAAACACCCGGGCACCGGCCAGATTCAGCAACGTGGTCAGGTTATTGGGGATCCGCCGTGGTGGTTTTCAGCAGCCCGCTCAGGCTGGCCGCCTTGGGCTTGACCAGGTAGAACTTGCGCAGGTACTCGTCAAACTCATTGAGGATGGTCTGTCCCCAGGCGCTGCCGGTCTCGTGCACATATTCCTCGATCACGCTGTACAGGTGCTCGCGGTAGCGCTCCATCGGCTCGCTGGAAATGCGGTTCAGGTCAATCAGCTCATGGTTGCAGCGGTCGTAGAAATCGCCTTCCAGATCGAGCACATAGGCAAAGCCCCCGGTCATGCCCGCGCCAAAGTTCAGGCCGGTATGGCCCAGCACGGTGACCAGACCGCCGGTCATGTATTCACAGCAGTGGTCGCCAGCGCCCTCGATGACCGCCTGCGCACCCGAGTTGCGCACCGCAAAACGCTCACCGGCCGTGCCGGCGGCAAACAGCTTGCCACCGGTGGCGCCGTACAGGCAGGTGTTGCCGATGATGGCGGTGTCCTGACTGGCAAACGGCGAGCCCTTGGGCGGGAAAATGGTGATCTGGCCGCCGGCCATGCCCTTGCCCACATAGTCGTTGGCATCGCCTTCGAGACGGATGTGCAGGCCACCGGCGTTCCAGACCCCCAGCGACTGACCGGCGGTGCCTTTCAGCTCCAGGGTGATCGGGGCATCGCTCAGGCCCAGGTTGCCGTGGCGCTTGGCGATTTCACCGGACAGGCGCGCACCGATCGAGCGGTCGCAGTTGCACAGGTCATAGTGGTAATGTCCGCCCAGACGGCCCTCGATGGCGGGCAGCAGGTCGGCCACCATGCGCTCGGCCAGTTCGCCCTTGTCGTGGGGCTGGTTGCGGCCTTCGACGCAGTACTGTGCCTTGCCTTCGCCGGCCGGGTGCACGGTCAAGAGCGGGGTCAGGTCAAGGTGCTGCTGCTTGTCGGTCTCGCCGGGCAGCATTTCCAGCAGGTCGGTGCGGCCAATCAGCTCGGCCATGCTGCGCACGCCCAGCTTGGCCATCCACTGCCGGGTTTCTTCGGCCACAAAGCGGAAGAAGTTGATCAGCATTTCCGGCTCGCCGATGTAATGCTGCTGGCGCAGGGTGTCCTGCTGGGTGGCCACGCCGGTGGCGCAGTTGTTCAGGTGGCAGATGCGCAGGTATTTGCAGCCCACGGCGATCATTGGGGTGGTGCCAAAGCCAAAGCTTTCTGCGCCCAGAATCGCCGCCTTGACCACATCCAGACCGGTCTTCAGACCGCCATCGGTCTGCACGCGCACTTTGCCGCGCAGGTCGTTGACCCGCAGCGCCTGATGCGCCTCGGACAGGCCCAGTTCCCACGGCGAACCGGCGTAGTGGATCGACGACAGCGGGCTGGCTGCGGTGCCGCCATCATAGCCGGAGATGGTGATGAAATCGGCGTAGGCCTTGGCCACTCCGGCGGCGATGGTGCCCACACCGGGTTCGGCCACCAGTTTCACCGACACCATGGCCTGCGGGTTGACCTGCTTGAGGTCAAAAATCAGCTGGGCCAGATCTTCGATCGAGTAGATGTCGTGGTGCGGCGGCGGCGAAATCAGCGTCACGCCAGGCACGCTGTAGCGCAGCCTGGCAATCAGGCCGTTGACCTTGCCGCCAGGCAGCTGGCCGCCTTCACCGGGCTTGGCGCCCTGTGCCACCTTGATCTGCAGCACTTCGGCCGAGCACAGGTAGGCTGGGGTGACGCCAAAGCGGCCGGAAGCCACCTGCTTGATCTTGGAGTTTTTGAGGGTGCCATAGCGGGCCGGGTCTTCACCGCCCTCGCCAGAGTTGGAACGCCCGCCGATGGTGTTCATGGCAATGGCGATCGACTCGTGGGCTTCCGGCGACAGTGCACCCAGCGACATGCCCGCCGAGTCAAAGCGCGGCAGGATCGCCTCGACACTTTCGACTTCATCCACGGCAATGCTGTGGTCGGTTTTGAGCTTGAGCAAATCACGCAGGGTCGCCACCGGACGCTGGTTGACCAGGTCGGCATAGGCCTGATAGTCACTGTACTGACCGGAACGCACTGCCTTGTGCAGGGTGTTGATCACATCCGGGTTGAAGGCGTGGTATTCCTTGTTGTACACAAACTTCAGCAGACCACCGGCATCAATTGGCTGGCGGGCTTTCCACGCGCTGGCGGCCAGTTTTTTCTGGTCGTTTTCCAGGTCGGTGAAGCGGGCGCCTTCGATGCGGCTGGGCACCCCCTTAAAGCACAGGTCCACCACCTGATGCGACAGGCCGATGGCTTCAAACAGCTGGCCGGCCCGGTAGGAGGCAATGGTGGAAATGCCCATCTTCGAGAGGATTTTCAGCAGGCCCTTGTCGATGGCCTTGCGGAAATTGGCCTGCGCATACAGCGGGTCGCCGAGCAGCTCGCCGCGTGCCACCAGGTCGTAGATCACGTCGTAGGCCAGGTACGGGTACACCGCTGTCGCACCAAAGCCGATCAGCACCGCGAAATGGTGCGGATCGCGGGCCAAGCCGGTTTCGACCAGCAGGTTACAGTCGGCCCGCAGCCCGGCTTCCGACAGCGAATGGTGGATGGCACCCGTAGCCAGAATGGCGCTGGCGGGCAGGTGTCCGGCCTGCAGGTTGCGGTCGGACAGCAGCAGCAGGGTCTGGCCGTCACGCACGGCCTGTGCGGCTTCGGCACACAGGCGACGCAGGGCGGCTTCCAGGCCTTCGGACTCCGGATAGTTCAGGTCCAGGGTGTGCAGGCCATAGCCGGGACGCTCGATGCTGCGCAGTTGCTGCATCTTGCTGGAGGACAGCACCGGGCTGGAAATGATGATCCGGTCGGCGTGCTCCGGCCCCTGCTCAAACACGTTTTGTTCGCGGCCCAAGCAGGTTTCCAGCGACATGACGATGGCTTCACGCAGCGGGTCAATCGGCGGGTTGGTCACCTGCGCGAACTGCTGGCGGAAATAATCGGCCATGTGGCGGGTCTGCCGCGACAGCACCGCCATCGGGGTGTCATCGCCCATCGAGCCCACGGCTTCCTGACCACTTTCGGCCAGCGGGCGGATGATCTGGTCACGTTCTTCAAAGGTGACGTGGAACATCTTCTGCGCCACTTTCAGCGCATCGCCCTGCAGACCCTGCGTCAGCAGTTGTTCTTCCAGCGTGTCATCGGTGGCCACGTGCAGGGCGTTTTCGCGCAGCCACTGCTTGTAGGGGTGGGCGGATTTCAGGCGCTGGTCAATGTCCGTGGTGCGCAGCAGCTCGCCAGTGCGGGTGTCCACCACCAGGATCTGGCCCGGTCCCACCCGGCCCTTGGCAACCACATCCTCCGGCTGGTAACCCCAGACGCCGATCTCGGAGGCCAGGGTGATGTAGCCGTTTTTGGTGATCACATAACGGGCGGGCCGCAGGCCATTGCGGTCGAGCATGCACACCGCGTGGCGGCCATCCTGGATCACCAGACCGGCTGGACCGTCCCAGGCTTCCATGTGCTTGGAGTTGAATTCATAAAACGCGCGCAGGTCGGCGTCCATGGTTTCGACATTCTGCCAGGCCGGCGGCACCAGCATACGCAGGGCGCGGAACAGGTCCATGCCACCCCCGACGAGGATTTCCAGCATGTTGTCCAGGCTGGAGGAGTCAGAGCCGGTGCGGTTCACCAGCGGCTTCAGCTCCTGCAGGCCCGGCAGCAGCGGGTTGGCAAACTTGGGCGTGCGGGCCACCGACCAGTTGCGGTTGCCCATGATGGTGTTGATTTCACCGTTGTGGGCCAGATAGCGGAACGGCTGGGCCAGCGGCCAGCGCGGCAGGGTGTTGGTGGAAAAGCGCTGGTGGAACACGCAGATGTGCGTGGTCATGCGCGGATCGGCCAGATCGCGATAAAACCCGTCGATGATCTCGGGCATCATCAGGCCCTTGTAGCTGATCACCGTGCTGGCCAGCGTGGTCACATAAAACAGCGGGTCATGGGCCAGCTGCTGTTCGGCACGGCGGCGCGCCAGGAACAGCTTGCGGTTGAAGTCCGCTTCGGTCATACCCTCCGGGGCATTGACCAGAATCTGCCCAAAGGCCGGCAGGCTGCGCAGGGCGATTTCGCCCAGCACCGACACGTCCACCGGCACCGCACGCCAGCCCGCCACGCTCAGCCCTTCGCGGCTGATTTCTTCGGCCAGCGTGGCTTTGGCATGTTCGGCCAGGGTGTCGTCGGTGTTCAGGAACACCGTGCCCACCGCGAACTGCTCCGCCAGGCTCAGGCCCAGACGCTGCGCCTCATCCCGAAAAAACGCCCGTGGCATCGCCAGCAGCAGGCCGCAGCCATCGCCGGTCTTGCCATCGGCCGCAATCCCGCCCCGGTGGGTCATGCACGACAACGAATGAATGGCAGTCTTGACCAGGTCATGGCTGGCCTCCCCCTGCATGTGGGCAATCAGGCCAAAGCCACAATTGTCCTTGAAGTCATCAGGCTGATACAGACCCTGGGTCTGGACAGACGGCGCGGAAACGGCGTTGTACGGCGTGGACATGGCGTACCCTTACTGTGCAATGAGCGGCGTCATTCTTTGCATGGCCGTACCCAACCGCGACCACCACGCAAAAAAGCGGACAAAATGGGCGATTATTTTAAAGAAAAACTCATAGACACACAAACGCCCAAGTCCGCCCTGGGCGCTTTTTCGAAAAATTCTGCAAAAAAACTAATTGCCCGACCCGGCAAATGGATCGCTGGACGAGGGCAAGGCAGAGGGCAGGGCGGCATCGTTCTCCACCGGCGGGGCATCCGGCGCATCGTCAAACCCATCCTGCACCGTGTCCCTGCGGCTGGACCGGCCACTGCCATCCAGCGCATCGGCCAGATTGCCCAGTGCATCATCGGAGGCTGTTGGATCAGCACCCGCACTTGGTCTGGCCGGCCGGGTGCGCGACAGCGGATCATCCAGCGGGTTGTCTGCAGGCAGAGGCACCCCGCGCAGCTGTACCTGGCGCACACCCTGCCCCGCCCCGGTCACCCGGACATTGCTGGCCTGATCCGGGGCCACCAGCCCCTCAAAACTGGAAAAACGCACCGGCATGGGCCGGATGCTGCCCGGCAGACCGAATGACTGGGTCTGCAGCGCACCCATCGCTGTCTGTACCGTGTTGAAAATGCCATACACCAGCACAAAACGCTCTGTCCCCCCCTGCAGGGTGCGGAAATAATAAAACTGGCTGCGGTCAGTGCGGTTGGCCAGGAAGCCCCGGATCACCCCTTCCTCGGACACCGTCATCAGCTGAATGGTCCAGCTGCTGGCCTGAGTGCGCACAAAGTCGGCACCACGGAATTCTGCCGCGTGGGCGGTGGCCTTGCTGTCCTCGGCCACGCGCAGGTCCAGCACCGGCACTTCATGGGTCAGCATCCCCAACTGCAGGCTGTGGGCCGCGGGCCGGGGCACGGCCACCGCAACCGGCTGCTCCTCCGGCAGGACCTGCACCGGCTGGCGGTGCCGGGCAATCGCCTGCCCCACCCACAGCACCAGCCAGAGCGCCAGCACGCTGAGACCGGCCACCAGCCAGACCAGCGAACGCCACTGGATGTCATCCCAGTGCAGGGCGCGACGCAGCTCCTGCAGGTGCAGCTTCATGCGGACTGCCCCAAAAAAGCCTGTAGGGTGGCCTGCAACTGCTCGGCCGAAGCTTCACGACTCACCACCCCATGACCGATGGCGCGCAGCAGCACCAGCCGCAGCGTACCGGACAGGACTTTTTTGTCCTGCATCATCAGCTGCAGGAACTGTCCGGTGTCCAGCGCCGGGGCGTGCGTGGGCAAGCCCGCCGCCGCCACCACCGCAGTGATACGGGCCACCTCATCACGGTGCAGCCAGCCCAGCCGCGCGGACAGATCGGCCGCCATCAGCATGCCCACCCCAACCGCCTCGCCGTGCAGCCAGGTGCCATAACCCATGGCCGATTCAATCGCATGGCCAAAGGTGTGGCCCAGATTCAGCAGGGCGCGTTCACCGTGTTCAAATTCATCTGCCGCCACGATCCGGGCCTTGTGGGCACAGGACCGGTACACGGCTTCACGCAGGGCATGCGGGTCCCGGGCCCGCAGGGCAGGCAGCCGGGGTTCCAGCCACTGCAAAAACGGCTCATCGGCAATCAGTGCGTATTTGATCACCTCGGCCAGACCAGCCGACAGCTCACGGTCCGGCAGGGTATCCAGGTGCTGCATGTCGGCCAGCACCACTTTGGGCTGTTTGAAGGCACCGATCATGTTCTTGCCCAGCGGGTGATTGACGCCGGTTTTGCCGCCCACACTGGAATCGACCTGCGACAGCAGTGTGGTGGGAATCTGGATGAAATTCACCCCGCGCTGGTAAGTGGCCGCCGCATACCCGGCCATATCCCCCACCACGCCGCCGCCAAGGGCCACCACGGTGCAGTCCCGGTTGAAACGCCGCTCCAGCAGGGCATCATAAATCAACCCCAGGGTGTCCAAAGTCTTGAACTGCTCACCGTCCGGGAGGATGCAGGAAGCCACCTGCAGGCCGGAATCCTGCAGAAACGCCTGATAACTGCGCAGATACAGCGGGGCCACCGTGGTGTTGCTGACCACCATCACCTGCTGCCCTTCGATGTGAGGCAGCAGCAGCGCCGGATCCAGACCATATCCGATGTGAATGGGATAAGCGCGCTCGGCGAGCCCGACCTGTAGTGTCTGCACGGCAGTGACCCTGGGGGTGTTGCGAATCGATGGGTTTAGTCTAGCGGGTTTGCGGGCGCTGGACCAGTTGAATAATCCGCAGGGCCAGATCGCGTGCTGCACCTTCGCTGGTGGGCACGATGTGATGGGCGGTGCTGCGGTACAGCGGATCGCGCAGTGCCATCAGCTCGGCCAGCTTCTGGGCCGGATTTGGGGTCTGCAGCAAGGGCCGGTTGCGGTCACGCTCGGTGCGGGCCAGCTGCATGGCCACTGGGGTTTCCAGATACACCACACAGCCGCGCTCATGCAGGGCACGGCGGTTGCAGTCACGCATGACCGCGCCACCGCCGGTCGCCAGCACCACGCGGTGGCGCTGGGTCAGCTCGTCAATCATGGCCTGTTCCCGCTGGCGAAAACCGGCCTCCCCTTCCTTTTCAAAGATCCAGGGAATACTGACGCCAGTGCGGGACTCGATCTCATGGTCACTGTCCACGAAATCAAAGCCCAGCAACTCCGCCAGATGGCGTCCCACGGTGGTTTTGCCTGCCCCCATTGGTCCGACCAAAAACAGCCGGTCTGGAACAGCCACCGCGGCAGGTGCACTACGCATTAACGACGGATCGCTCCATTGGCTGTGTTGGTCACCAGACGCGGCGTCACGAAGATCAGCAGTTCCTGCTTGTTGTTGGACTGCACATCTTTCTTGAACAGCCGGCCCACATACGGCAGATCGCCCAGGAACGGGGTCTTGGACACGGCATTGCTGGTCTGGTTCTGGAAGATCCCGCCCAGCACCACGGTCTGGCCATCGTCGATCAGCACGTTGGTGGCCACCCGGTTGGTGTCGATCGCACGCACGCCTGTGGCCTGCACCTCACCCGGCGAATCACTGTTGACGAACAGCTCCATGCCAATCCGGCCATCCGGGGTGATGTTCGGGGTGACTTCCAGGCTCAGTTCAGCATTGATGAACTGGATTGCGGTGGCGCCACTGGAAGTCGCCGTCTGGTAGGGGATCTGCGTACCAGCAGCAATGCGGGCCTTTTGCTTGTCGGTGGTCAGGACCTTGGGCGTGGCGACGATTTCACCCTTGCCATCGGCCTGCAGGGCCGACAGCTCCAGATCCAGCATCACATCCGACATCGACAGCAGGCCAAAGGCAATCCGGCTGGCGCCGGTCGAGGTCACCCCCAGATCGACGTTCAGGTTCTGCGGACGCTGGATGGTGTAGCTGACCCCACCCAGGTCGGCTTTCTGTGGATCCCGCAGGTCAAACAGGGTGGTGTCGCTGCCGCCCACCAGCAGATTGCGGTTGTTGGCCACCCCATTGGACAGCACACCCCACTTGACGCCCAGCTCCTTGCTGAAGCTGTCGGTGGCGCGCACGATGCGGGCTTCGATCATGACCTGACGCACCGGCACGTCCAGCTTCTGGATCAACTCGCGGATTTCGTCGATCTTGGCGGCGGTGTCCTGGATGATCAGCGTGTTGGTGCGGGCATCCACTGACAGGGTGCCACGGCGTGACAGCAGGCTGCCCACGTTGGCATCGCCCTGCCCACCGCCGCCCCCGTTGTTGGCCCCATTGTTGCGGCCCGAGGTCAGCAGCGACTGGACATCAGCCGCTTTGGCATAGTTGAGCTGGATGTATTCGGTGCGCAGCGGGGCCAGCTGCTCGAGCTGCTGGCTGTTCTGGATTTCCAGTTTTTCACGGGCGGCAATTTCTTCTGCAGGGGCCACCATGATCACGTTGCCATTGCGGCGCTTGTCCAGTCCCTTGGTCTTCAGGATGATGTCCAGGGCCTGATCCCAGGGGACATTCTGCAGGCGGATGGTGATGCGGCCATTGACCGTGTCGCTGGCCACCAGGTTAAAGCCGGTGAAGTCTGCAATCAGCTGCAGCACCGAACGCACGTCGATGTCCTGGAAGTTCAGCGACAGCTTCTGGCCACTGTAGGCCGGTGCTTCACGGCGCTTGGCCACTTCCGGTGCAGGCCGCTTGACGCTGATGGTCAGCTTCTGGTCCGCTTGATAGGCCAGGTATTCAAAATCACCCTGCGGCTGGATCACAATCACGCCATTGCTGCCTTCATTGTAGGCATCAATCAGGCGGATCGGGGTGGCAAAGTCATTCACATCAAGGCGGCGGCGCAGACGCTCCGGCAGGCGGGTGCCGAGGAAGCGTGCCACAATCTTGGTGCCCTGCTGCTGTACGTCCACCGGAATGCTCGGGTCGCTCAGGGCAATGATGACCTGGCCATCGCCACCGGTCCCACGGCGAAAATCAATGTCCTGCACTTCCAGACCCGTGCGCTTGCCGGCCACGGCGGTCTGGGTCACCGCAGGCGTCACCATCGCCACCTGATTGGGGGTGGCCACACTGACACCCTTGGAGGGCAGCTTGCTGCTCATGCGCAGCACCAGGGTATTGCCCTCGATGCGCGTGGTGTAGCCACCAGTCTGCGACAGGCTGATGATCAGCCGGGTGATGTCCTGATTGTCGATCACCGTCAGGCTGCGGGCCATGCTGGTGTCGAGGTTCTGGAACCGGCCACTCAGGCCACTGCGGGTGGCTGGCAGGTCCAGCACCAGCCGGGCTGGACGCTCGATCTGGTAGGCCTGTGGTGCCGGGGGATTGCCGGAAAACACCAGCCGCAGCTCGGTGTCATTGTTCGGCAGGGTCACCGGCACCACCTGATTCAGACTGACCCGGGCATCGGCCCAGGCGGGGGTCATCACGGCAGCCAGTGCGGACAGGGCCAGTCCAGGCAGGGCGCGATGCAGGACAGGGCTTCCAAAAACACGCATCATCATTTCAACTATCCTCAAAATTCCTTATGTCCCAACATCAACCATGACCAGACTGCGTGGCCGTTCCACGAAGCCATCACGTCCATCCGGCACGATTTCGATCACATTGATCTGGCTGGGCGTAATGCTGACGATCCGTCCGTAGTTCTTGCCCATGAAATTGCCCGGCTGCACCCGCATGACACTGCCATCGGGGCTTTCCACCAGCCCGAACAGGGTCTGGCCCGGACGCTTCATGGTGCCGCGCATGCGCAGCGCCTCCAGCGGGAACTGCTCCAGGTACTGGGGCGGCCGACTCAGGTCGGGCATGACCTTGCGGCCCGCCATGATGCGCAGTTCGTTGGCCAGGCTGGGCGGCATGAACGGACTGCGCAGTTGCTGGGCAGAATAGGCATAGGTGGGCACCGGCAAAAAGGTCGGCGGTGGCGGCACCGGGATGGGCGGCTGGGCATGCAGCTGCTTCATGCGGGCATCAACTTCATCAATCCGCGAGCTACAGCCACTGAGCACCAGCAGGGACAGGGCGGCCATGATCAGTTTGTTCATGATTTGGCTCCCTCAGTGGCCGGTGCAGCCGGCTTGTCTTTTTTGTCCTTGTCTTTCTTGGCCTTGTCGTCCTCAGCCTGATCGTTGTAGCGATAGGTCTTGGCATGCATGGTCATCTGCAGCACCGGAATTTCTCCGGCCTTGTCAGCATTGTTTGGGGCAATTTCAAAGTCGTGCATGGTCACGATGCGCGGCAGTGCGGCCAGACCACTGACAAAATTGCCAAAGGCATGGTAATCGCCCTTGCCGACGATGGTGATCGGCAGCTCAATGAAGAATTCCTGCTTCAGCTCGGGCTCGACCTTGATGTCGGCGAACTGTACGCCACTGCCCACCCCGGTGTAGTTGATCTCTTCAATCAGGTTGGAAATTTCGTGCTCCTTGGGCAGTTGCTGCAGCAGCTGGCCAAAGGTGTTTTCCATTTCCTGGATCTGGATTTCGTACAGCTTCAGGTTGCGGAGCTTGGAATCCTTGTCCTGATAGTCCTTCAGAAGGGTTTCTTCCTGGGTGGCCGCGCCGGCAATCTCGTCCTGCACCCCGCTGATCAGGCCAAAATAGGTCAGGGCCAGGGTCAGGATCATGATAAAGATCAGGATGGTGACCTTGACCGGCGTGGGCCAGTTGCCCATGTTGGCCGGGTCCAGCGAGTTGAAGCTGTTGATGAACTCCTGGAAATTGAACGGCTTTTTTTCACGCGCCTTGATGGCCGGGTTCACGCCGGTGATGGCCGGCAGTGACAGGTCGGTGCGGGTTTTCGATTTGGTCAGCGAAATCTTCATTTGGCTCCCCCACTGGTACTGGTCGCCACGGTGGTGGTGGGCGTGGTGGTGGTCACCGCAGTGGTGGTGGTCGTCGTCGTGGTCTGTTGCACCACGGCACCGGGGGCGGCCACAACCGCAGGCGCTGCCGGAGCACCCGGCTGTCCTTCTGCACCTGGCTCAGCCACCGGCGGCTCTTCCAGGTCCACGGTGATGATGAAGGCACCATAGGCTTCTTCAGGGCGTGGCGCCACACCGCCAGACTGGGTCGGATCGATGGGCTTCGGGGTCGCACCCGTGTAGGAATTCATGAAGGCGTTGCGGAACCAGACGGAGTTTTCCAGGTTGCGGATCAGCTCCGACACGGTATTGGGGCTTTCTGCCTTGCCTTCGATGGTGAACTTGTCGTCCTTGCGGGCAAACTTGGTCAGGTACATGTTGGCCGGGATCAACCGGGCCAGTTCATCAAACACCCGCACCGACACCGGACGCTTGCCCTGCAGGTCCTGGATCACCTTCATGCGCTCGATGATCTGGTCGCGGCGCTCCTGCAGGCCCTTGAGGCTCTCCAGCTGGCGGTCCAGCTCACTGTTGGCGGTGGTGACCATCTGGTTGGCCTGGAGCTGGTCGTCCAGCTTGGACTGGTAAAACATCCACACCATGCCGGCCATCACCAGCGACAGCAAAAAGGTCGCGGCACAGATGATCAGGAATTCTTTCTTGCGCTGCTCACGGAGTTCTGCACGCCATGGCAGCAGGTTGATTTTTGCCATTTAGTCAAAACTCCGCAGGGCCAGTCCACACGCAATCATCAGGGCCGGCGCGTCGTTTTCGATCGCGCTGGTGTTGATCTGACTGGCAAAATTCATGTGCATGAACGGGTTGGCGACGCTGACCCGGTTGCCGAGTTTTTCATGGACCAGACGCGCCAGGCCCGGAATGTTGGCACTGCCCCCCGACAGCAGGATGTGGTCCACATCATTGTACTGGCTGGAGGAAAAGAAGAACTGCAGGGAGCGGGTCACCTGTTGCACCACCGCTTCCATGAAGGGGCGCAGCACTTCGGATTCATAATCATCCGGAAGATTGCCCTCTTTTTTGGCACGGTTGGCTTCGTCGACAGACAGGCCATAACGGCGCTGGATGTCTTCGGTGAGCTGCTTGCCGCCAAACAGCTGTTCGCGGGTGTAGATGATCTGCTCGTCCTTGACCACATGCAGGGTGGTCATGGTGTGGCCGATGTCCACGATCGCCACCAGCTCGGGCAGGCCGTGCAGGTGGTCCACCAGCAGCGCAAAAGCCCGCTCGATGGCCAGCGCCTCGACATCCACGACCTTGGCGGTCAGTCCACCGACTTCCAGGGCATCCACCCGCTGTTCGATGTTTTCGGTCCGGGAAGCCGCCAGCAGCACACTGACCCGCTCGGGGTTGCTGGGGGACGGTCCAACCACATCAAAATCCAGGTTCACTTCGGCCAGGGGATAGGGAATGTACTGGTCCGCATCCAGACGGATCTGGTTCTCGCGCTCGTCATCGTTCATGTTGGCATCCATGTCGATGACCTTGGTGATGACGGCGGAACCGGACACCGCGACGGCAGCGTTGCGCGACACCGGCTGCACCCGGGCCACCAGACGGTCGATGGCTTCACCCACCGCCTCGATGTCGGCAATGTTCTTTTCGACCACTGCATTGGCTGGCAGTGGCTCTACTCCATAGCTCTCAACCCGGTAACGCCCATCCTGGAGACTCAGCTCCAGCAACTTGACCGAAGTCGAGCTAATGTCTAGCCCAACCAAGCTAGAGTTTCGCTTTCGACCAAATGAAATCACTCTGCGTCCCTTTTATAGTTCTGTCCACCCTGGACAACGATCATCTCTGACCAGTTGCCAATTCGCTGACACTCTTATCAGACTTAGCCCGGGCAGACAAGTGACACGCCAGCGGTACTTGCAGGTATACTGCCCATACCCCGGTCCCCATTTGGCTATTAAATCCCAGTCACGATGAAAAAGCTATCGAACTCCGGCTGGATTCAGCCCCTCTTTGCGATTTTGGTTGTGATGCTGTTGGCATTGCCTGTGGGTTTTTATGGGGCCTACCTCTACACCATGCCCGGCCTGCCGAGCATCGAAAGCCTGAAGTCCGCACCGATCGAAATGCCGATGCAGGTGTACACCCGCGATGGCAAGCTGATTGGAGAGTTCGGCGAAAAATTATCAGATCCAGTGATTTACAAACAAATCCCCCCACAGATGGTGCACGCTTTCCTGGCGGCAGAAGATGCCACGTTTTTCAGCCACAGTGGCATCAGCATCAAGGGCCTGGGCCGGGCCGTCACCGAAGCCCTGCAGGGTTCGGGCAGCCAGACGGGCGGCTCGACCATCACCATGCAGGTGGCCAAAAACTATTTTTTGTCGCCTGAGCGCACCATCAAGCGCAAGATGACCGAAATCTTTCTGGCCCGTGAGATTGAACGCAACCTGACCAAGCCAGAAATCTTCACCCTGTACGTCAACAAGATTTTCCTCGGCCAGCACGCCTACGGCATCTCGGCGGCGGCACGGGTCTATTACAACAAACGCCTGCAGGACCTGAGCATCGCCGAAATGGCCATGATTGCCGGCCTGCCCAAGGCCCCCTCCAAATACAACCCGGTGGTGAACCCCAAGCGGGCCCTGGAGCGGCGCAACTGGATCATTGGCCGCATGCTGCAGCTGGGCTACATCACCCCGGCCCAGTACCGGCAGGCCGTGGCGGCCCCGCTGGGCCTGAACCTGTACGACCGCAAGCTGGATTTTGAAGCCCCTTATCTGGCGGAAATGGTCCGCAGCGAGATGGTGGAAAACTTCGGCCCGCAGGTGCTCAACTCCGGCTGGAAAATCTACACCACCGTCAGCAGCCACCGGCAGGCCCTTGCGGTGGATGCCGTCAAGCGCGGCATCGAAGCCTATGACCTGCGCCATGGCTGGCGCGGCGTGGAGGCCAAAGGCAAGCCCCTGACTGATTTTGTCCCGGTGGGCAATCTGCTGCCGGCCCAGGTCACCAAGGTGGCCAGCAAGAGCATTGAGGTGCGCCTGCAGAGCGGCGACAGCGTGACCCTGCCCTGGAGCGCGATGAACTGGGCGCGCCGCTATTACAGCGCCGACCGGGTGGGCGGCGGCTACGCCAGTCCGGCCCAGATGGTCGAGGTGGGTGACATCGTCCGCATCCGCCCCCAGAACGATGGCAAAAGCTGGAAGCTCGCCCAGCTGCCCAGGGTGCAGGCCCAGCTGATTGCGCTGGACCCCACCAACGGGGCGATAGAGGCCGTGGTGGGGGGATATGACTTTGCCCAGAGCAAATTCAACCGCAGCATCCAGGGCTGGCGTCAGCCCGGTTCCACCATCAAGCCGTTCATCTATTCGCTGGCACTGGAGCGGGGCTACACGCCGCTGAGCACCGTGCAGGACAGTCCGCTGCGGGTCGGCAAATGGCGTCCCCAGAACTCCGATGGCCGCTTCATGGGTGCGATCACCCTGCGCCGGGCGCTGTACCTGTCGCGCAATCTGGTGTCGATCCGCCTGCTGGATGCCGTGGGCATTGAGCGGGCGCGCACCTACATCAGCCATTTTGGCCTGGTCAAATCCGAGCTGCCGGCCAACCTGACCCTGGCGCTGGGCACGGCGCAGGCCCTGCCGGTGCAGATTGCCACCGGCTATGCAGCCTTTGCCAATGGCGGCTATCGGGTGCAGCCGTATTTCATCGACCGGGTGCTCGACGACCGCGATCAGGAGGTGTTCAAGGCCGATCCAGTGCGGGTGTGCCGCACCTGTGTGCTGGATTCGGATCGCCCCGTGGTCGCCACCTCGGCTGAACCGACGGCGGATGCCACCCCGGTGGACCCGTCAGCCAGCCAGCCAGCCGCCGCAGACGTCGCGCCGGACAGCAGTCCTTTTCCGCAGGCGCAGCGCATCATGAAACCCGCTGCCGCCTACAACATGGCCAACATCCTGCGCGATGTGGTCCTGCACGGGACTGCCCGCGCCGCACTGAAAATGGGCCGTGACGACATCGGTGGCAAGACGGGCACCACCAATGCTGCCAAGGATGCCTGGTGTTCTGGCTGTCACCCCACACTGGTGGCCGTGGCGTGGGTGGGCTTTGACCAGCCCTCCACCCTGGGCCGCCGCGAGTATGGTGGTGTGGCTGCGCTGCCAATCTGGACCGAGTTTATGGACAAGGCGCTGGAGGGGGCACCACGCCAGTGGGTGACCCTGCAGGGCACCACCGAAAAAGCCCCACGCACCGAAGCCGACCTGCAACAGCAGGCCGATCGTGAAGAAAACTACCTCAAATCACAGGCTGCCCTGCTGACTCCGCCACTGGCACGGGTCATCTACCGTGCGGTGGCGGCCCAGCCAGCCCAGCCCCAGACCAAAGAGCCTGTGTGGCCCAGTCCAGCCGCTGCGCCTGCAACGGATCAGCCCGCCCCGCCTGTGACCGGTCCTGCCCCATTGGCCAGTACAGCAGCGGCCCCCACCGCAGCACCTTCTGCTGCAGAAGCCGAAGCCCGGCGGCGTGCCTTGCTGGAGGCTCAGGCCAAGGCCCAGCAGCGCCGTGAACAGGCCAGCCTGCGCAACAGCACCGGCCAACCGGTCATCGATCCGTTTGACCAGCGTCCCTGAGCCTGGCCCCCAACGCCCGGTTCAGCCACACATACAGCACTGGCGTGGTGAGCAGCGTCAGCACCTGACTGAGCAGCAGCCCGCCAACCACGGCCACCCCCAGGGGGCGGCGCAGCTCACTGCCCTCGCCAACCGACAGAATCAGCGGCAAAGCCCCCAGCAGTGCGGCCAGGGTGGTCATCAGAATAGGCCTGAACCGTTCTACGGCTGCGGCCACGGCCGCCTGGGACAGGTCCATGCCCTGCTGGTGTGCCACCCGGGCAAAATCCACCAGCAGGATGCCGTTTTTTTTCACGATGCCAATCAACAGCAGCAGCCCAATCAGCGCCATCACATCCAGGGGAAAGCCGCCCAGCCACAGCGCCAGCAACGCCCCCAGCCCCGCAGACGGCAGCGTGGAGAGGATCACCAGCGGATCGCGCCAGTCTTCATACAGCACGCCCAGAATCACATACACCGCCAGCAGCGCCGCCAGAATCAGCCAGGGCTGGGACTGCAGTGATTCCAGGAAAGCCTGCGCACTGCCCGAATAACTGAGGCGCACCTCGGGGGGGTTCTGCAGCTGTTGCTGCAGCCGGGCGATCGCGGCCGTGGCGTCCCCCAAGGCCGCACCGGGACGAACATTGAAGCTGATGGTCGTGGCTGGATACAGGCCGGCATGGTCGATCTGGGCCGGGGTTGCCGTATCGGGCAAGAGCCGGGCCACCCGGTCCAGCGGCACCAGCCCGCCAGTGACCGGGGACCGCACCACCAGCTGCGACAACAGGCTACGATCACGCGGCAGGCGCTCATCCACCGTCAGCAGGATGCGATACTGGCCCAGTGCAGTCTGATAGCCCCCCACCCGCCGCAGCCCAAAGGCGTCATACAGCACCGCGTCCAGATCAGCCACGCTCAGGCCATAGCGGGCCGCCTCCTGACGGTCAAAGGACAGCATGGTGCTGACCCCGCCCAGACGCAGCTCACTGTTGACCTCGGTCAGTACTGGCTGCTGCTGCATGGCCTGGCTGAGCCGTCCCGCCCACATCCGCAGCAAGGCCGGATCGGTGGCTGTCAGCGTCAGCTGATAACTGCTGCGCCCACTGCCCACCCCCAGATTCAGTTCCTGGGCTGGTTTGAGGCTCAGCCGTACCGCCCTGACTGCAGCCAACTGCGGCTTGATGTGCTCAGCCCATTGCTGCGCACTGAGCTGGCGCTCTCGCCGGGGTTTCAGGGTGATCATGAACCGGCCTGTGGACAAGCTCTGGCTGCCGCCGGTGGACCCCACCGAAAATGCATACGACGCCACATCCGGGTCGCGGGCCACAATCGCGGCCAGCGCCTTCTGCGCTTGCACCATGTCGGCAAAACTGATGGTCTCCTGACTGGCGCGGGTGGTGCCCTGCAAAAACCCGGTGTCCTGCTCGGGGATAAAGCCCCTGGGCAGTTGCAGAAACAGCAGCACGGTCAGCCCCAGCGTGGCCGCAAACACCCCCAGCCCCAGCCAGGGACGGCGCATCCAGCCCTGCAAAAACCGCCCATAGGCCGCAGTCAGCCGGGCAAGCCAGCCCGACTGAGATTGCGGTGGAACATGCTGGCCAAAACGCGCCAGCAGCATTGGTGCCAGACTGAGCGAAACTGCGATCGACACCAGCACTGCCAGACTCAGGGTCAGGGCGAATTCCCGGAACAGCCGTCCCAGAATGCCCTCCATGAACAGCAGCGGGATAAACACCGCAATCAGTGACAGGCTGATGCTGATGACCGTAAAACCGATCTCGCGTGAACCGGTCAGTGCCGCCTGCAGCGCAGACAGGCCCCGCTCCTGATGGCGGTGGATGTTTTCCACCACCACAATCGCATCATCGACCACGAACCCTGTGGCAATGATCAGCGCCATCAGCGACAGGTTATTCAGGCTAAAGCCAAGCACGGCCATCCCGGCAAAGGTGGCCACCAGTGACACGGCAAGCACCGCCGCCACCACCAGAGTGGCCGACCACTGGCGCAAAAACAGCGCCATCACCGCCACCACCAGCGCCATGGTCAACAGCAGGGTGATTTCCACCTCATGCAGGGTGGTGCGGATGGTGCGGGTGCGGTCATTCAGCACACTGATGTCCACCGACGCCGGCAGGCTGGCCTGTAGACCGGGCAGTGCGGCCATCACCCGGTCCACGGTCTGCACCACATTGGCATCCGGCTGGCGGCTGATGCTCAGGTTCAAACCACGGCGGCCATTTTGTTCGGCGTACACATACGGGGTTTCGCTGCGCTGCTCGACCCGCGCCACATCGCCCAGACGCAGCTGCTGCCCCTGCACATCGCGCAGCACCAGATTGGCATAATCCCGGGGCTGGGTGAGTTGGTCATTGGCCTCCAGGGTGGTGGTCTGACGGGCACCGTACAAAGTGCCCTTGGGCTGATTCTGGCTGGCCTGGGCAATCCGCTGGCGCAGGTCCGCCAGGGTCAGACCATGCGCAGCCAGACGCACCGGGTCGGCACTGATCCACAGCGCAGGACGCTGTTGACCAAAAATGTTCACCTCCCCCACGCCCTGGATCTGCGCCAGTTGCCGGGCCAGCTGGGTGTCGACCAGGTCCGACAACGTGGTCAGTGGCAGGTCCGGGGAATAGACATTGAGGATCAACACCGGGGCATCGGCCGGATTGACCTTGCGCCACGTCGGCGGACTGGTCATCTCAGCCGGCAGGTCACGCTGGGCGCTGTTCAGCGCCGCCTGCACCTCCTGAATGGCCTGATCAAGTTTTTTGTCCAGCTCAAACTGCACCGTGATGCTGGTGCTGCCCTGCGTGCTGGTGGACGTCATTTCCTTGATGCCTGCGATGCCGGACAGCTCGTTTTCCAGTGGCGTGGCCACCGCAGTCGCCATGGTGTCTGGACTGGCCCCGGACAGGCTGGCTGAGATGCGCAGGGTGGGAAATTCAGCCTGCGGCAGGGAAGCCACCGGCAGCCGCCAGAAGGCCAGTGCCCCCAGCAGCACCAGGGTCAGGGTCAACAGCAGCGTGGCCACAGGCCGGTGAATGAACCATGCAGAGACATTCATGGCGCCGGACCTCCGCGCCCGGCCACCACGCTCAGGGCCACCCCTTCCTTGATGCGGCCAAAGCCACTGCGCACCACGGCGATGCCCTCAGGCAACCCATCCACCACCGCCAGCTCACCAACCTGTTCCCTGAGCGCCACCGGGATTTTTCGGGCCCGCCCCTGCTGCAACGTCCAGACAAAATACCCCTCGGGTCCCTGCTGCAGCGCAGGCATGGGCACCGTCATCACCTGCGGCAGGGTACGCACCTGCACGCGCACCTTCACCGATTGACCCGCAAAAAACTGCTGCCGGGCATTGTCCACCAGCACACGCACGGGCAGGCTGGCCGTGCTGGACTGGACCTGACTGTCCACCCGGTCGATCCGGCCGGTGGCCAGCCGCACGGGTTGCTGCAGGCTCCAGATTTCCACGGGACGGCCGAGCACCGCCTGCTGGTTCAGGCTGGTTTCCGGCAGGCCAAAATCCACCGCCATCGGCTGGGTCTGGGTCAGGGTCACCAGCCCTTGAGGATCGCTGGGGCTGACCTGGGCACCCACTGAAACCTGCTTCAGGCCCAGTTGCCCACTGAACGGGGCATAAATCTGCCGCTGGGCTTCATTCCATTGTTTACCCTGCAGCTGGGCCAGTACGGCCTGACGCTGGGACTGCAACTGGCGCACCGTGCTGCGGGCCTGCTCGGCTTCCTGCCCTGACACCGCCTGTAGCTTGAGCAACTGCTCATACCGGGATTGTTCCGTACGGGCCGTGGCCAGTGCAGTGTCCAATCGAGCCAGCTCAGCCTGGGTGCTGAGGCGCTCAGACAGGGCCTGACCGGCATCCAGCGCTGCCAGCAACTGGCCCTTGCGCACCCACTGTCCATCCTGGAAATACAGCCTCCGGACCTGTCCACTGACCTGTGGACGGATCACCACCTGCTCCAGCGGGCGTACCTGGGCTGCCAGCTCACGCCAGTCCACCAGATCCTGCCGCTGGCTGGTCTGCACGCTGACCCGTACCGCAGCCAAACGGTCGGACGGTGCAGGCCGGGGGGCGGGATGGCGCGATGTGGCCCAGAGGGACAGCAGCCCCAACGCCCCCAGGATCAGCACGATCCAGACGGATTTGCGCGCGAGCTGCGCCCTGTTTGCCAAAATCGCCATGGCCTCCTGCATCCGTGTCAATTCCAGAGGCCTTTATGATAAGGATTTGTATGGTGCAGACACGGCAGCCTGCGGGGAATTTGTGGGCAATTGGTGAAGCAGTTTTTGCAAAAAAAACAGGGCACCGAAGTGCCCTGCCCTGTGTACATGGGAGGAGGCCGATCAGAAGCCTTCGCTTTCATTCAGGGCCTGACTGAGCGCCTGATCCACGTCCGAGTAGTTGGTGGTCAGTTCAGCCTCGGCGGCAGCGGCATCCTGACGGCGACGCTCCAGGTGATAGGCCAGACCGGTACCGGCCGGAATCAGCCGTCCCACCACCACGTTTTCCTTCAGGCCGCGCAGGTCGTCTTCGCGCCCGGTCACCGCCGCTTCGGTCAGGACGCGGGTGGTTTCCTGGAACGAGGCCGCCGAGATGAACGAGTCGGTGGCCAGCGAGGCCTTGGTGATGCCCATCAGCAGGCGGTTGAAGCGGGCCGGGAACTTGCTCTGGGCATTGAGGGCTTCGTTTTCCTCAATGACGCGGCTGTATTCGGCCTGCTCGCCCTTGATGAATGACGAGTCGCCCCCGTCGAGGATCTCGACCTTGCGCAGCATCTGGCGGATGATCACTTCGATGTGCTTGTCGTTGATCTTCACACCCTGGAGGCGATACACCTCCTGTACCTCGTTGACGATGTAGGTCGCCAGCGCGGCTTCGCCCTTCAGGCGCAGGATGTCGTGCGGGTTCTGCGGGCCATCGGACACCACTTCGCCCCGCTCGACGGTCTCGCCTTCGAACACGTTGATCTGACGCCATTTCGGGATCAGCTCTTCATGGACTTCAGCACCATCCGGCGCGGTGATGATCAGGCGGTTTTTGCCCTTGGTTTCCTTGCCAAACGACACCACACCGCTGATTTCGGCCAGGATGGCGTGCTCTTTTGGCTTGCGCGCTTCGAACAGGTCGGCCACACGCGGCAGACCCCCGGTGATGTCACGGGTCCGCGAGGATTCCTGCGGGACCCGGCCAATGACGTCACCCACCCCGATGGTGTCGCCTTCGCGCAGGCCCAGCAGGGTCTGCTGCGGCAGGAAGTACACCTGCTCGCTGCCATCGGCGGCCGCCAGGCGAATGGCCGGACGCAGGTCCTTGGCCATGGCCGGACGGTCCTTGATCGGCAGGATCTCGGTGCTGCTCATGCCGGTGGTTTCGTCCAGCTTGGTCGTGGCGGTCTGGCCATCGATGATCTGTTCAAAACGCACCTGACCGGCAAACTCGCTGATCAGCGGGTGGGTGTGCGGGTCCCACTTGGCCACCACCTGATCGGCGGTGACGCTGTCGCCGTTCCTGACGGTGATTTCGGCACCATACGGCACCTTGTAGCGTTCACGCTCACGGCCCAGGCTGTCGGCCACGCCGATTTCACCGGAACGGGAAATCGCCACCAGATGGCCCTTGGCGTGGGCGACGGTCTTGACGTTGTGGAAGCGGATGGTGCCGGCATTGCGCACCTTGACGTTGTTGATGGCAGAGGCCCGGTTGGCCGCACCACCGACGTGGAAGGTCCGCATGGTCAGCTGGGTGCCTGGCTCACCGATCGACTGCGCCGCCATGACCCCGATGGCTTCACCCGGATTGACCAGATGGCCGCGGGCCAGATCACGGCCATAGCACTTGGCACAGACGCCAAAGCGGGTCTGACAGCTGATCACCGAGCGGACCTTGATTTCATCCACACCCGCGACTTCAAGCATTTCCACCCATTTTTCATCGAGCAGGGTGCCGGCCGGGGCCAGGATTTCCTCACTGCCCGGACGGTACACGTCCAGCGCCACCACCCGACCCAGCACGCGGTCACGCAGCGGCTCGGTGATTTCGCCGCCCTGGATCAGCGGGGTCATGATCAGGCCATCCGGCGTGCCGCAGTCCGGCTCGGTGATGACCAGATCCTGCGCCACATCGACCAGACGACGGGTCAGGTAACCGGAGTTGGCGGTCTTCAGCGCGGTGTCGGCCAGACCCTTACGGGCACCGTGGGTCGAGATGAAGTACTGCAGTACGGTCAGGCCTTCACGGAAGTTGGCCTTGATCGGGGTTTCGATGATCGAGCCATCCGGCTTGGCCATCAGGCCACGCATCCCGGCGAGCTGACGGATCTGGTTGGCGCTACCCCGTGCCCCGGAATCCGCCATGATGTAGATCGAGTTGAAGGATTTCTGCTGCTCTTCCTTGCCCTCGCGGTTGACCACCTTCTCGTAGGAGAGGTTGTCCATCATCGCCTTCAGGACCTGCTCGTTGGTGCGGGTCCAGATGTCGATCACCTTGTTGTAGCGCTCACCGGCGGTGACAAAGCCCTGCTCGAACTGGTTTTCGATCTCGCGGACTTCGGCATCGGCCTTTTCGATGATTTCCTGCTTGCGCGGCGGAATCAGCATGTCTTCCATGCCGACCGACACGCCCGACAGGGTGGCCTGTGCAAAGCCCAGGTACATCAGCTGGTCGGCAAACAGCACCGTGGCCTTCAGGCCCAGCGTGCGGTAGCAGCTGTTGATCAGCTTGGAGATGGCCTTTTTGGTCATGGTGGTGTTGACCTGGTCAAAGGTCATGCCTTCGGGCAGGATTCTCCACAGCAGGCAGCGGCCCGGCGTGGTGTCCACCAGCATGGTGCGCTGGTTGCGGGCACCGTCTGCGTCAAAGGTGACTTCGGTCACGCGCACCTTGATGCGGGCGTGGATGGCCACGGCCTTGTTGGCCAGCGCGCGGTGCACTTCGGCGGTGTCGGCAAACACCATGCCTTCGCCCTTGGCATTGATGGCGTCACGGCTGATGTAGTACAGCCCCAGCACCACGTCCTGCGACGGCACGATGATCGGCTCGCCGTTGGCGGGCGACAGGATGTTGTTGGTGGACATCATCAGCGCGCGCGCTTCGAGCTGGGCTTCCAGCGTCAGCGGCACGTGCACGGCCATCTGGTCACCGTCAAAGTCGGCGTTGAAGGCGGTACACACCAGCGGGTGGAGCTGGATGGCCTTGCCTTCGATCAGTTGCGGCTCAAACGCCTGCAGGCCCAGACGGTGCAGGGTCGGCGCACGGTTGAGCAACACCGGATGTTCACGGATCACCGCCGCCAGCACGTCCCAGACTTCCGGGGTTTCGCGCTCGACCATTTTTTTGGCGGCCTTGATGGTGGTGGCCTGACCGGAGGATTGCAGCTTGGCAAAAATAAACGGCTTGAACAGTTCCAGGGCCATTTTTTTCGGCAGGCCACACTGGTGCAGCTTGAGGGTCGGACCGACCACGATCACCGAACGGCCCGAGTAATCCACGCGCTTGCCGAGCAGGTTCTGACGGAAGCGGCCCTGCTTGCCCTTGATCATGTCGGCCAGCGACTTCAGCGGGCGCTTGTTGGAGCCGGTGATGGCGCGGCCACGGCGGCCGTTGTCCAGCAGCGCGTCCACGGCTTCCTGCAGCATGCGCTTTTCGTTGCGCACGATGATGTCCGGCGCAGCCAGATCCAGCAGGCGCTTCAGGCGGTTGTTCCGGTTGATGACGCGGCGGTACAGGTCATTCAGGTCGGAGGTGGCAAAGCGGCCCCCTTCCAGCGGCACCAGCGGACGCAGGTCCGGCGGCAGCACCGGCAGCACGCTCATCACCATCCATTCCGGCTTGTTGTTGCTGTCGCGGAAGGCTTCCATCAACTTCAGGCGCTTGGAATATTTCTTCAGCTTGGTGTCGGAGGTGGTGTTGGGGATTTCTTCACGCAGGCGCTGGATTTCGGCATCGAGGTCGATGTCGCGCAGCAGCTCCTGAATGGCTTCGGCACCCATCTTGGCGGTGAATTCGTCGCCGTGCTCTTCCAGCGCGGTGAAGTATTCTTCATCGCCCAGCAGCTGGTATTTTTCAAACGGGGTCATGCCGGGGTCGGTCACGACGTAGTTTTCAAAATACAGCACCCGCTCGATGTCGCGCAGGGTCATGTCCAGCAGCAGGCCAATCCGGCTCGGCAGCGATTTCAGGAACCAGATGTGCGCGACCGGGGAGGCCAGTTCGATGTGGCCCATGCGATCGCGGCGAACCTTGGCGGTGGTGACTTCCACGCCGCACTTTTCGCAGATCACGCCCTTGAATTTCATGCGCTTGTACTTGCCGCACAGGCACTCGTAGTCCTTGATCGGGCCAAAGATCTTGGCGCAGAACAGGCCATCCCGCTCCGGTTTGAAGGTGCGGTAATTGATGGTTTCCGGTTTTTTGACTTCACCATGCGACCAGGATTTGATCAGCTCTGGCGAGGCCAGTCCGATGCGAATCCGGTCAAATTCAACAGCCCCTGATCCTTCCAGATCAGTTTTGGTGCGCATCAGATCGAGCAAGTCTTTCAAGTCGGTTCTCCGTAACCCGCCCGGCACAGACTGTGCAAGGGCGGTGAAGGTGACAGATTCTGTGGCCTACTGCGGCCCATCCGGCCCCAGTGGGTGAAACAAGGGATGCGCTGACTTACTCGTCGTCGCGCTTCAGTTCAATGTTGATGCCCAGGGATTTGATTTCCTTGGTCAGGACATTGAAGGATTCCGGCATGCCAGGCTCCATGTAGTGGTTGCCATCCACGATGTTCTTGTAGATGCGCGTACGGCCTTCCACGTCATCGGACTTGACGGTGAGCATTTCCTGCAGGGTGTAGGTGGCGCCATAGGCTTCCAGCGCCCAGACTTCCATTTCCCCGAAACGCTGGCCACCGAACTGTGCCTTGCCGCCCAGCGGTTGCTGGGTGACCAGGGAGTACGAACCGGTGGAACGGGCGTGCATCTTGTCGTCGACCAGGTGGTTCAGCTTGAGCATGTACATGTAGCCGACGGTCACCGGACGGTCGAACTGTTCACCGGTCCGGCCATCGTACAGCACCTGCTTGCCGGTTTCGGACAGGTCGGCCAGCGACAGCAGTTTTTTGATCTGCGACTCTTCGGCCCCGTCAAACACCGGGGTGGCAATCGGTACGCCCTTGCGCAGGTTGCCGGCCATGGCCAGCAGTTCGCTGTCGCTCAGCTCGTCCAGGGTTTCCTGTTCGCCGCCGACTTCGTTGTAGACCTGATCCAGGAAGGTGCGCAGTTCGGCTGCGGCCCGCTCGCCTTTCATCATGCGGTCGATCTTCTCACCCAGCCCCTTGGCCGCCAGGCCGAGGTGGGTTTCGAGGATCTGGCCCACGTTCATCCGCGACGGTACGCCCAGCGGGTTGAGCACGATGTCCACCGGCACGCCGTTCTTGTCGTAGGGCATGTCTTCGACCGGCATGATCACCGAGACCACACCCTTGTTGCCGTGACGGCCCGCCATCTTGTCGCCCGGCTGGATGCGGCGCTTGACCGCCAGATAGACCTTGACGACTTTCAGCACGCCATGCGACAGCTCGTCGCCGGTGGACAGCTTGCGTTTTTTCTCGGCGAACTTGGCGTCGATGTCGGCTTCCTTTTCCTTCAGGAAGTCCTGGATCTTGCCCAGGTGCTCGGCCACAGCTTCATCAGCCGGCTGTACGTCGAGCAGCTGGCCCATGCTCATGCTGGCCATGAAGTCGGCATCCAGCACCTGACCGCGCTTGGTGCCGCCGCCGCCATTGACGGTTTTGCCGGCCAGCAGGCGGGTCATGCGCTCGCGCGCGGCCTCTTCAAAAATCCGGTACTCTTCCTTCAGGTCCTTGCGGTAGGAGTCGAGCTGGGCTTTTTCGATCGCCAGCGCACGCTCGTCCTTGTCCAGACCATCGCGGGTGAACACCTGCACGTCGATGACGGTGCCCTTGGTGCCGGACGGCACGCGCAGCGAGGAGTCCTTCACGTCGGCGGCTTTTTCACCAAAAATCGCCCGCAGCAGTTTTTCTTCCGGGGTCAGCTGGGTTTCACCCTTCGGGGTAACCTTGCCGACCAGGATGTCACCGGCGTTGACTTCGGCACCGATGTAGACGATGCCCGAGCCGTCCAGTTTGGACAGTGCTGCTTCGCCCACGTTGGGGATGTCGGCGGTGATTTCTTCACTGCCCAGCTTGGTGTCGCGCGCCACACAGGACAGTTCCTGGATGTGGATCGAGGTGAAGCGGTCTTCCTGGACCACCCGCTCCGAGAGCAGGATGGAGTCCTCGAAGTTGTAGCCGTTCCACGGCATGAACGCCACGCGCATGTTCTGGCCCAGCGCCAGCTCGCCCAGGTCGGTGGACGGACCGTCGGCCAGCACGTCACCGCGGGCAATCTGGTCGCCCCGGTTGACGATCACGTGCTGGTTGATGCAGGTGTTCTGGTTGGAACGGGTGTACTTGATCAGGTTGTAGATGTCGACCCCGGCTTCACCGGCCTGCATCTCTTCTTCATGGACACGCACCACGATCCGGCTGGCATCCACGTAGTCAATCACGCCACCGCGCTTGGCCACCACGCACACGCCCGAGTCGCGGGCCACGTGGCGTTCCATGCCGGTGCCCACCAGCGGCTTGTCGGCCAGCAGGGTCGGGACGGCCTGACGCTGCATGTTCGAACCCATCAGCGCGCGGTTGGCGTCATCGTGTTCCAGGAACGGAATCAGCGAAGCCGCCACAGACACCACCTGACGCGGCGACACGTCCATGTGGGTGACCTTGTCGCGGCCCATGCGCACGAATTCGCCGTGGTGACGCACCGAAATCATGTCTTCGCTGAGCACGCCATCGGCATCGACCGGCGAGTCGGCCTGCGCAATCACGGTGCCCACTTCTTCGATGGCGGACAGGTATTCGATGTCATCGGTCACCCGGCCATCGACCACCCGGCGGTACGGGGTTTCCAGAAAACCAAAATCATTGGTCTGGGCGTACACGGCCAGCGAGTTGATCAGGCCGATGTTCGGGCCTTCCGGGGTCTCAATCGGACAGACCCGGCCATAGTGGGTCTGGTGGACGTCACGGACCTCAAAGCCTGCCCGCTCACGGGTCAGACCACCCGGGCCCAGTGCGGACACCCGGCGCTTGTGGGTGATTTCCGACAGCGGGTTGTTCTGGTCCATGAACTGCGACAGCTGCGAGGAGCCAAAGAACTCCTTGATCGCGGCAGACACCGGCTTGGCATTGATCAGATCCTGCGGGGACAGGTTATCCTGCTCGGCCTGATTCAGGCGTTCCTTGACCGCACGCTCGACCCGCACCAGGCCCACGCGGAACTGGTTTTCGGTCATTTCACCGACCGAACGCACGCGGCGGTTGCCCAGGTGGTCGATGTCGTCCACTTCGCCCTTGCCGTTGCGGATGTCGACCAGGGTTTTCAGCACATCGACGATGTCGTCGTTGGACAGTACGCCCTCGACTTCACGGGACTTCTGGTCGCGGCGCACTTCGTACGGGCGGCCCAGACGGCGGTTGAATTTCATCCGGCCCACGGGCGACAGGTCATAGCGCTCGGGACTGAAGAACAGGTTGTTGAACAGGTTTTCGGCGGCATCCTTGGTGGGCGGCTCGCCCGGACGCATGACCTTGTAGATCTCGACCAGCGCTTCCTCACGGTTGCGGGTGGTGTCGGCACGCAGGGTGTCCGCCACGAACGACCCACGGTCGATGTCGTTGGTGAACAGGATGTTGAATTCCTTGATGCCGTTTTCGGCCAGTTTCACCAGCACGTCGTGGGTGATCACGGTGTTGGCTTCCAGCACACCGCCATCCTTCAGGGCGATGGTGTTGGCCAGAATGCGCTCGTACAGGTATTCATCCGGCACCATCAGGCGCTTGATGTCGGCCTGTTCCATCTGGCGCACGTGACGGGCGTTGATGCGCTTGCCCTGCTCAACGATGACCTTGCCATCCGGGCTCTTGATGTCGAACTGGGCCATTTCGCCGCGCAGGCGCTCGGGCACCAGATCAATCTGGTAGCTGCCATCGGCCAGATACACCGGCACCTGTTCGAAAAACTTATTCAGGATTTCTTCAGTGCTGTAGCCCAGTGCGCGGAGGATCACCGTGGCCAGCAGCTTGCGGCGGCGGTCGATGCGCACAAACACCAGGTCCTTGGCGTCAAACTCAAAATCCAGCCAGGAACCACGGTAGGGAATGATCCGCGCGGAATACAGCACCTTGCCGGAGTTGTGGGTCTTGCCCTTGTCGTGGTCAAAGAACACACCCGGCGAACGGTGCAGCTGGCTGACCACCACCCGCTCGGTACCGTTGATGACGAAGGTGCCGTTTTCGGTCATCAGCGGGATTTCACCCATGTAGACGTCCTGATCGCGCACGTCCTTGATGGCCTTGGTTTCCTTGTCACGGATGATCAGACGGATCTTGACCCGCAGCGGCGCGGCATAGGTCGAGCCACGCAGGATGCATTCGCGCACGTCAAATTCGGGTTTGCCGAGGTTGTATTCCACAAACTCGAGGGCAGCATTGCCCGAATAGCTCTCGATCGGAAACACCGAGCGAAACGCGGCCTGCAGGCCTTCATCCTCGCGCTGCTTGGGCGATTTGCCATCCTGCAGGAACTTGCGATAGGAATCGACCTGGATCGCCAGCAGGTAGGGGACATCCATCACATTTGGCAGGCTGCCAAAATTCTTGCGAATCCGCTTCTTTTCAGTGTAGGAGTAAGCCATCGGATATCCTCGAAGTAGTGAAACCCCTGCCCGCTCAGGCAGTGGCGAGATGACACGGCAAGCAGGTTCAGGCCCATTCCACGCCCGAAGCCCCACCCCTTTGCGTGCTAATCCATGCCGTTCACGCGGCCCGGAGGCCGGCATGGATTAGCGCGCATTGCTGCGGCCTGTCCGGTGTGTGCTGATCCCGCACACGCAAGCCCACAGCGTCCGGCAAAAATCGAGCCGGATAGTATAACGCAAAAAGGCTGATGACCCAAGAGTCATCAGCCAAACTGCGGAAGGGCGCCCAGGACGCCGCTTCCGGTCAAGATTACTTGACTTCGACTTCGGCGCCGGCTTCTTCCAGCTTTTTCTTCAGGGCTTCAGCGTCGTCTTTGCTGATGCCTTCCTTCACGGAAGCCGGTGCGCCTTCAACCAGGTCTTTGGCTTCTTTCAGGCCCAGACCGGTGGCTTCGCGGACAGCCTTGATCACGGCAACTTTGTTGGCGCCGAACGACTTCAGGATGACGTTGAATTCGGTCTGCTCTTCAACCGGCGCAGCGGCAGCAGCAGGACCGGCAGCCACGGCAACGGCAGCGGCAGAGACTTCGAATTTTTCTTCGAAGGCTTTGATCAGCTCAACCAGCTCCATGACGGTTTTTTCGGCAACGGCATTCAGGATTTCTTCATTGGACAGGGCCATGGTGGACTCCGTAATTCAAAAAATGGGACAGGGAAACACAGGGCCGCCTCAGGCAGCTTGTTCCTGTTTTTCTTTCAAAGCAGTAAACAGTCGGCCAAACTTGCTCAGCGGGGCCTGCAGGACCGAAGCCACCATCGTCAGGGCGGTGGTGCGGTTTGGCAGGTTGGCCAGCACATCAATCTGGGTCGCATCGTACAGCTTGCCGTCGAAGGCAGCCTTTTTGATCACCAGCTTGTTGTTGGTCTTGGCAAAGTCCTGGAACAGCCGTGCGGCTGCGCCCATGTCGTCTTCCGACGTGGACATGGCCAGAATGGTCGGGCCGACCAGATCATCATTCAAAATCGACAGGCTGGTGCCTTCGAGTGCGCGACGGGCCAGCGTGTTGCGCACCACCCGCAGGTACACACCCTTCTCACGGGCTTCACGACGCAGGCGCGTCATCTGACCGACGGTCAGCCCATGGTACTCGGCGACCACCGCAGAAAATGCGCCCTGGGCAGCTTGCTGCACCTCGGCGACAATTTCCTTTTTGTCTTCTAGACGTAGGGTCACTGTAACCTCCTCATCAACTATGGCCCGGAAGTCACCTTCCAGACCGCCATGGTTTGCCTGAAACCCCTCAGGGCTGCAGGCGCGCGGAGGCCAGTGCAATCACTGAAAAACCACCGCGTCTACGCAGGCTGGGGTTTTAAGCCGGGGCCCAACCGCTGCCCTGGCGCCTGTGGTCTTTGACGCTGACTGGTCCACGGCAGATGCCGCAGCCAGACTTTTCAAAGTCCGCAGGCCCGACACCGCCCTGGGCGGCATCAGGCCAATCTGGTTATTGGCTGACCGACGCGACGTCGATGGCCAGACCCGGTCCCATGGTGGTGGACAGGGTGATCTTTTTCAGGTACACGCCCTTGGAGGTGGCTGGCTTGGCCTTTTTCAGGTCCGCGATCAGTGCTTCCACGTTCTGGCGCACGGCTTCGGCGCTGAAGCCCAGCTGGCCGATGGCCGCGTGGATGATACCGCCCTTGTCGACGCGGTAGCGGGCCTGACCGGCTTTGGCGTTGCGCACGGCAGTGGCCACATCCGGGGTCACGGTGCCGACTTTCGGGTTCGGCATCAGGCCACGGGGACCGAGGATGGTGCCCAGCTTACCGACCACGCGCATGGCGTCCGGGGAAGCAATCACCACATCAAAGTCCAGGTTGCCGCCCTGAATGCTGGTGGCCAGATCGTCAAAGCCCACGATGTCGGCTCCGGCTTCCTTGGCGGCTTCAGCGGCCGGGCCCTGGGCAAACACGGCCACACGGACGGTCTTGCCGGTACCAGCCGGCAGGGTGGTGGCGCCACGGACCACCTGGTCCGATTTACGCGGGTCCACGCCCAGGTTTACGGAGACGTCCAGCGACTCCTTGAATTTGGCCGGGGGCAGGCTGTTCAGCAGTTCAACAGCCTGTTCCAGGGTGTACACTTTGCCGGCTTCAATTTTTTCGGCGATGGCCTTCTGGCGTTTGGTGAGCTTGGCCATGCTTAGACTCCTTCAACCTCAATGCCCATGGAACGTGCAGAACCTGCGATGGTGCGCACGGCCGCATCCAGATCGGATGCAGTCAGGTTGGCTTCTTTGGCCTTGGCGATTTCTTCCAGCTGGGCGCGGGTGATCTTGGCCACTTTCTGGGTGTTCGGACGCGGCGAACCCTTGGACAGGTTCAGGGTCTTTTTCAGGAAGTAGGTGGCCGGAGGCGACGCCATGGTGAAGGTGAACGACTTGTCCGAATACACGGTGATGGTCACCGGAATCGGCATGCCCGGTTCCATTTTCTGGGTGGCGGCGTTGAATTCCTTGCAGAAGGCCATGATGTTCACGCCACGCTGGCCCAGTGCCGGACCGATCGGGGGGGACGGGTTGGCTTTGCCCGCTGCCACTTGCAGCTTGATGTAGCCGTCAATCTTCTTGGCCATGATGACTCCTCGGATGGGTGATGGCGTCAGCCCAATGCTGACTCCCCGCTTCGGCCTCCGGGCCTGCTGGCGCGGATTCAGGTCAAAAAACTGACCCTCGACCGAAAGAACGCGTAATTCTATAGAAAGGCTGTGTCTTTTTCAACCAGCCACGCGCACAAAAAAAGCGCCGCAGCGCTCTTTCTGGAACCGGATTCAGCTGGCCTTTTCAACCTGCTTGAACTCCAGCTCGACCTGGGTGGGCCGGTTGAACACATTGATGGTCAGGGTCAGCCGCGATTTTTCGTAGTTGACTTCTTCCACGATGCCCTTGAAGTCCAGGAACGGGCCATCGATGACCAGCAGCTCTTCGCCCGGCTCGAACATGGTCTTGGGCCGGGGCGCGCTTTCGCCGGTCTGGCGCACGCGGGCGAGGATGTTGTCGGCTTCGCGCTGGGTGATCGGGGCTGGTTTTTCCGGGGTGCCGCCGATGAAGCCCAGCACCTTCGGACACTCCTTGACGATGTGCCAGGTGTCGTCATTCATGTCCATTTCGATCAGGACATAACCGGGGAAAAATTTGCGCTCGCTTTTGCGCTTTTTGCCGTCCTTCATTTCGACGACTTCTTCGGTGGGCACCAGCACCTCACCAAAGCTGTCCTTGACGGCGCTGCGGTCAATGCGGTCACGCAGCGAACGCATCACCTGCTTTTCAAACCCGGAATAGGCGTGAACGATATACCAGCGTTTCATGAGCTTATCCAATAATTGCCGAAATCAGCCAGCCAAACAGCTGATCCAGTGCCCAGAGAATGACCGCCATCACCACACTCACCAGCAACACAATCCAGGTGGTGGTGAAGGTTTCTTCTTTGGCGGGCCACGTGATGCGGCGCAGCTCGGTTTGCGAATTGCGCAACAGGGAAACAAAACCCTTGCCCTGATGGGTCAGCCAGAGCAGGCCAAACGCCACCACGATCATGCCAGTAATCACCCCGGCACGCACCCCCACCTGGGAGGCTGGCGCCCAGTACGCGGGCAGGTACTGGTTGGCCAGGGTCGCACCGATCAGCAGGGACAGGGCCACCAGCCACAGCAGGCCATCAATGGGCGTGCCGGAACGGACCAGCTCGGCGGGACTGCCCTGCGGGTCTTCGGGACGCTTGTGGGCATCAGGCGGCAAAGGGGTTTGCGTGCTCATGACCTTTTGGGCTCTCTACATAGAAAAAATGCCAATCGTCCAGACAGGCAGATCGGCATTTTTTCAGCAAAAATATGGCAGGCCAGGAGGGACTCGAACCCCCAACACCCGGTTTTGGAGACCGGTGCTCTACCAATTGAACTACTGGCCTGTAACTGCTGGAAAACCCTGGTCTTCCAGCAGGATGCCTGAACTCAGTTCAGGACTTCGGAAACGACACCGGCGCCGACGGTACGGCCACCTTCGCGGATGGCGAAGCGCAGGCCCTTGTCCATCGCGATCGGGTGGATCAGCTCAACCGACATCTTGATGTTGTCG
>JBPOIS010000166.1:0-26378 GCA_052034295.1 Pseudomonadota bacterium
ACCGGCAGACCGCCGCCGGGTTGCTGGCCGGCTATGGGACGGCCCTGCCGCTGTACACCGATGCCGGCTGGAATGAATTTGACCATCAGGCGGTGCTGCGCGCCCACGAGCCGCGCTATGCCGATCCGGCCCAGCTGGCGCAGGATCTGGCCACACAGGCGCAGCCGCGCGAGGCCTTCACGCAGATATTCCGGGCGGCGCTGCAGCGCTGGATCCGCGGTGAAGGCGATTACCCGGAAAGCTGGCGCGCCTTTCAGCAGCGTGCACAGGCTGCGCTGCAACGGGTGCTGGCCTCGGGCGGACCCGACGACACCCATTGGGTGGTGACCTCGGGCGGGGTGATTTCGGTGCTGGCCCAGAGCATTCTGGAGTGCAGCGATGACGGTGCCCTGCGCATCAACTGGACGCTGGCCAATGCCGGGTTTAGCATGATTCAGGCCCGCGCCAATGGCGAGCGGTTTTTGGTGAGCCTCAACGAACAGGGGCATTTCCGGGGCGCACAGGCCCACCTGCTCAGCCTGCGCTGAAGCAGCCTCAGGATTTTTTGGAGAACGACATGGCACAAACCATCCTCATCACCGGCGCCAGCTCCGGGCTGGGCGCGGGCATGGCGCGGGAGTTTGCCGCCCGTGGCTACGATCTGGCGCTGTGTGCGCGGCGGCTGGACCGGCTGGCGCAGTTGCAGCAGGAGTTGCAGGCGGCCCACGGCGTGCGGGTGGAAATCGCCAGCCTGGACGTGAATGACTACGATCAGGTGTTTGTGGTGTTCCGGGATTTTGCCCAGCGCTTCGGGGTGCTGGACCGCATCATCGTCAACGCCGGGGTGGGCGAGGGGCGGCGCATCGGCACCGGGCATTTTGAGACCAACCGGCAGACCGCCCAGACCAATTTCATCGCTGCACTGGCCCAGTGTGAAGCGGCGGTGGAGATTTTCCGAAAACAGAAATCAGGCCATCTGGTGATCATTTCCTCGATGAGTGCGCTGCGCGGCCTGCCCAAACACCTGTCCACCTATGCGGCCAGCAAGGCAGCGCTTGCCCACCTGGCCGAGGGTATCCGCGCCGAGCTGATCGACACCCGCATCCAGGTCAGTACCATTTATCCGGGCTACATCCGCACCGAGCTGAATGCCGGGGCCAAAAAACTGCCTTTTGAAGTCGATGAAGCCACCGGCAGCCGCCTGTTGGTCGAGGCGATTGAAAAGCGCCCGGTGAAGGCCTATGTGCCGCAGTGGCCGTGGCAGCCGATGGGCCTGCTGATGCGTACCCTGCCGCTGCGCTGGGTGAACCGGCTCAGCTGAAAACCGCTTTGCAAGCAGCCGGTAACCCGCCTGTCGCAGTCCTGTAAAAATGCGCACTGCTGGACGGTTTGCAGCGCAGGATTGTCCAGCTGTCAGACCAGATGCACGTCTGAATCGGCAATGCCGATGCTAGAGTGCCAGGACCCAGCATGCTGCGGCGTGACCTGGACCCCTGGTCCAGTCTGGCTGCAGGACCATGCGCATTTTTTGGAGATCAATCATGAATATTTCGCTGACCCGTGTTGAAGCCTACAAGGACACGATCCAGGAAGCCATTGAGCAAGGCACCACCACCGTGGAACAGATCCACAAGCGCATCGTTGACGTGCCGCTGGCCCTGCTGGACAAAAATGGCCTGGTCAAGCTGGACGAAGAAAAGCGCAATGCCCTGTGGGAGCAGAGCATCGGTCAGGTCTATGACGTGATCCGCCGCATCAACACCGAACTGGGCGCACTGGCCAGCAAGGCCTTCGAAGCCATCGAAGACCAGATCACCACCCAGAAAAACATCAGCAAGGCCGAAGGCACCGACGCTGTAGAGGCTGCTGTGGACAGCGAAGCCCAGGACGTGACCGGCAAAGCCTGAGCCCATTTGTCCTGAATCAAAAAACCAGCCTGCGGGCTGGTTTTTTTAGGCCTCGGGATTGCCGGAACGGCTGTGCTGGCGCAGCCAGTAGTCGTCGACCTGCTCGGCCAGCTCACGCTGCATCTCCTCGGTGACCCGGGCATAGATTGAGGTGGTGGTGATGGCGGCGTGGCCCAGCGCCTTTTGCACCGACTCCAGTCGCGCCCCGGCCAGCAGGCTGTGGGTGGCAAAGGTGTGGCGCACCCCATGGCAGGTCAGCTGGCGGATTTGTGCGGCCAGAAACAGATCAGGACATGCGGCGGCACACTGGGCCGACAACCCTTCAAACAACAGGCCGATGCTGCGCGGGGTCAGAGTCCGGGCCGGGTCGCGCAGGCTGCCGATCAGGGGCCAGGGTTCCTCCGGGCTGGGCAGGTCAGGCAGTTCCAGTTGCTGGCGGTAATACACCAGCTCCGCCAGCAGCACCCGGCCCAGCGGCACCCGGTGCTGCTTGCCGCCCTTGACCGTCACCTGCAGGCTCCAGTGGCCCTGGCGGCGCTGGATGTCGGCCATGCGCGCACCCACCACCGACGCGCGGCGCAGGCCGCTGTGGTAGAGCAGGGCACACAGCCAGCGGTCCCGCAGGGCACGCTGGTGTTGTGCATGGCTCACGGCGTTTTGTTCGCGTTGCACCAGCCAGTGCCAGAAAAAAGTCCACGCCGCCGGTTCCAGCCCCTTTTCGGCCTGTAATTGCAGGTCCACCACCCCACGGCCCGTGGCCGCCACGGGATTGAAGGCCAGATACTGGGTGCGGTGCAGGTACTCAAACAGTCCATGCACCACGGTGCGGGTGTAGTCAATCGACCGCGCCGACAGCGCATGCCGCAGCAGCCGGGTGGGTTCTTGGCGGCGCTCCTCGCCCCGTGACGACTGCATCAGCCAGTGGGGCGGCGGGTCCGCCAACAGACGCCAATACAGTTGTAAATGCTCGACGCGGACTTCGGCCAGTGCATTCAGGTGCATTTCCTGCTGCAAAAACACCAGCAACCGGTGTGCCTCGCGCTGGTAGTTTTCCCGGGTGCGTGGCGAGCGGCTGGCCTTGACCTCCAGCCAGGTGGCGATGGCCTGCAGGTCGTTCTGGCTGGCCAGTGCCGGCTGGGGCTGGCCCGCTGTGGGCAGGACACTCAGCCCGGAAACAACCACCATGCCTGCACTCCCTCGTCGTGACGCACGTGGCCCTGGGCATAAGGGCCGCTGCGTGGTCCAGCGTGACGGGCATTGTAGCGCAGTGCAGGGGCTCCAGCATCACCACAGCCGGGGTTAACTGGCTGGGTCGGGCTGATTCGGCATCAGAAGGGAATTCCGCCGTCATCCTCAGCCAGCACCGGAACCGGGGTGGCTGGCTTGGCGGGGGCAGGGTCAGCAGGGCGGGCGGGCCCCCCGGAGCGGCTGCCCAGCATCTGCAGTTCGTTGGCACGGACCTCGGTGAAATAACGCTTCTGGCCGTTGTCTTCCCATTCCCGGGTGCGCAGGCTGCCTTCAACGTACACCTGGCTGCCTTTTTTCAGGTACTGCTGGCAGATCTCGGCCAGACGGCCATGGGTGACGATGCGATGCCACTCGGTCTGTTCCTTGCGCTCGCCGGTCTGCTTGTCGATCCACTGGTCACTGGTGGCGATGCTGAAGGTGCACAGCGACTGGCCATTGGCAAAGGGTTTGGATTCGGGGTCACGGCCCAGCGTGCCCACCAGGATGACTTTGTTGACGCCTTTCATAAACGTGTCCTTGAACAACTGGTTGGAAAATTCAACAGATTAAAAAACGGCTGTGCCGCCAACTGGATTGAGGATGGCCTGTGGATCGGCCCGCACGGCAAAAAACCACATCAACGCACCGTTGTTTTTTTGGGTTAACCATCAAACTGAACTGATTGTTGTGCTGGCCGGATCTTGCCGGACCAAATTGCTCTACCAGTTACAAGAGCAAACCATGCCCAGAAAAAACTGTCAAGCAGGTTTTTGGCTTTGCTGCATCCATGGTTCAAGTTTTTGTTTTTTAAACCAAAAATCAAAAAATGTCGCAACTTGCTACAACAGGACGATGGGGCGGTCCCATGGGGCAGGGCGCTGTGGCTTGCGGTGCTGCGGCAAACCCCCTAGCATAAGGCCTGTTTTCGATTTGGGCAGGACCCGCGCCGCCATGCAGGATCACCACACTGCTGTCATTGCCGTGGCCAACCACAAGGGGGGCTGCGGCAAAACCACCACTGTGGTGCAATTGGCGGCAGAATTTGGCCGGCTGGGTCAGACCGTACTGGTGGTGGATCTGGATCCACAGGCCAACGCCAGCCTGCACATTGGCCTGCTGCACCCCAGCGAAGTGCCGGTCAGTACCGCAGAGCTGCTGCTGGCGGATCTGGACCAGCTGCCCCGTGCCATCCATGAACAGACCCACCTGCCCAACGTGCACCTGATTTATGGCTCCCTGCACCTGGGCCGGACCGAGGATGAGCTGCGCGAGCGCACCCCCCGGCCCGCCGAAGAGCTGCGGGTCAAGCTGGAGCCGCTGATGGGGCTTTATGATGTGATCCTGATTGATTGTCCACCCAGCCTGAAGCTGCTGACCAGCAACGCCCTGACGGCGGCCACCGGCCTGATCATCCCGATCGAGTCCGGTTCGCAGTATGGCTTGTACGGGGTCACCGACCTGATGCGCCATGTGGCGCGGCTGCGGCGCATCAACCCGGCGCTGCGCCTGCTGGGGGCACTGCTGGTGCGGCACGATGAGCGCCAGACCGTGTGCAAGCTGATTGAACAGGCCGCGGCTGAGCAGGTCGGTGCCCTGCTGCCGGTGCGCATTCCCAGCAGCACCCGGGTCAATCAGGCCGCCATGGCGCAGACCAGCCTGTACCAGCTGGACCGCAATGCCCGGGTCAGCCGCGCGTTTGCCGAACTGGCCAGCCACCTGCAGCAGCAGCTGTCTGCGCGGCCGCCCGAGGAGGTTTCGCCATGAGCACGATGCGTGCCCGTCTGGAACAAAAACTGGCCCAGAACAACCAGCGCCACCAGCAAGCCAGTCAGCAGGGTGAGTTTGATGCCGGTCGCCAGCATGTGCGCCTGCCGCTGGCGCAGATCCGTGCCAATCCCTTTCAGCCCCGTCGCCAGTTTGATGACGCCGAGCTGCACAGTCTGGCCCAGTCGATCGAAGAAAATGGCCTGTTGCAGCCGATCAGCGTACGCCGGGCCGGACCCGGCCAGTATGAACTTGTGGCCGGGGAGCGTCGGCTGCGGGCACACCAGCAACTGGGCAAAACCAGCATTGAAGCCGTGGTGATCACGGCCACCGATGATGAACTGGCGGTGCTGGCCCTGGCTGAAAACATCAGCCGGGCTGACCTGAGTGATTTTGAGATTGGCCGGGCACTGCGCCGCATCGAACACCAGTTTCCCAGCCGGACCCGGCTGGCTGAGGCGCTGGGACTGAACCGCGAAGACATGTACCGCTATTTTGCTTTTGATGCCCTGCCGGCCGAGGTGCAGGCCCGTCTGGAGCAGTTCCCGCGCCTGTTGTCGCGTGCTGCCGCCAGTGAGATCAAAAAAGTGCTGGGGGCCAAACCCGGCAAGGCCATGCTGAAAAAACTGCAGGAAGCCCTGGACCTGCTGCAGGCCGGTCAGCTCGATCAGGGCAAGGTGGCCCGGTTTATTCAGGCGGCAACCCCCGGTGGGCGCGCCTCGGTGCAGCAAGTGCTCACCAATGCCCAGGGCCGCCCAGCCGGTTCCTGGAGCACGGATGAGCGTGCTGTGCGCATTGCCCTGAAGCGCCAGCAACTGAGCGACGATCAGGTGGCGCGCTTGCAGCAGTTCATTGAGGGGCTGTTGCAGGAGCCTGTGTCCCCTGCATGACCGCACGTTTTTCTGTCAGCCCGGTACAGGCGGGTCCGCTGTGGGTGGACCTGTGCCTGCAGCACTTGCCTGACTGGTCCCGGTTGATGGCGCTGTATCCGCTGCAGGATCTGGACCGGTGGCGGCATGACCTGCAGCATGGCGCACGCATCAACCAGTCTGAACAGCGGGCGGCGCTGCATCTGGCGCTGCGTGCACCGGCCGGGGCCGGATTTTGGCTCGAGGGTCAGTCGGTGCTGCCTGATGTGCATCGGGTGCTGGATCAGGTCCGGGACTGGTCGGCGCAGATCCGTGCAGGCCAGTTGCACGGGGCCACAGGCAAGCCCATCCGGCAGGTGGTCCATCTGGGCATCGGCGGCTCGGGGCTGGGGCCAAAGCTGGTGCTGGAGGCCCTCAAACCGGGGCTGGATGAACCGGTTCGGGTTCAGGTGGTCAGCGGTGTGGATCGTACTGAGCTGGACGAGGCCTTGTCGGGTCTGGACGCTGGCGAAACCCTGCTGATTCTGGCCAGCAAATCACTGACCACCGATGAGACCCTGCGCCATGTGCAGCACGCACTGCACTGGGTGGCCGGGCAGCTGGGCATTACGGTGGAGCAGGCGCGTGCCCACCATGTGCTGACCGTGACCGCCAGCCCGTTGCGGGCGCAGGCATTGGGGATGCCCCCCGAGCGGATTCTGCGCCTGTGGGATTGGGTGGGTGGACGTTTTTCCCTGTGGTCAGCCATGGGGCTGCCGATTGCGGTGGCGCTGGGTTTTGAGGCATTTCTGCAGTTGCTGCAGGGCGCAAGACAGCTCGATGAGCATTTTCTGCAGACGCCGCCAGAAGGCAATGCCCCGGTCCTGATGGCGCTGGCCAGCTTGTATCATGTCCAGCACAGCGCGGTGGTGGCGCAGTCGGTGGTGGCCTACAGCCACCGGTTGCGCAGCCTGCCGGCCTACCTGCAGCAGCTGGAAATGGAATCCAATGGCAAGCAGTACCGACAGGATGGGTCGCGCCTGCCACAGGCCGGGGTGCCGATCCTGTTTGGCGGGGTGGGTCCAGATGTGCAGCACTCGTATTTTCAGATGCTGCATCAGGGGCCATGGCGGATTGCCTCGGATCTGATTGTGCTGGCGCAGACTCCGCAGGCAGGCCGTGACGACAATGCGGCACACCTGTTCAGTCAGGCCCTGGCCCAGGCCGTGTCGCTGTCACAGGGCAATGCCGATCAGCAGCCTCATGGCCACCGCCACTGTCCGGGTCAGCAGCCGGTCAGCCTGCTGGTGCTGCCGCAATTGACAGCGTTGCACCTGGGCGCATTGCTGGCCCTGTATGAACACAAGGTGTATGTGCAGGGCCGCTGTCTGGGCATCAATTCCTTTGACCAGTGGGGTGTGGAGTGGGGCAAGGCTGTGGCCCGGCATCTGGAATCCATGCCGCCGCCGCACGACACCGTGCCCACCGCAGCGCTGGACTGGGTGATGGCGTGGCACCAGCGCCTGCAGAGACCGCAGGGTGTGCCGTCATGATTCTGGTCACCGGGGGTGCCGGATTTATTGGGTCTTGCTTTGTGCAGGACTGGCTGGCCCACGAGGCCGAGCCGCTGGTGGTGTTTGATGCACTGACCTATGCGGGCAGCCTGTACACCCTGGCTGCGCTGCAGCAGCATCCGGATTTTCATTTTGTGCACGGTGACCTGTGCGATCAGCCACGGTTACAGCACACGCTTGGGCGTTATCGGCCCCGCGCTGTGGTGCATCTGGCTGCTGAGACCCATGTGGACCGCTCGATTGCCGGTCCGGCCAGATTTGTGCAGACCAATGTGGTGGGTACCCAGGTGCTGCTGGACGCCGTGCGCCAGTACTGGCAGACGCTGTCCCCTGGGCAGCAGCAGGCATTCCGGTTTTTGCAGGTGTCCACCGATGAGGTGTATGGCGCCCTGTCCGATCAGGACCCGCCATGGACCGAGCAGCAGCCCTACCGGCCCAGCAGTCCCTATGCCGCCAGCAAGGCTGCGGCCGACCATCTGGCCAGTGCCTGGCAGCACACTTACGGGTTGCCGGTGCTGATCAGCCACTGTACCAACAATTATGGCCCGGCACAGTATCCGGAAAAGCTCATTCCCCGGCTGATCGACTGTGCGCTGCGCGACCAGCCTTTGCCGGTGTATGGCTCCGGGCTGCAAAAGCGCGACTGGCTGCACGTGTCAGACCATGTGCGTGCCCTGCGCCTGCTGCTGGCCGGGGGACAGGTCGGTGAGCACTACCACATCGGTGGGCAGCAGGAACACACCAACCTGCAGGTGGTGGGCCAGTTGTGTGCTGTGCTGGACCGGCTGGCCCCCCGGCCCGATGGCCAATCCCACGCCGCGCAGATCACCCACGTCACCGACCGGCCCGGTCATGACTGGCGCTATGCGCTGAACCCCGAAAAAATCCACCGCCAGCTTGGCTGGCAACCACGGATACGCTGGGAACAGGGGCTGGAGGACACGGTGCGCTGGTATCTGCAGCATCAGGACTGGGTGGCCCACATGCAGCAGCGTCAAAAATAGCCTAAGCGTTTATCAAAACACCCAGAAAAATCCCCACACAGTGCGCACCGCTGTGGACTGATGGCAAAAAACCATCGGGCTGGGCCGGCTGCGGGTCGAGCTGATTTTTAGACCGGTCACGCTTGCTGTAGCGCTGACGGTGAAACCTGCTGGAAATCAACCGCTTGCCGTAAGTTTTCCACTGATCCAATGAACGCCAGATCCTGAAAAATCCACGCCGTGGTTACCCAAAGACCGTCCAGAAAGTCCCGCACGCAGGCGCTGACTGCGTGGTCCGGCATTTTTTGTCTGGACTGCAGGTGAATGCTGAAACACGCAACCGATTTTTCCCAGAGATTTTTCAATTTCCCCCAATACAAATTGGGGGAAGTGCAGGGCAATGCCGGTGCAGCGGTTGTCATCCACCTGCCATGGCCCTGTCATCGCCATGAGACCTGTGCCTTGTAGCCTTGCAGCACAGGCCATGATGGAACCCGCCCCATGCAAACCTCCCTGTTCAAGCCCAGCCGCTGGATGGCATGGCGAATGCCCGGCCCAGCCACAACAGCACCGGCGGTGTCAGTACCCCGCCAACTGGTGTATGAAACCCTGCACGGTGCGCAGGCCATTGCCGAAGTCCAGCGTTTTCGGGCCCGGGTGTTTGGCAGTGCCTATCAGATTCATTTTGAATCCGGCATTGACCGGGATTTATTTGATGCCTACAGCCTGCATTGTGTGGTGCGCGACCAGGCCACGAGGCAGATTGTGGCCTGTACACGGATCATTACGCCGGAAGCGCGACTGAAAATCGGTTATTATGCCTGTGAAAAGGAATTTGACTTGTCGGAATACCTGCAGGGAAAGCAGCGGGTGTTTGAATTGGGACGCACCTGTGTGGATGAAGCCTACCGGGGCGGCAATACCCTGGGAGTGCTGTGGCTGGGCATGGCACCGGTCTTATTGAGTCTGCGTGCAACACACCTGATTGGCGCAGTCAGCATCAATCTGGGCCTGCACCCGTGCAAACTGCATGCGGCGCAGGTGTATCTGCAGCGCAAGGCCAGAATCCAGCCCTGGAAAAGCCGGAAAGTCTTTAATTTTGAAAAACATTTTTCCCTGCAGGCCTGGCTGGAGGATGGTGGAAAATATCAGAAAAAACAGGTGCCTTCCCTGTTTAAAAAATACCGTCGTCTGGGAGCCAGTTTTTCATCTGAAGCCTATCATGATGAATTGTTCAATTGCGTGGATTATTTTGTGGCGGTCAAGGTCAATCAGCGTTTGTTGCTGAAGCTGCAGGCTCTGTGCGGTATTCTGCAACTGGCCCAATTAAAAGGATAGTTTTTTTAGAACCGAAGAATCCAGAAAGGGTTAATTTTGGTGTTCAAATTTCGTTTTTGAAAAAATGCTTAGGCTATTTTTATTTAGGCGCTTTGATTTCAGGGCGGCAGCCAAGCCGCCCTTGGTTTTTTTAGAAAAATGCGCTGAAAAAGGATTATTCCTTGAATGGGTTGAATTGCCGCCCGAGTATATAGCGCAGCGATTCCGGGACTGGCCGCAGGCTGGCGGCAATCAACCGGTTGATCCGGCCGGGGATACACACCGGACGCCCCTGCATGACCGCCGCATAGCCGGCGCGGGCCACGTCCCCCGGCTGTTGCCACAGAAAAGCCGGGAACTGCTGGGTGACCGCACGGGTGCCCATGACATCGTGGAACTCGCTCCAGGTAAAGCCGGGGCACAGCGCGGTGACGTGGACGCCATGCGGCTTGAGCTCCATGTCCAGCGATTCGGACATGTTCAGCACATAGCTTTTGATGGCGGTGTACAACAGGCTGGCACCGGGGGGCGAAAATGCCGCCAGCGAGGACACATTGATGATCCGGCCCCAGCCGCGCGCCTGCATCTGCGGGGCCACACCGTGCACCAGCTCGGTCACGGCGGTGACCATCACCTGCAGCTCAGCCGCCAGTGTGGGCCAGGGGGTGTCGAGGAATTTTTGCTTGCCGGACAGCCCGGCGTTGTTGATCAGCACATCCACGCTGAGCTGCAGATCAGACAATGCCGACAGAATCCGTGCGACAGCGTCCGGTTCACGCAGGTCCATGGCCAATACTTCGCAGCGCACACCGTGCCGATTTGACAATTCTGTGGCCAGTTGCTGCAGACGGTCAGCCCGGCGGGCCACCAGGATCAGGCCATAGCCTTCGGCCGCCAGCAGGCGGGCAAACTCGGCGCCAATTCCGGAGGAGGCCCCGGTCACCAAAGCGTTTTTTGACATCATGCTGTGTTCTGGATGGGATGTCCTGATCCTACACAATTTTCTGATCAATGGTAGCCATCGATATACAGACTGACACACTGCAGGCCGTGAAGGATTTGACCGGATTGGTTTTTTTGATCAAAATAGACAGGCTATGTACCGCTGAAATGGCCTGTTCAGGATGAACCTTGCAAGGCAGGGCGCCTTTGATTTTCAGCCAGTAGTAAATTTCTCTAGTTACAATTTGTTGAGCATCATGACCTATCCAGTCCCCCCCCGCACCATCCTGCGCAAGCGCTTTCCCAACCTGCATGATCCTTCGGGAGCAGGCGAGCTGGGACAAAGCGAAGAAATGCCCTCTGTGCACCTGCACCTCAACACCCGGTTGAGCTATGTGCTGGGGCAAAGCCGGGCCGCCACCCACCGTCGCATCAGCAACGTCATTCACCGTTATGGCCTGTTGCTGGGAGACACCATTCCCCGCCTGCGTGAGCGCTTCAATGAAATGGAACTGGCCTTGCTGGCTTGGTCCATTGCCGACGCCAACAGCGAGCACATGAACAGCCGGACGTTTCTGGGGCTGATGGCCAACATGGTCAGCCAGCGCCGGGCCGAAGGCCAGCTCAGTGCCGTGTCGGATGAAGAACTCGATGCCCTGGAAGACAAGCTGGCCGAACTGACCCTGCTGGAAGAACTGTCCCTGCTGGATCTGGTCGAACAGCGCCTGGCCAAGGGCGTCTAAGCGCATGGATGGCCCTACCCTGCTGCTGCGGGTCAGGGTCGCCGCTCAGTCTTCCTGATAAATGAACTTGGGCATTTCCCAGTGGTTTTTCATGGCCATCAGCCGGAATAGAAAGCCGCCAAACAGCGCCAGCAGGATCGACTGTTCATCGCCTGCCCCCAGCCTTGCCGCGCCCATGTACACCAGCGCCGTGGCCAGTCCCACACTGGCATAGAGTTCTTTTTGAAACACCAGCGGCACATCGTTGCACAGGGTGTCGCGCAGAATGCCGCCAAACACGCCGGTCATCACCCCGCACACCGAGGCAATCACCAGCCCATGGCCGGCATGCAGGGCGACCTGACAGCCAATGATGGTGAACGCCACCAGCCCCATGGCATCCAGCACCAGAAACAGGTTGCGCAGGTGCTTCATCAGCGGGGCAATGAACACCGTCACCAAGGCCGCCACACTGCACAGCACAAGATACTCCGGGTGTTTGACCCAGGTCAGCGGATAGTGGCCCAGCAGCACGTCACGCACAGAGCCGCCGCCCAGCGCCGTGACGCAGGCAATCAGCACCACTCCAAACCAGTCCATGCTGCGCCGCCCGGCTGAGAGTGCACCGGTCATGGCTTCGGCGGTGATGGCGATCACATACAGGATTTGTAGCAACATGCGCACGGTCCAGAATGACAAAACGCCAGCACGCGGGGGTGTCTGGCCGCCGCGCACTATAGCACAGCCCGGCGGCTGGACCGTGGTCTGTCGCTAAAACCAGAACGCCAGCCCCAGCGCCCAGGACTGTGCGGTTTCTTCGGGGGTGCGCAGGTCCTGCCAGCGTATATATGGCGTCAGGTTGCGGCGCAGTTCCCAGCGGAGCTGCAGGCTGCTTTCCCGCTCGGCCAGACCGGATTGCTGCTGCCGGTCTGCCACCGTGTGCGCCAGTGCCGTGAGCTGCACCGCCGGGCGCAGCACCCAGCGCTGCGCCAGCCGCCAGTCATAGCCCAGTGCCACTTCCAGGGCCTGCTGGTCCGGATGCAGGCGCAACTGGGCAGCCAGATCGATGTGATAGGGCATCACCCCGGAAACACCGGCCACCAGCCAGTTCTGGCGGGACGCTGTGCCGCTGTCTTCAACCCGTCCACCCACGTGTACATCCCAGAAGGCCAGCCAGGGCCGCTGCCAGACCAGCTGCCAGGTCTGTTCTGAAGGGCCCTGATCAGGCTTGAGGATCTTGTATCCCAACACCCAGCGGTTCTGGTCATCGCCATGGCTGAGTTCACCTTCCAGCAGCCGGTGGGATTGAGACACTTCCAGCCGATCCACTGCCAGACTGCCCCAGCGCCCCGGTGCCATGTCATGGCCCTGCGGATGGTGGTCTGGACCAGACACCATGGGGCCACCTGCAGGCTCACGGACATCGACAGGCGCAGGCCCACCCTGCATCCTGCCCATGCTGTGCACTGGACTGCTGGCGAGTGCTGCTGCACCGTGTCCAGCATGTTCCGGGGCCATGGCCTGTGCCATCCCCATCGGCAATGGCAATAATAGAAGCAGCCCCCAGGCCCATCGATCCCGAAACTCAATGCTGCGCATGGTGATGCCCTCCGCTCTGGTGCTGGGCTTCGCCCTCACGGGCACGCACGTACACTTCGCGGAACATGCCGGTGCTCATGTGGTAGAGCAAGTGACAATGAAACGCCCAGCGCCCCTCGACTGCAGTGACATCAAAGCACACCTGCTGGGCCGGCTGCACCAGAATCGTGTGCTTGCGCACCTGCCACTGGCCATCCGGCTGGCGCAGGTCGCTCCACATGCCATGCAGGTGCATGGGGTGGGTCATCATGGTGTCATTCACCAGCCGGAAGCGCACCCGCTCACCCGCCACCAGTTCAATGGGGCTGGACTGTTCATAGGTCAGTCCATCAAAGCCCCACACATACCGGGCCATGTTGCCGGTCAGATGCAGCTCGATCTCACGGTCCGGGCTGCGCTGCGCCTCCGGCTCATCGCGCAGGGGACGCAGGTCCGCATAGCTGAGCACCCGGCGGCCCTGCTGCCGGGCGTGGCGCAGGTTCACCCCCGGATCATCCAGCCGGGTGCGCGGGTGATCCACGCGCATGTCGGTCTGCCAGCCATATTCACTGCGGGCATGGCGTGCCCGGACCGCCCCATGGTGGTCCCCCATCATATCCTGCATGCTCAGCCACTGCACCGGATCCAGCGGCGGCAACGGCGGTATGCCACCGCCCGGCACCGCGAGCACCGCCTGCACCTGGGCGCTGCGGTCGATTGACTGCGCCACCAGCAGCCGTGACACCGCGCCAGCATCGACCAGTACATCGTAGACTTCGGCCACGCCAATCCGGAACTCCTCCACGGTGACCGGCTGCACCGGCAGCCCATCGGCCGCCACCACCGTCAGGGCAGTACCGGGGATTTTGACATCAAAAATCGTCTGCGCACTGCCATTGATCAGGCGCAGCCGCAACCGCTGGCCTGCCTCCGCCTGGATGCAGCAGGCTGCAGCTGTCTCACAGCCATTGATCATGTAACGCAGGCTGGTCCGCCCGGACAGGTCACTGAAGTCCGTGGGCGACATGCGCATCTGCTGCCACATCTGCCGCAGGGCCACCGCACGCTGCCAGCCAAGCTGCTGGATATCGCGCCAGAATCGCCCCGCCGTGGGCGGGTGAATGTTGTCAAAATCGGACTGGGTCCTGAGTTTGTTCAGCAAAGCCTGCGGTGGCGCCATGGCCCAGTCCGACAGCACCAGCAGGTGTTCGGCATCGGCCTGGATCGGGTCTGGCTGGGCCGGGTCAATGATGATGCCGCCCAGCAGGCCGGTCTGCTCCTGGAATCCAGAGTGGGCGTGGTACCAGTAAGTGCCGGATTGCTGCACCGGGAACTGGTAGACAAATTCCCCACCGGCGGGAATCCCGGCGAAGCTCAGCCCCGGCACCCCATCCATGTCACTGGGCAGCAGAATGCCATGCCAGTGGATGGAAGTGGGTTCGGACAGGTGGTTGACCACGCGGATCTGCACCACATCCCCCTCACGCCAGCGCAGGGTGGGTCCCGGCAGATGGCCATTGACCACCGTGGCCCAGTGCGGCCGTCCGCCCACCTCGATCCGGGCCCGGTCGATGTGCAGCTCAAACTGCTGGCCGCGCAGCACCGGGGGATGGCCACGCTGAACCTGTGGTTCCACAGGCCGGGCGGCATGGGCGGGAGACAGCAGTGTCGCCCCCAGCAGTCCCGTGCCCGACTGCTGCAGCCATTGGCGGCGATTGAGCATAGTTTTCCCCTGCACTCGGTTGCTGATGCGGCAGTTTAGTTGCACAAAAAAGGCATAAAATCCAGTTTTGGTTGTGCTTGCGTTGCCGACACGGCCACAGCGCCCCGGCCCATGGCGACAAAAACCGTCGCCCTGCTGCTGTTGGCCCTTGAAATGCGCTTGAAGCCCTGCCCTGCTTGCGGCAGTCTGTGCACAGCACGCTGTACCGGGGCGGGCACCGAAAAACCCCTGACAGGTTATTTTTTTGCACATGCGTATTTTTCACACATCAGACTGGCATCTGGGCCAGCAGTTTTTTGGCCATGCCCGCGAATATGAACACCAGCAGTTTCTGGACTGGCTGCTGCAGCGGCTGGTGGCCGAACAGCCCGATGCGCTGCTGGTGGCCGGGGATATTTTTGACACCGCCAATCCCCCGATTGAAGCGCAAAGCCTGCTGTACCGTTTTTTGACCGGCCTGCACCGCCAGTGTCCCTGGCTGCAGGTGATCCTGATCGCCGGCAACCATGACTCCGGCGCCCGCATTGAGCTGCCGCAGCCGTTGCTGGCGGCCCTGAACGTGCACAGCATTGGCCGGGTCAGCCTGCAGGCCGGGCAGGTGGATCTGGAGCGCCTGCTGATCCCGATCCAGCGCGACGGACAACGGCTGGGCTGGTGTCTGGCGGTCCCCTATCTGCGCCCGGCGGAGGTCACCCGCAATGGTCAGGAGGCGATGGCGGCCTATGCGGCCCTCTACCGGCAGTTGATCGGTGAGGCGCAGGCCCGCCAGCAGGACAGTGAGCCGCTGGTGCTGGTCACCCATGCCCATGTGCGCGGCGGGGTGGTGTCGGCGCAGTCCGAACGCAACCTGATTGTGGGGGCCGTCGAGGCCATTCCGCTGGAGTGGTTTGCGGGCGTGGACTATGTGGCGCTGGGGCATTTGCACAAGGCCCACCCGGTCGGCCAGCCGCACATCCGCTACAGTGGCTCACCGCTGCCGCTGTCGATGGCCGAACAGCCCTACCGGCATCAGGTGCTGGACGTACAGCTACAGCCCGGCCGGCCTGCACAGGTCCAGTCCCATGAGATCCCCCGGGCCATTGCCCTGCACCGACTGGGGCATGACCGGCCCTGCGCACTGGACGACATCCTGCAGGCCTGTGCCCAGCTGCCGGAGGACCCACGCCCGGTCAGCCAGTTTGACTGGCTGGAAATCACCATTGCCCTGCAGGGGCCCGCCCCGGCGGACCTGCGTCAGCAGCTGCAGCAGGCCCTGGCAAAAAAATCCGTGCGCCTGCTGCGCTATCAGCTCTGCCAGCAGGGACAGGCCCGTGATCCAGACACGGCTGCGGTGCTGGGTGAAATGCCAACCCCGGAGCAGCTGTTCATGCACCTGTGGCAACGCACTTATCCCGAGGCCTCACCGGCGCAAACGCAAACGGTGGTGGAGGATTTTGCCCTCCTGCTCGAGCAGGTCCGCCACACGGAAAACACCCCATGAAGCTGCTGCGTCTGGAGATCAGCAACATTGCCTCATTGGCACAGGTGGACGGCAAGCCACAGATCATTGATTTTTTGTCAGAACCGCTGGCTTCAGCGCACCTACTGGCCATCACCGGTCCCACGGGTGCCGGCAAGAGCAGCCTGCTGGATGCGCTGTGTCTGGCCCTGTATGACCGGGTGCCCCGGCTGCGCCAGCTGGGCACGTCTGCCGGCAAGGTGCGCGATCAGGGGCAGGCCCGCAGCCTCGACCATTCGGCCAACCTGCTGACCCGTGGGCAGGGCCGGGGCCACTGTGTGGTGGATTTTGTGTCCCACGATGGCCACCGCTACCGGGCCACCTGGGAGGTGCGCCGCGCCCGTGACCGCGCCAGCGGGGCCCTGCAGCCGATCAGCCGCAGCCTGATCAATCTGGACACCGGCGTCACCCTGAGCACCCAGAAGAAACTCACCGACCAGCTGATTGCCGAAAAAATCGGCCTGAGCTTTGAGCAGTTTTCCCGCTCGGTGCTGCTGGCACAGAGTGATTTTTCGGCTTTTCTGAAATCCAGCGACGCCGAACGGGCCGAATTGCTCGAAAGCCTCACCGACACCCGGATCTACAGCGCACTGGGTCGGCAGGCCCACCTCCAGCACGCCGATGCGCGCCGGGTCCTCGACCAGCTGGAACAACGGCTGCAGGGGGTCACCCCGCTGCAGGACGATGAACGTCTGGCCCTGCAGGCGCAGGTGGAGCAGCACCAGCAGGCGCTGGACCGCCTGCAGCAGGCGCTGCACCAGCAGCAGCAGCGTCTGGCCCTGCAGGTCCAGTATGCCCAGCAGCAGCAACAGCTGGACCAGCACCGGCTGGAACGTCAGCAACTGGACCTGCAGGCCGGGGAATTCACCGCGCTGGCGCAGACGCTCGGCCAGCTGGAAAAGTGTCGCAATTTGCGACACTGGCTGCAGCAGCAGGCCCGGCTACAGGATCAGCTGCTACACAGTGAAGCCGAAACCACCCGGCTGATGCAGCAACTGCAGCAGCACAGCCAGCAGCTGGAGCAGGTCCAGCAGCAACAGCAACAGGCGCTACAGGCCCTGCAGGACCTCAATCTGCAGCATCAGGAAGAGCGCCCCCGGCTGCAACAGGTGCGACAGCTGGAGCAGGACAGGGCACAGCTTTTGCTGTTGTGGAAAACCAAAGACCAGCAGCTGCAACAGCAAAACGCCCAGCTTCAGCACACCCGCCAGCAGCAACAGGCCCTGCACGACCGCCTGGCCCCGCTGCAGCAGCAGCTGCATTCGCTGGAGCAGGCCCTACAGCACAGCCAGAGCCTTTCCCCACTGGACGATTACCCGGCACACTGGCTGTCCCAGCAGCTCAGCCAGCTCCTGCACTGTGGTGCGCAGGCCCATGGCGACCCACTCGCCCTGCAGCAGCAGATCGACCAGCTGCAGGCACAGGCCCGTGACATTGACACGCGCTTTCCCCACGACCACGCTGACACCCTGCTGGCGCTGCAACAACAGCAGACCGAACAACTGCAGGCGCTGCAGGCCGCACTCCAGCAACAGCAGCAGCGGCAAACCCTGCAACAGCAACTGGAACAGACTGACGCACAGCAGCAGCAGACCCAGCAAAATCTGCAATTGCTGCAGCCACAACTGACCCTGCTGCAGGATCAGCTGCACCTACAGGAACAGCAGCGGCAGCAGGAACAGGCCCGTCTGGACCTACAGGACTGGCGCGACCAACTGCAGCCCGGCCACCCCTGCCCACTGTGCGGCAGCCGTGAACATCCCGGATTTTCCGGACCAGCGCACGGGCCAGCCCCCACTGCATCGCTGCTGGAGCAGAACCGCGCCCAGCTACAGGCCCTGCACACCCGCAGGCTTGAGCTGCAACTGCTGCTGCAGCACCAGCAGGCCCAGGTCCAGAGCCTGCAGGGCCAACTGTCTGAGCTGCCCGACGCATGGCCAGCTCCGGTGCTGAACCAGCAGCGGCAGCACCTGCAGCAACTGCAGGCATCACTGGCCACCCTGCAGCAACAGCAACAGGACAGCCAAAAACAGCAGCAATTACGCCAGCAGGTGCTGCTGCAAAGTCACCAGCTGTCCAGCCGCCTGCAGCAACTGCGCCAGCGTCAGCAACAACAAAACCAGCTGTTGCCCCTGCTGCCCCCGGACTGGCAGGCGCTCTGGCCCGACCTGTCTGTGCCCCTGCATGCGGAGGCGCTGCAGGATCTGCTGCAGCACTGGAACCTGACCCTGACCCAGCGCCAACAGGACCGTCTCCAGCAGCAGGACCTGCAGCAAAAAATCACCCCGCTGCACCTGCAGGTGCAGCCCCTGCAGCAGCAGCTGGACCAGCAGGCCCAACAGGCCCAGCAGACCCAGACGGCACTCGAGCAGCTCACCCAGCGTGGCCAGGCCATCCGCCAGCGCTGGCAAGCCAGCTTGCCGGAAGGCTGCACAGACAGCAGCCACTGGGAATCCCGACAGCACCAGCAACGCCAGCAGGCCCTGCAGGCCGAGCGTGACGCCAGCACCCGGCTGGCCGAAACCACCCGCCTGCACAGCCAGTGCAGCGCCCAGCTGGGCACCCTGCAACAGCGTCGTCACGACTGGCAGCAGCAGCTGGGCCAGCTGCAGGAGCACATTCAGCAGTGGCAGCAGCAACATGGCCCGATCCCCGTCACCCTGCTGGACTGGGATGAAGCCCGCATCCAGCAGCAGCAAGAGCGGCTGCAGCAGTACCGGGAACACGGCCTGCGACTGGACACCCAGATCGACACCCTCGGCCAGCAGCAACAGCGGCTGCTGGCACAGTGGCCCGACCTGCAGCACTGTCCGGCGGCGGTCCTGCAGCAGCAACAGCTGGACCTCCAGCAGGCCCTGCAGCAGCAGCAGGCGCAGTACACCCAGCTGCAGGTCCGGCTGCAGCAGGACGACCAGCTGCGCCAGCACCAGCAGCAGCTGGTGCTGCAGGTGCAGGGGGCCCGCACCGAGCTGGCACGCTGGGCGGTCCTCAATGACCTGATCGGCTCGGCACAGGGCGACAAATTCCGCAAGCTGGCCCAGACCCACCAGCTTGACCTGCTGCTGCACTATGCCAACCAGCAACTACAGCAGCTGTTTCCGCGCTATCAGCTGCAGCGCCTGGACGATTCCCTGGGCATTGAAGTACTGGACCTTTACATGGGACAGGAGCGCCGCAGTGCCTATTCGCTGTCCGGTGGCGAGACCTTTCTGGTGTCGCTGGCGCTGGCGCTGGGTCTGGCCTCGATGGCCTCCGGCGTGCTGCGGATTGAATCGCTGTTCATTGATGAAGGCTTCGGTTCACTGGACAGCCAGACCCTGCACCTGGCCATGGACCTGCTGGACCGCCTGCAGGCCTCCGGTCGCCGGGTGATGGTGATCAGCCACGTCAGTGAACTGCAGGAGCGTCTGCCGGTGCAGATCCGGGTCCAGCCCACAGGGCACGGCCACAGCCGCATTCAGGTGGTGGGCTGAGTCGGGGCCACGGCAGCCGCCTCAGTGCCTTCTGCGGCCTCCTCCACCCCTTCAGCAATTTTTTGCCGGGCTTCGGCCACCTCTGCCGGGGCTGCCGGGGCTTTTTCCTGCTGGTCCTTCAGGGCCGGCACATGGTCCAGCACCGTCAGCACCGGAAAATGATCCGAACCAATGTCCGGCATCCGCTCGATGCGGACCAGGGCAAAATCACCACTGTGGAACACATGGTCCAGCGCCCAGCGCAGCCAGCGGTACTGGGCATGAAAGGTGTTGAGCATCTTGCGGCCCACCCTGGGGTCAAGCAGGCCGCTGACGCGCTGAAACAATTGATTGGTGCGCGACCAGGCCACGTCATTCAGGTCGCCCCAGACGATGGCGCTGTGTGGATTCTGGGCAATGTGCCGCCCCACCAGCAGCAATTCGGCATCGCGCAGGGTCGAATCATCCGCTTCCGTGGGGCTGGGCGGCTTGGGGTGCAGGCAATACAGCTGCACCACATGGCCATGGCGCAATTGCAGGCCGGTGTGGATGGATGGAATGTCGTCATCAAACAGATAGCGCACCTCGGGGTCCAGGAGCGGCAGGCGGCTGTACAGGTGCATGCCGTAGAGGTTGTCCAGCGGTACCGCCACACGGTGCGCGTACTGGTCCGCCAGTGCAGCATCCAGTGCCGCCTGCCAGTGCCGGTCAGACTCCAGGGTCAGCACCACATCCGGCTGCTGGATCTCGATCAGGCGGATCAGCCGGTCATGGTGCCGATTGGTGCCCAGTACATTGGACACCAGCAGCGACACCCGCCGTGCCGGATCCTGATGGGGACTGCGCTGCACCTCCACCGGCCACAGCGGCGTGTACGGCAGCACCATCCACAGCTGATAAGCCAGGGCCAGCAACAGCGCCACCACCCAAGGCAGGTGCGCAGGCTGCGGCGGCACCAGCCACGCAAAACCGGCCAGCACCAGCAGGATCAGGGCGATCCACTGCAGGCGCGGAAAGTCAAATACCCGGAAGCCCCAGTGGTTGTGCCGCACCAGCCCGGCCAGGGTGGCCAGCAGCAGCAGCGTGGCCCCCACCATCAGCACCGTGTTCATGGTTGGCCCACCGGATCCAGCTGGCCTGAATCCAGCGCCTGCAAAAACTGCTGATGATCCGCCACGGTGCGTTCCGCCTGTGCGATGGCATAGCGGCACAGGGCCTGCCGCAGTGCCGACTCTGCCCCCAGATAGCCCAGCAGGGTGGGCACATGGCTGGCCTTGCCGTGCGCATGTCCCAGTGCCCGGCCACAGCTGTAGGCATAGGCCAGCAGGCCGTCCTGGTCCAGTTCCTCCAGATCCAGGGTGATTTTCAGGTCACGCAGCTGGCGCACGTAGTATTCGCTGCCATCCTGCGCCGTGGCATAACCCAGAAAAATATCACTGGCCGCCTGCAGCAACTGCTGTCCAGCCACCACGCGCTGGCCCTGATGGGCAAAGCGCTCGGCCACCCGTCCGGCATAAATCGACGGCCGGGCCTGCTTGATCTGCAGCAGCAGCGGCTCGTGGTCACCATCCTCAAAAATCGCCATCGCGCAGCGGGTGCCCACACTGCCGATGCCCACCACCCGCAGGGCCACATCACTGAGCTGGTAGCGGTCCAGCAGCACCTGCCGGTCCGCCGCCAGCGTCAGCCGGTAATGGCCAAAAAACTCTGCCCAGCGGTCCGCCAGCGGATCACCGGCCGGTGGGTGGAAGCTGTCCGGGAACTGCTCAATGAACTGCAGCGGGGCATTTTTTTTTGGACGCTCGGTGAGCTTGCGAATGAGCTTGTCCGGGGACTTGGCCTGACTCAGGTCAAACTGGCGCGCCCGCTCGGCCCGGACACTGTCCGGCTTGATGTGCGCCAGCATGGTCGGCACGTCTTCGCGGTCGTACCAGCTGTCCAGCGGCGTGTCGTCGAGCATGTCGCGCAGCCGCGCCAGATAGCCGCACAGCACCTGCTCCACCACGGCCTCGGACTGGCGGGGTGCCAGCTGCAATTGTCCGGCTGCAATCACCGCACTGCTGGCCAGCCGCTTCAGGTCCCACTCAAACGGCCCGCGCACACTTTCATCAAAATCATTCAGCCCAAACAGCAAATGCCGCTCCGGGCTGCCAAACGCGCCAAAATTCAGCAAATGACAGTCGCCGCAGACCTGACTGACCAGTCCGCTGTCGGCCTCACGCATCAGGTCCTCCGCCATCAGCCGGGGCCAGCCGCGAAAAAACCGGAACGGCGAGGCCCTCATGCGCGCAATGCGCTCCGGCACCAGCGCCGCCAGCCGGCCCTGATTGTCGCGGGCAAACGCCTGCATCAGCTCAAACTCCGGCGGTCGTGGCTGCAGGGCAAACACCTGCGCATAGGGGGCGGCCTTGCGCTGCGCCAGCCCCAGCGCATGTCCGGAACGCTGGGTCAGGTGGCGGTCGCGGTGGCGATGCCGGGTCAGGTCAATGGCGCCAGTCATGCAGGGTCCCCAAAAATTTTTTTGTCAATGTCTGCAATCTAGTCGATTGTCTCCGTCCAAATCGTTGATTTTTTTGAATGGTTTTATAAGACATCTGTGCAGATGGGCTTTTACATTGCAGGCCAGTCGGCTTTATGCTGGAAAAAACCGCTGCCCGCCTGGAGGCGTCATGATCCCGCAACCATCCAGACTGCCGCAGGACGCCCGCCAGCTCGGCCACTGGCTCGGCGAGCTGCTGTATCAGCAGGACCCCGGCCTGTTTGACCGGGTGGAGCAGATTCGCCAGTTGGGGCAAGCGGTGCTGCACCGCGCTCAGGACCGCGCCCCACTGGACCACCTGCTGGCCAGCCTGCCGGATGCCGCCCTGTTGCCGGTGGCCCGGGCGTTTGCGTTTTTTCTGAACCTGGCCAACACTGCCGAGCAGGTGCAGGACATCCGCGAGGACCAGAGCGCAGCGCAGTTGGTGGCCCTGCTGCAGGGTTTTCTGCAAAAAGGCCTGTCGGCCACCGCGGTCCTGGAGGCCGTGGCCGGGCTGGACATCGGGCTGGTGCTGACCGCGCACCCCACCGAGGTCAGTCGGCGCACGCTGATCCAGAAATATGACCAGATTGCCCACCTGCTGCTGCGGGCCAATGACCCCAGCATCGACCGCACCCTGTGGCAACAGCGCCTGCAACAGGTGATGCTGGCCGCCTGGCACACCCGCGAGATCCGCAGCACGCAGCCCACGGTGGTGGATGAGGCGCGCTGGGGCTTTGCGGTGGTGGAGCACTCGCTGTGGCAGGCGCTGCCCCGGTTTTTGCGGCGGCTGGATCTGGCCATGCAACAGGTGCTGGGCCAGCCGTTGCCCTTTGAGGCCACGCCGGTGCGCTTTGCCAGCTGGATCGGTGGGGACCGCGATGGCAACCCGAATGTCACCCACCGACAGACCCGTGAAATCCTCTGGCTGGCGCACTGGCAGGCCTGTAGCCTGTATTTGCGCGATGTCGAGCAGCTGCGTCAGGAGCTGTCCATGGCCGAGTGCAGTGCGGATTTTCTGAACGGACTGGGCCACGGCAGCGAGGAACCCTATCGGGAGGCGTTGCGTGTGCTGCGCGATCGGTTGCGCCAGCAGCTACAGCAAATTGAGCAGGCCCTGACCGAGCCGGAGCGTGGGCTGGTGTTTTTGTCCAGGGCCGCCCTGTGGGGTCCGCTGATGGCGATTCGCCAGTCGCTGCTGGACACTGGGCTCGAAACGCTGGCGGGCGGTACGCTGCGCGATGTGCTGTGGCGGCTGCAGCATTTTGGCCTGCACCTGCTGCCGCTGGACATCCGCCAGTCTGCAGACCGCCATGCCGGCGCGGTGGCCGCGCTGGTCCACCATGCTGGGCTGGGCGAGTATCTGGACTGGGATGAGCCACAACGACTGGCGTTTTTGCAGGCCCAATTGTCCCAGCAGCGTCCCCTGCTGCCGCACCGTCAGTTGACGTCGGGGTTTGTGGACTTCGAACCGGAGGTGCGCGAGGTGCTGCAGACCGTGGCGCTGCTGGCAGACCAGCCTGCTGAGGCGCTGGGGGCGTACGTGATTTCCATGGCCCGGCAGGCCAGCGATGTGCTGGCGGTGGCCCTGCTGCAGCAGGAAATGGGCGTCAGCCCTGCCCTGCCAGTGGTGCCGCTGTTTGAAACGCTGGACGACCTGCAGCGGGCGCCGCAGGTGATGGCGCAGCTGTTTGCGCTGCCCCTGTACCGGCAGCTGAGCGCGGGCCGGCAGCAGGTCATGATTGGCTATTCGGACTCGGCCAAGGATGCCGGATTTCTGGCCGCCAGCTGGGCGCAGTATCAGGCCCAGGAGCAGCTCACCGCCGTGGCCCGGCAAGCCGGCTACCAGTTGACCCTGTTCCATGGCCGGGGCGGATCGACCAGCCGGGGCGGGGCCCCGGTGCGGGCCGCGCTGATGGCCCAGCCGCCCGGCACCGTGGGGGGACGGGTGCGGGTGACCGAGCAGGGGGAAATGATCCGCTTCAAATTTGGCCTGGAAGGCAATGCGCTGACCCACCTGCACCATTATCTGGCCGCCACGCTGGAGGCCAGCCTGACCCCGCCGCCTGAACCCGATCCCGCCTGGCGCACCCAGATGGACCAGCTCGCGGCGGTGGCACTACAGCACTACCGCCACACGGTCTACCAGCGGCCTGAGCTGGGGGCTTACCTGCGCACCGTCACCCCGGAACAGGAGCTGCAGTTGCTGCCCCTGGGCTCCCGGCCTGCCCGCCGCCAGACACAGGCGGGGCTGACGGCGCTGCGCGCCATTCCCTGGGTGTTTGCCTGGACACAGATCCGGCTGATGCTGCCGGCCTGGCTGGGCACCGGCGTGGCCCTGCAGACTGCAATCAGCGATGGCCAGCAGCCGCGGCTGATGCAGATGCGCGAACAATGGCCGTATTTTCGCACCCTGCTGGCCATGCTGTCGATGGTGCTGGACAAGGCCGACGCCAGCATTGCCGCACACTACGAGACCACCCTGACCACGGATCCGGCCCTGCAGCAGTTTGGCCAGCACCTGCGTGATGAACTGCAGGCCACCCGCCTGCTGGCCGCGCAACTGGCCCCCAGCGACTGGCGCGGTCCGGACAGCCCCAACAGCCGCCCCATCCAGGCCCGGATGCCCTACCTGCTGCCCCTGCACCTGCTGCAGGCCGAGCTGATGCGCCGACGTCGCCTGCGCCCGGACCCGGCCCACGAAGCCGCGCTGATGGTCACCATTGCCGGGATTGCCGCTGGGCTGCGCAACACGGGTTAACCCCGCACGGCAGCAGCCACAGACCGCCTGAGCGGCCCATGGCACAGATCAAATGGCTTGTTATTTTCCGGGCGGCTGGCATGATGGTGTCTGGGGATGTTTTGCTTGCATAAAAAAAGGAAAAGACCATGACCCACGCTGCTGGAAGCCCGACCTGGCTGGCCCTGTCGCTGTGTACCCTGCTGGCCGCCTGTGGGGGTGGCTCTTCCAGCGGCACGTCTGCGGGCACCCCCAGCCCGACACCCACGCCCACGCCAACCCCCACACCGACCCCGACCCCAACGCCGACGCCCACCCCGACCCCACAGCCCGGCGACTTTGCCCCCGCGCTGACCTATGGCAGTGCGTTTACCTACAGCACACCTGCGGTGGTGGACATCAGCACCCTGTCGGCCACACTGTACAATGCCCAGCCGCAGGCCGATTACCTGTCCGGATCGGCGGAGCGCCAGCTGTTTGAGCGGCTGAATCACCAGCGCCTGCACTGCGGGTTTGGGGGCCTGAACAATCACCACCTGCTGGATCAGATGGCCCGGAACCACAGCCATTATCTGGTGGCCAACAATCGCCTGTCCGATGGCCACCACGAAACCGATGCCACCCTGCCCTATTACACCGGTCAGCAGATCACCAACCGGGCCAATGTGGTGGGCTACCCGTGGTCCAGCATCAGCGAAGAGCTGGTCAATGCCACCGGGTTCAGCCAGTCGCTGGGCGAACAGTCCACCCTGAGCATCAAATCGCTGATGATGGCGCCCTACCACATGTCGGGCCTGTTTTATGGCTACCGCGACGTGGGCATCAGCGTGGTCAATTCCGGCACCGTCAAAGCCAGTGTCGCAGGTCTGGCCTCTACGGTGATGGTGCTGGGCCTGCCCCGCGCCGGCAGTGGCGCCGTGGTCCAGCAGCGGCCCGATGAAGTGGTGCTGACCTACCCGTGCCAGGGCATCGAGGACACGGCCACCAGTCTGTTTGATGAATCGCCCAACCCCTTCCCTGGCCGGGACCTGACCCAGAACCCGGTCGGCCAGCCGGTGCTGCTGCAGGTCAACAGTGCCCTGAAGCTGAGCGTCACCCAGGTCACCTACCGCGAACAGGCCTCTGGACAGGTGCTGGCCACCGAGGTGCTCAGCGGGCAAAAAGCCGCCGGCCTGCCCACCCTGCCGGCCAATCAGGCCATCGTGGTGCCATTGCAGGCCCTCAAGGGCCAGACTGTGTATGAGGTCAAAGTCAACGGTCAGCTCACCGATGCCAAGGGGGTGTCCAAGCCGTTTGGCACCCAGTTCACTTTCAAGACCGGCACGGCCAACACCTTCTAGGGTGTTGGGTGCTACCAATCCCGGCCGTTTTTTTGCGGATGGCCGGGACTGGAGCGGCCAGCCGGTCACGTTTCTGGCGCATTTCCTGCTTTTTTTCCGAGATTTGCTATACAGTCAGCGCATGGGCAAAGGCTGGCCCCCCGAGCGGGACACCCCACCGGGCCCAGCGCGGTAACCTGAGCACAGGAGAATTCAAGGAATGTCCGAAAACACCGGCGGTCATGGCCTGCAGCGCCATTTGCAGAACCGCCACCTACAATTGATTG
>JBPOIS010000035.1:0-13343 GCA_052034295.1 Pseudomonadota bacterium
TTGGCGGCATCAATCACCGAGCCACCGCCAAAGGCCACCACGGCGGTCCGCTCGCGGTCCGGCAGTTGCTGCAGGCCATGTTTCACCACGCTCAGGGTGGGGTCCGGGGTGACTTCGGCATACACGGACACATGGACCCCGGCCGCGTCCAGCAGCGTCCTGAGGGGATCCACGACCCCCAGCGACAGCAGGATGCGGTCGGTCACGATCAGCACCTGGTCAAAGCCCCGCTGCACCAGCAATTCGCCCAGCTGCAGGGTGGCGTTTTCCCCCAGAAACACCATCGGCTGGGGCAGGGGAATGAGTTTGACCCATGCGCAGCCTGAATTCGCCAGCCACGCGGGCCTGGGTCAGGGCAGAGCTGAATGACATGAACAACGACCTTGATTTTCAGTGATTGGCGAGTCTGTACGCTACAAAAACCCACCACGGCAAGGCGCTGGCAAATTGCGTCAATTTTGCGCCGGGGTGACGGATTGTGCCAAAGCCTGCGGCGCAGCATGGCCCTCACTGGACGCTGAGGGTTTCCACATACACCAGCTCACAGGCGCCATTGCCGCTGTCGGTGCGGGTGGTGGAGCTGACCCAGTGCCAGCCATCCGGTGCATCGGCGCGCACCAGCTTGCCGCGCAGGCTGACCACCTGACCGGGGCGCAGGGCGTCGATCTGGTCCTGCACCACGGGGTTGGCGGCGATCAGGTGCATGTTGCTGGCCGATTGGGTGATTTCGGCCACCGGAATCGGCGGCTCGTGGTCGGTGTGCCAATAAAAGAACCGGTTGCCCTGGGAAATGTCGATGTCGCGCAGCACCTGCGGGTCGGACATGCGCCCCCAGCCCAGGGCCAGATCCGTGCGCGACAGTTCGGCCTCCCGGCCCATGTGGTAGTTTTCCTTCGACAGAATCAGCGCGGTGAGGTCAAACAGCGCCAGCGGGGTCAGGGTATAGCCATTTTTCTGCAGTGGCGGTTCATGGCGCAGGTCGATCTGTACCGGCGCTGCGGCGGCACGCACGCCGGGTCCACCCGCCACCGGCAACGGACGCTCCTGCCACCACTGCCAGCCGCCCCAGCAGGCCAACCCCAGCATCAGGGCATACACACCCGCACGATTCATCACCCGCCTCCACGGCAAAAAAAGCCAGCCAATGGCCAATACTGGGCTGTTTTGTACCATTTTTTGGTTTAATGTTGGCTATTGAGCAAAAAAATCCGAACCCGATCAGGGCGCATGCTAGGCTTGGGAACCACGTTTCGGGAAGCCCGTCCGTGCACGGCCCCGCGCTTTGGCGAGGCCAGCATCGGGCAGCCAGTTTGAATCGTTGAGCCGGTCGGTCCATCGGCTGAACCATTCAAATTGCCCAGTTGGGCGTCAGTCAGGCCACGGTCTGCCTGACAGCACGTCGGTGTGCGCAGGATGCGCTGCGGGGGCTGCCGGCCCCGGCACGGCATGCGGCGTGCGCCTGCCGGCCCGGCTGGTCGCGGTTTTGATGTCACCCATCAAAGCACTCGGTGCGGCACTGATCACCCTTCAGTCCGCAACACTGGCAATTTGAACAGAGTTTACCCATGACCCTTCTTGATCAGGATACCCAGCTTTCGGCTGAGAACGCCGCCTACATTGAACAGCTCTATGAGCAGTACCTGACGGCGCCCGAGACGATTGATGCACACTGGCGCGATTATTTTGCCCAGTATCCCGAGGGGGATCAGCCCCACCAGAACATCCGCGAGCAATTCCTGCTGCTGGCCCGCAATTCCAGCCGCGTCCAGCCGATGATGCAAAGCTCGGTCAGCACCGACCACGAACGCCGCCAGGTCGGGGTGCTGCAGCTGATTGCGGCCTACCGCAACCGTGGCCACCAGAAGGCCCAGCTCGACCCCCTGCGGCTGGCCCCGCGCGAGCATGTACCGGATCTGGATCTGGCCACGCATGGCCTGTCGCGCTCCGATCTGGGCACGGTGTTCCAGACCGGCAATCTGGCCATCGGCAAATCCGAAGCCACCCTGGGCGAGATGGTCGAGGCGATGGAGGCGATCTATTGCCAGCACATCGGCGCCGAATACATGCACATCGTTGACACCCGCGAAAAGCGCTGGATCCAGCAGCGGCTCGAAGGGGCGCGGGGCCTGCCCGCGCTGTCGGTGGCCTACAAGCGCCATCTGCTGGAGCGGCTGACCGCGGCCGAAGGACTGGAAAAATATCTCGGCAGCAAGTATGTGGGGGCCAAGCGCTTTGGTCTGGAAGGTGGTGAAAGCTTCATCGCCATGGTCGATGAGCTGATCCAGCGCGCCGGGGCCAATGGCACCAAGGAAATCGTCATCGGCATGGCCCACCGGGGTCGCCTGAACCTGCTGGTGAACATTCTGGGCAAAAACCCCGGCGACTTGTTCGAGGAGTTTGAAGGCAAGACTTTCAACAAAAAAGGCTCCGGCGATGTCAAATACCACCAGGGTTTTTCCTCCAACGTGATGACCCCCGGCGGCGAAATCCATCTGGCGCTGGCCTTCAACCCATCCCACCTCGAAATCGTCAGCCCGGTGGTCGAAGGCTCGGTACGGGCCCGGCAGGTGCGCCGCAACCGCATCGGCGGCGATGAAGTCCTGCCGATCATCGTGCATGGCGATGCCGCCTTTGCCGGGCAGGGCGTGGTGATGGAAACCTTCCAGATGTCGCAGACCCGCGGCTATCGCGTCGGCGGCACGGTGCACATCATCATCAACAACCAGGTGGGCTTCACCACCAGCCGCCAGGATGATGCACGGTCGACCGAATACTGCACCGACATCGCCAAAATGGTGCAGGCGCCGATTTTTCACGTCAATGGCGATGACCCCGAGGCGGTACTGTTCATCACGCAAGTGGCGCTGGACTATCGGCGTGAATTCAAGAAAGACGTGGTCATCGACCTGTTTTGCTACCGCCGCCGCGGCCACAACGAAGCCGATGAACCGTCGGCCACCCAGCCGCTCATGTATCAGGTCATCAGCAAGCTGCCCACCACGCGCACCCTGTATGCCGACCGGCTGGTCAGCGAACACACCATGACCCGCAGCGAAGCCGATGCGATGGTCGAGGACTACCGCACTGCACTGGAAAACGGCGAGCACGTCGCCAACTCGCTGGTGCGTGAGCCCAACACCAAACTGTATGTGGACTGGTCGCCGTACCTGGGCCATGCCGTGGTCGATGACTGGCCCACCGGAGTGCCCGAAGCGCAGCTGACGGCGCTGGGCACCCGGCTGATGCAGCTGCCCGAGGGCTTTGTGCTGCAGAAACAGGTGCAAAAAGTGATGGAAGACCGGCTGCGCATGTTCCGGGGGGAGCTGCCGCTGAACTGGGGCGCAGCCGAAACGCTGGCCTATGCCACGCTGCTGGCGGACGGCTATCTGGTGCGCATCACCGGACAGGATGTGGGGCGGGGCACCTTCAGCCACCGCCACGCCGAGCTGTACAACCAGACCGACGGCAGCCTGTATGTGCCGCTCAAGCACCTGAGCCCGGAGCAGCCGCGCTTTGCCCTGTATGACTCGCTGCTGTCCGAGGAAGCCGTGCTGGCGTTTGAATATGGCTATGCCACCACCATTCCGAAGTCGCTGATCATCTGGGAAGCCCAGTTTGGTGACTTCATGAATGGCGCGCAGGTGGTGATTGACCAGTTCATCAGCAGCGGCGAAACCAAATGGGAGCGGGTCTGTGGCCTGACCCTGCTGCTGCCGCATGGCTTCGAGGGGCAGGGTCCTGAGCACTCCTCGGCCCGGCTGGAACGATTCCTGCAGCTGTGCGCCGAAGACAACATGCAGGTCTGTACCCCGACCACCCCGGCACAGATTTTTCACCTGTTGCGCCGTCAGGCGGTCCGGCCGCTGCGCAAGCCGCTGGTGATCATGTCGCCGAAGAGCCTGCTGCGCCACAAGCTGGCCGTGTCGGACCTGAGTGAACTGGCTGAAGGGCAGTTTGCAACCGTGATTGGCGACATCGACGCCCTGGACCCGCAACAGGTCACCCGTGTGGTGCTGTGTGGCGGCAAGGTGTACTACGACCTGCTGGAAAAACGCCGCGAACTGGGACTGGACCATGTTGCCCTGATCCGGGTCGAGCAGTTGTATCCCTTCCCGGAGGCCCGCATCGAAGCCGAGCTGGCCCGCTATCCGAATGCCGAAATCCTGGTGTGGGCCCAGGAAGAGCCGCAGAACCAGGGCGCGTGGCTGTATATCGCTCCGCCGCTGTATGCGCTGGCGGCCCGTGCCCTGCCCGGCAAACCGGTCCGCTATGCCGGACGTGAACCGTCTGCCGCCCCGGCCTGTGGCTCCCCCTACCTGCATGCCCGCCAGCAGGCGGCCCTGATTGCCCAGGCCCTGAATATTCCCCAAGATCAACAAGGAGATGCCAACCATGGCCACTGAAATCAAAGCACCGGTGTTTCCGGAGTCTGTTGCGGATGGCACAGTGGCCAGCTGGCACAAAAAAGTCGGCGAGCCGGTCACCCGCGACGAAGTCCTGGCCGACATCGAAACCGATAAAGTCGTGCTTGAAGTGGTCGCCCCCTCGGATGGGGTGCTGACCCAGATCCTCAAAAACGAAGGCGACACCGTGCTGTCGGCTGAAGTGCTGGCGCTGTTTGAAGCCGGCAGCAGCAAGGCCGCCAGCCAGCAGGCGGTCGAACCCGGCAAACCGGTGGAGCAGGCCAGTGCCAGCGCCGAGGCCGGTGCCGCGGCCATCGTGCCACGCGGCGACATTCCCCCGGAATCCGCTGCACCGCAGCGCGTGTCCCCGGCGGACCCCAACCAGAGCCCGGCGGTGCGCAAGGCACTGGCCGAAACCGGCCTGAATGCCGCTGAGGTGGCCGGCACCGGACGCGGCAACCGCATCACCAAGGAAGACGTGCAAAAGCACCTGAGCAGCCCGCGCCCTGCGGCCCCCGCCAGTGCAGCCGCCCCGGCCACAGCGATCTCCACCGCCGTCGGCGAGCGGGTCGAGCAGCGCGTGCCGATGACCCGCCTGCGCGCCAAAGTGGCCGAGCGCCTGCTGTCGGCCACCCAGAACACCGCCATGCTGACCACCTTCAACGAGGTCAACATGAAACCGATCATGGACATGCGCAAGCATTACCAGGACCGGTTCGAAAAACGCCACGGCGTGCGGCTGGGTTTCATGTCCTTTTTTGTCAAGGCCGCCACTGAAGCCCTGAAGCGCTTCCCGGCGGTCAATGCCTCCATCGACGGCAGTGACATCGTTTACCACGGCTACTACGATATCGGTGTGGCCGTGTCCAGTGACCGGGGGCTGGTGGTGCCGGTGCTGCGCGACACCGACCGCATGAACCTGGCCGAAGTCGAAAAAAACATCCTCGACTATGGCAAAAAAGCCCGCGAAGGCAAACTGGGACTGGATGACCTCTCGGGGGGCACCTTCACCATCAGCAATGGCGGGATCTTTGGTTCACTGATGTCGACCCCGATCATCAACCCGCCGCAAACCGCCATTCTGGGCATGCACAAGATCCAGGAGCGGCCCATGGCGGTGGATGGCCAGGTGGTGATCCTGCCGATGATGTATCTGGCGCTGTCCTATGACCACCGCATGATCGATGGCAAGGAAGCGGTCCAGTTTCTGGTCACCATCAAGGAACTGGTCGAAGACCCGGCCCTGCTGCTGCTCGACCTGTAAGCACTACCCCTGCAACCCACGTCCTGAGCGGCCAGAACGCTGGCCCACAGGACGATGATGGAGCCAACAATGTCTGAACAATATGATCTGGTGGTGATCGGTGGCGGGCCGGGGGGCTATGAAGCCGCGATCCGTGCCGCCCAGCTGGGCCTGAAAGTCGCCTGCATCGAAAAGCGCGTGCACAAGGGCAAGCCGTCACTGGGCGGGACCTGCCTGAACGTGGGCTGTATCCCCTCCAAGGCGCTGCTGGACAGCTCGCACCGCTATGAATCCACCCGGCATGATCTGGCTGCCCATGGCATCAGCACCGGCGACGTGCAGATCGACGTGGCCACCATGCTGGCGCGCAAGGACAAGGTGGTGGACCAGCTCACCGGCGGCGTGGCGCAGTTGCTCAAGGGCAACGGCGTCACCTGGCTGCAGGGCAGCGGTCGCCTGCTCGCCAACAAAGTGGTGGAATTCACCCCACTGGAGGGCGGGGCGGTGCAGCAGTTCCAGCCCAGAAACGTGATTCTGGCCACAGGGTCGGTGCCCGTGCAGATTCCGGTGGCCGTGGTCGATGAAGACCGCATCGTCGATTCCACGGGTGCGCTCGAATTCAGCGAAGTGCCCAGGCGTCTGGGCGTGATCGGGGCCGGGGTGATCGGGCTGGAGCTGGGCTCGGTGTGGCGGCGGCTGGGCAGCGAAGTCACCGTGTTTGAGGCACTGGACAGTTTTTTGCCGATGCTGGACAAGTTTTTGGCCAAGGAAACCCAAAAGGTGCTGACCAAACAGGGCCTGAACATCCAGCTCGGCGCCAAGGTCTCCGCCACAGCGGTCAGTGCCGACGGCGTCACCGTCACCTACCTGCAGGGCGGTGAAGAAAAAACCGCCGAGTTTGAGCGGCTGATTGTCTGCGTGGGCCGCAAGCCCTACACCGAGGGACTGCTGGCCGCGGACAGCGGGGTACGCCTGACCGAACGCGGTTTTGTGGACGTCAACGAGCAGTGCCTGACCAGCGTGGATGGCGTGTATGCCGTCGGCGATCTGGTGCGCGGGCCGATGCTGGCGCACAAGGCCATGGAAGAAGGCGTGATGGCCGTCGAGCGCATCCACGGTGAAGCCGTGCAGGTGAATTACGACACCATCATCGGCGTGATCTACACCCACCCCGAAGTGGCGTGGGTGGGGTTGTCCGAAGAGCAGGCCGTGGCGCAGGGGCATGACATCAAAACCGGCCAGTTCGGCTTTGCCGTCAATGGCCGGGCGCTGGCCGCCGGAGAGGGACAGGGCTTTGTCAAATTTGTGGCCGATGCCAAAACCGACCGCCTGCTGGGCATGCATGTGCTCGGTGCCAACGCCGGTGATCTGGTGCACCAGGGCATGATTGCGCTGGAATTTGTCTCCAGCGTCGAAGACCTGCAACTGATGACCTTTGCCCACCCGACCCTGTCGGAAGTGGTGCATGAAGCCGCCTTGTCGGTGGATGGGCGTGCCATTCACGCCATCCAGCGCAAGCGCAAATAACCGGACGGGCTGGGTGATCCCCGGCCCTGTTTTGATCTGATCGGGACTATACAAGGACTCCCCTATGAATCTGCATGAATATCAGGGCAAACAGATTTTTGCCCAGTACGGCCTGCCGGTGACCACAGGCATCGTGGCCAGCACCCCAGCCGAAGCGCGGGCGGCAGCCGAAAAAATCGGCGGCGGTGTGTGGGTGGTCAAGGCTCAGGTGCATGCGGGCGGGCGCGGCAAGGCCGGCGGTGTGAAGCTGGTCAAGACCGTGGACGAAGTGGAAGCCTTTGCGGCCGATAAACTCGGCACCCGGCTGGTGACTTTCCAGACCGATGCCAAAGGGCAGCCGGTGAACCAGATTCTGGTGGACACCCCGATCGACATCGCCAACGAACTGTACCTGGGTGCCGTCGTGGACCGGGCCAGCCGCAAGGTGGTGTTCATGGCCTCCACCGAAGGCGGCGTAAACATCGAGGATGTGGCGCACCACACCCCCGAACTGATCCACAGGATGACCATCGATCCGCTGATTGGGCCGCAGGCCTATCAGGGCCGTGAACTGGCCAAAAAACTCGGCCTGAATGCCAAACAGACCCGTCAGTTTGCCGACATTTTTCAAAAACTGGCCAGGCTGTTTGTGGAAAAGGATCTGGCCCTGCTGGAGATCAATCCGCTGGTGATCAAGACCGACGGTGACCTGTTCTGTCTGGATGCCAAGATGGTGATCGACAGCAACGCCCTGTACCGCCACCCGGACCTGAAAGCGATGGACGACCCCTCGCAGGTGGATGACCGCGAGCGCCGCGCCGCCGAATGGGACCTGAACTACGTGGCGCTCGAAGGCAACATCGGCTGCATGGTCAACGGCGCCGGTCTGGCCATGGCCACGATGGACATCATCAAGCTCAAGGGCGGACAGCCGGCCAACTTCCTCGACGTCGGCGGCGGCGCGACCAAGGCGCGCGTCACCGAAGCCTTCAAGATCATCCTGTCTGACAGCGCAGTCGAAGCCGTACTGGTCAACATCTTTGGCGGCATCGTACGCTGCGACATGATTGCCGAGGGCATCATCGAAGCGGTGAAGGAAGTCGGGGTGAAAGTCCCGGTGGTAGTGCGTCTGGAAGGCAACAACGCCGAACTGGGCGCACAAAAACTGCGTGAGTCGGGCCTGAACCTGATTCCCGCCCCGTCCCTGAATGATGCAGGCGCGCTGGTGGTCAAAGCCGCCGCCGATGCCAAAACCGCCTAAAGACTTTGGAGCACCCCCATGAGCGTATTGATCGACAAAAACACCAAAGTCATCTGTCAGGGCATCACCGGCAGTCAGGGCAGTTTTCACACCGAACAGGCCATCGCCTATGGCACACAGATGGTGGGCGGGGTGACCCCCGGCAAGGGCGGCACCACCCACCTGGGCCTGCCGGTGTTTGACACGGTTGAAGAGGCGGTCCAGGCCACCGGCGCCACTGCCTCGGTGATCTATGTCCCGGCCCCGTTTTGCAAGGATTCGATCCTGGAAGCGGCCGATGCGGGCATCGAACTGATCGTGTGCATCACCGAAGGCATTCCCACCCTGGACATGCTGTACGTCAAGGAATACCTGCTGACCAAAAAGCCCAGTGTGCGCATGATCGGCCCGAACTGCCCCGGCATCATCACGCCGGGTCAGTGCAAGATCGGCATCATGCCCGGCAGCATCCACCTGCCCGGCAAGGTCGGTATCGTGTCGCGCTCCGGCACCCTGACCTATGAAGCGGTCAAACAGACCACCGACCTGGGCTTTGGCCAGTCCACCTGCATCGGCATTGGCGGTGACCCGATTCCCGGCATGACCTTCATTGATGCGTTGCGCCTGTTCCAGGATGACCCACAGACCGAAGCCATCATCATGGTCGGTGAAATCGGTGGCAGCGCCGAAGAAGAAGCCGCCGCCTTCATCAAGGCCCACGTCACCAAGCCGGTCGTGTCGTACATTGCCGGGGTGACCGCCCCACCGGGCAAGCGCATGGGCCACGCCGGTGCGATCATCTCCGGGGGCAAGGGCACTGCAGCCGAGAAATTTGCGGCGCTGCAGGCCGCCGGGGTCAAGACGGTGGACAATCCCGCCATGCTCGGTCAGGGCATCCGGGACATCACCGGCTGGTAAACAGGCCAGAGGGTGACCAAAAGCAGGCTTCGGCCTGCTTTTTTTTACCCCCAACAGCCGGTGGAAAAGCCGTTACTGGGCGTGAAAAGGCTCGATGCGGTGCCCTGCGTGTCAAAAAACGCCCAGCCGTGTTTTTTTGCAGATGAGCGTCCCGGTGCGGAGGTTTTCAAGCTTCAGGGGCCGTGCTAGATTGGTTGGGTTCTGATGGCAAGGAAGATGCCACCCCCGCAACAAGGAGCCGACATGCCCTCATCTTTGGCCCAGCATCTGTATGGGATGGTGAATGGGGTTTATGCGGCCACGGTGCTGTTGCTGCTGATGGCCGGGGTGTCCTACCAGTTTCAGCAGCGCAAGAGAATCATCGCCCAGGGCTATTTCCTGATTGCCGTCTCGCTGGCGCTGTTTGGCCTGCACAATCTGTTTTTTCAGGCGGCGCACGCTGCAGTCAGTACGCTGGTGTTTGACCCGGATCTGCTGTGGTGGTGCCGGTTTGCCGCGCCGCTGGCGCTGGTCCTGCTGACCTATCTGGTGGTACGGATTACCATGATGCGCTCGCATCAGGCGTTCCGGCTGATCAAGGAGCGGCGCTGGATCGAGTACACCCTGTATGCCCTCAATGTCGTGACCCTGCTGCGGCTGTGCTTCAGCCATGGCTGGGCGGATGCCTCCTTTGTGCTGGTGCTGAATTTTGTGCCCACGGCGCTGGCGGCCACCATGCTGTGCGTCGAGGGCATTGGCTATGCGCTGATTGGCCGCCTGCTGGCGGCCCTGTTTGGCGGCTTGACCCTGAGTGCAGTGTGGTTCGCCGTGTGGGTGTACCAGACCGGCGGGCTGGGACCTGAGCCGCAGATGCTGGCCATTCATGTGGCGTATGCGCTGGTGGTGCTGGTGTTTTGCTTTCTCACCCTGCGCTATGCCTATCGCTACACGGGCAGCCTGTTTGCGCTGGGCAACTACCGGGATTTTCGCCTGGCCCATGACATGATCCCCAGCATCCACGATCAGGATTTTTTTCTGATGTACCAGCCGCAGGTGAATCTGGGCAGCAATCAGGTGTCCGGGCTGGAGGCACTGATCCGCTGGCAGCACCCGGAGCAGGGCCTGATTGCCCCGGACCAGTTCATCCAGCTGGCCGAGCAGTGTGAGCTGATTGATGACCTGACCAAGTGGATCATCCGGCAGGCGGTGGCGGACCTGCGCCGGCTGATGGATGCCGGTCACCCGCTGCGGATTTCGATCAATTTTTCCGTCAAGAATTTCAACGCCCAGCTGGTGGCCTACATGCGCCAGCAGCTGGAGGATCAGGCGGTGCCTGCACAGCTTCTGGCCATCGAAATCACCGAAAATCTGCTGATGGACGATTCAGAGGAGGTGCAGGCAGTGTTTGCCCAGCTGGCTGATCTGGGGGTGGAAGTGGCCCTGGATGACTATGGCACCGGGTTTTCTTCGCTGAGCTACCTGCGCAAGCTGAATCTGGCCGAGCTGAAAATCGACCGTTCGTTTGTGATGGACCTGGACCAGAGCGATGAAAATGCGGTGATCGTGCGCTCCACGCTGCAGATGAGCCACAGCCTGAACATCCGCATGGTGGCCGAGGGGGTGGAAAACCATCAGGTGCTGGAGCAGCTGCGGCACATGAACTGTGATGTGGTGCAGGGCTATGGGGTGGCCCGGCCGATGCGCTTTGCTGACGTGCTGGCGTGGCTGGACCAGCGGCGCAGCCAGCCTGCATAAAAACGCCTCCGTGTGCCCCTGTTTTTTTTGTGTGGGTTGTGTTAACTTTTTTGTACATTTTTTAATCCTGAGAGCCCGCCATGACCGAACAGGTACGCAGCGCCAGCCCGGCGGTGTGGATTGCCCCGCTGACTGCCCTGACCGGGGGGCTGGGACTGTGGGCCGCGCTGGAGGGCTTGCGCTGGTGGCAGTCGGCAGACTGGACCCAGCTGCCGGTGTCGCTGCTGATGTGGGCCAGTCTGTTGCTGCTGGGGCTGGCCCTGGGGGGCAGTACCGGCGGACGTGTGTTGCGGGCGCAGGCCCTGCGTGCCCTGCCGGTGGCCATGGCGGGCTATCTGGCGCTGGTGTTTTGCCTGTACCTGTTCAACCAGCACCCTAGCCTGTGGTCCACAGGGCTGCTGGCGGTCTCGGCGGCTGCACTGGTGATGTTTGCCCGTGACCAGCGGCGCACCACCTCACATCATGAATTCAATCGGCAGTAGCCCCAGCAGCACGGCGGTCCAGCGCTTGCGGGCCGAAACGCCCGGTTCGTGATGCTGGATGCGCAGCCGTCCGTCATCGTCCAGGTCACGCCACTGCAGCCGTTCCGGGTGATCCGGGTTGGGTTCCACCCGGTAGGCATTCTTGAGGATCTGTCCATCAAACACCGCGGCAACCTGTGCGGCGGCCTCTTCTCCAGGTACCATCAGGCCGAGCTCGCTGTTGATCAGCAAGGAGCGCGGGTCCAGGTTCATGGAGCCCACATAGGTCATTTGCCGGTCCCAGCTGATCGCCTTGGCGTGCAGGCTGCCATTGGCCAGCGGCCCGCGCCGCTCGCGGATGCGCCAGCGCTGGATCGGGCGGCTGTCGGCGGAGGGCTTGAACTCATACAGCTCTACCCCGGCCTGCACCAGCGCCAGCCGCCGTCGGGCATAAAAGCTGTGGATCACCGGCACGTCGCTGGAGGCCAGGGAGTTGGTGAGGATGCGGATGCGCACCCCCTGCTCAGCCAGACGGATCAGCTGCTCGGTGCCGGCCTGCTGCGGCACAAAGTACGGCGACACGATGTCCAGTGAAAAACGCGCCACCCCGCTGAGGGCCAGAATGCGCGCACCGATGGTCTGTTCAAAGGGCAGCGCCTTGTGCAGTTTCACCGGGTCATCGTAGACCAGGTAGGGCGACTGCTGGACCAGTGCGGCATCGGCATTGGCCTCGTCGCCCGGGGCATCCTGATCCATCCAGTCCTGCAGCAGCGTGCTTTGCTCCACGCTGCGGATGTAGGGCAGGGCCTGCGCCTGACTGTGTACAGTCAGCAACTGGTGCAGGGCCTGCTGCTGGCGGCGCGGAGGGGCGCGCAGGAAGCCCTGCACCGGAAAGGCCAGCCCATCGTTCCAGAAGTCATCAAAATTGCGCTGCACCTGCCGGGTGGCGTCACCATCGAACAGCACATCCAGATCCGCAAAGAAAAAATCGGCATTGACCCGGAAATACGGGTCGGCCATGTTGCGCCCGCCCAGCACCGACAGCGTACTGTCCACGGTCATGCTCTTGCCGTGCATGCGGCGCTGCAACCGCCGTGGGTCCACCACATAGTTCAGGGTACGCAGGTCGCGGAAGCGGAACGGGTTGTACAGGCGGATGTTCAGGTTTGGGCTGTGGGACAGGGCCACCAGCAGCGCATCCAGCTCACGGGTGTTGTTGTCATCCAGCAGCAGCCGCACCCGCACCCCGCGGGCGGCGGCCTGGCGCAGCTCTTCGAGCATCAGCCAGCCGGTCAGGTCGTTGCCCCAGATGTAATAGGCCAGGTCGATGGAATGCCGGGCACTGCGGATCATCTGCACCCGCACCGCAAAAGCCTCCAGGGGATCCACCAGCGGAAACACCGTGTCCACGGGCGCACGCAGCAGTGGCGGCGGGGGCAGGGCCTGGCTGACCGGTGCTGCAGGCCGCTGCGGCAGGGTGTTGCAGGCGGGCAGGCCCCCGGCCAGCGTGGCCAGCAGCAGCAGACGGCAGGGCTGGGAAAAACAGGGCGGCGGCATGAGGCAAAGGGTCATCCTGATCACAGGTAGGGTTCGATGGGCAGCCCGCCCGCCAGACGCACCAGCACACGGTCCAGCAGCGAAGCGCGGGGCTCCTGGTGCCAGATCCGGGTGGGCGTCCGGGTCTGATCCACCCAGTAGAGCTGTCCATGCGCATCGAGTTTGACCTCATAGGCGCGGCTGCGCAACTGCCCATCCATCAGCCGGTCGATTTCCCGGGCCATCTGCGGGGCGCGGACCAGCAGGCCGCATTCGGTGTTGTGGTACAGCGAGCGCGGATC
>JBPOIS010000171.1:0-10876 GCA_052034295.1 Pseudomonadota bacterium
CGGCATTCATCAGGATGGCGTGCTCAAGCACCGGGAAACCTATGAAATCATGCGCGCCGAGGATGTGGGCTGGAAAACCAACCGGCTGACCCTCGGCAAGCTGTCTGGCCGGGCGGCATTTCGGGCGCGCCTCGATGAGCTGGGTATCGGGGTGGAAAACGACGACCAGCTCAATGCACTGTTTGCCCGCTTCAAGGATCTGGCCGACCGCAAGAGCGAGATCTTTGATGAGGACCTGCACGCGCTGGTGTCCGGGCACCATGGCCCCGAGGTCCATGAGCGCTACCAGCTGTCCGAGCTGGAGGTGACCAGCAAGACCGGCCAGACCCCACGGGCACATCTGGTGCTGCAGGTGGAGGGTCAGGCCCGGCCGGTCAGTGCCAGTGGTTCAGGCCCCGTGGACGCCACCTTCCGCGCCATCGAGGAAGTGGCGCGTTCTGGTGCCGTGCTGGAGCTGTATCAGGTCAATGCGGTCACCCGGGGCACCGACAGTCAGGGGGAAGTGGCGGTGCGCCTGAACAAGGAGGGCCGCATCGTCACCGGTCAGGGCGCGGACACCGATGTGATCATCGCCAGTGCCAAGGCCTATCTGGATGCTCTGAACTGGCTGTGCACCGAGGCCAAGGCCAATCCACAGACCGGCGACACCCTCTGAGCCGGGCCGGGTCCCCGCCGTGAACCTGCGTGCCCAGCAGTTGCTGCATACCCTCGGGGTGACCCGCTGGGCCGGGCGGCAGGCGCTGCTGCAACAGCACGCCCCAGCGCCGCTGTGGGGCCGTGAGCCGCTGGCAGAACCCGCCCCAGCGCCTGTTGCGCCACTGGTGCCGGCGGCCATGGTTCCGGCTGTCTCACAGCAGCCTGTGACCGAGCCGTTCCCGGTGCCTTCTGTGCGGCGGCCCCAGCCTGTGCCCGCCGTCCCGGAGCCGGTGTCACCCCCTGAACCGGCCCCGGAGCCGGTTGCTGCGGCACCCAGAAAACCCGCTGAAAAAACGGAACCAACAGCTTCTGTATCCACGCTGCGCTTTGGCCTGCAGGCCTGGGTGCTGAATGCGGGCTGGATCGTGCTGGCCGATGAGCCCACCCTGCAGGACCCGCAGGCCCAGCAGCTCTGGCGGCAGATCGGTCTGGCTTTTGGCCAGAAGACGCCGCGGCAGTTTTATTGGCCGATGGCGCTGGGTGAGCGCTGGCAGCAGGATCAGGGTGCCGCCGCCGCGCTGGAGGGGTTTTTGTTCGGTCTGGGGCCGACGCAGCGGGTTGGCCTGCTGGGACAGCTGCCGGACCAGGTCTGCGGGGACCGGCTGGAGCGATTGCCCAGCCTGAATGAACTGCTGGCAGAACCCCTGCGCAAACGCACCCTGTTGCAGCTGCTGGCCCCCGACTGGGCCTGACGCCCCCCTGAACCCAGAGCCCAGAACACCATGCACATCGGTCCTTACCCCCTGGCCAATCGCCTGATGGTGGCCCCCATGGCGGGCGTCACCGACCGGCCATTTCGCACCCTGTGCAAGCGGCTGGGCGCAGGCCATGCGGTCAGCGAAATGATGACCGCCGACAAGGCCCTGTATGCCCGGCAAAAAAGCCTGTTTCGCGCCAATTTTGACGGGGAAATCGCCCCCATCTCGGCGCAGATCGCCGGGGCCGACCCGGTCAAGCTGGCTGAGGCGGCGCGGTTTCAGGTGGCCAACGGTGCCCAGATCGTGGACATCAACATGGGCTGCCCAGTCAAAAAAGTCTGTAACCGTCTGGCCGGTTCGGCCCTGCTGCAGGATGAGGCGCTGGTCCAGCGCCTGCTCGACACCGTGGTCGCTGCGGTGGACGTGCCGGTGACCCTGAAAACCCGGCTGGGCTACGCCAATGGCCAGGAAAACATCCTGCGCATTGCCCGGATTGCTGAACAGGCCGGGGTGGCCGCGCTGGCCATCCATGGCCGCACCCGTGAGCAGATGTACACTGGCTCAGCCCGCTATGAGCTGATTGCGGCGGTGAAGCAGCAGGCCCGCATCCCGATCATTGCCAACGGCGACATCGACAGCCCCGAAAAGGCCGCCGAGGTGCTGGCCCGGACCGGTGCCGATGCGTTGATGATTGGCCGGGCGGCGCAGGGCAAGCCGTGGATCTTCCGGCAGATTGCGTATTTTTTGCAGACTGGCGAGCACCTCCCGGACCCGGATCTGGCCGAAATGACCGAGATCATCCACGGCCACCTGACTGAACTGTATGGGTTTTATGGTGAATACTCCGGCTGCCGGATTGCCCGCAAGCACATCGCCTGGTACACCAGCGGTCTGCCGGATTCCAACGCATTCCGGCAGGCGATGTATGCCGAGGATTCCACCGCAGGACAAATGCGCGTGGTGATGGATTTTTTTCATCATCTGCAGCAGCGGCAGGACGGCGCAGGACAGGCTGTGTAAACAAACAGGCCGCCTTCAGACCTGAGCCGTCACGTCAATCCAGCACGTCCTGGCGCCACGGGTGACTCGCCCTGAGCCTCCTGCCAGGCCGGATGCGCTTTGAGGGTGTCTGGTCTGCTGGTGTATGAAAAAGAATCTTTTGAAATCATTGGTGTGCTGGCAGATCGCCGAGCCGCTGGAGACCAAGGGGCAGTCTGGACGGTATGGCTGGTGTAGCCCGGCCAGTACGGTCGCCTGGGGGATTGCGGACAGTCTGATGGCCTTGTGGCCCAAACTGACCCCCTGTGTGATCGAGCAGGCGTCTGGGGAGGGGCGCAGCATGTTTTGCCACACCACAGCACCGACCGGCTGAACTCAGTGCAGCCCTGAAAACCCCGGTGCCGACTGGGCAAACTCCGCCAGCAACGCCGGGCGCAACCAGTGCAGCGCTGCGGCCTGATGCTCCAGTCCGCCCAGCCAGAGGACCAGCAGCCCCAAAAACGCCAGCAGCCCGGCCACCCGCAACAACAGTACTGAAGAACCGGCCTGGCGACCACTGGCCGCATACACCGCGCCCAGCACCAGCCCAGCCAGCACCCCACCCAGATGGGCAGCATGGTCGATGCCGGACACCAGACTGCCCAGCGCCAGATTCAGCAGCACCACCACCAGCAGGGGCCGGAAGCGGAGGCGCAGCGTCTGGCTTGGCTCAGGCCAGCGGGCGTTGACCAGCAGAGCGCCCGCCAGTGCAAAAATCGCCCCCGAGGCCCCGGCGGCCACCTGAGGGTACACGGTCTCCCCGGCCAGCATCGCCAAGGCTGCGGGCAGGTTGGCCTGAACACTGGCCAGACTGGCCGCCAGTCCGCCGAGCAGGAACAGCAGCAAAAACGCCAGCCGCCCATAACAGAACTCGGCAAAGCGGCCCAGCACATACAGCGAGTACAGGTTCACCAGCAGGTGCAGCAGCCCCAGGTGCATGAACACACTGGACAGCAGCCGCCAGCGGTCGCCGGTCAGGGTCAGCGGTGCAAAATTGGCCCCCCAGGCCAGCGCCTGCGCGGCAGACGGGTCCAGCCCATCCACACCATGCAGGGTCATGGCCAGAAAATACACCACACAGCCCGCCATCAGCAGCGCCGTGATCCAGCCCATCGGCAGGGCAGGAGCACGGCTCATGGCAGGCGCATCAGGTCAGGCAGACCAAATGGCCAGCCCAATTGCTGTGCCCCGGCCTGCAGCACTGGAATGCGCCGGGCCAGCGCCATCTGCTCGGCTTCCGGCAGGTCGGCAATGTCCACCACGGTCCAGGCCACCGGCCGGGCACACTGGACCTGCTGTAACAACTGCTCGGCCTGCTCGCACAGGTGACAGCCCAGCGTGCCATAAAGAATCCAGTCCATCCCCAGGTCCCAGGGCCAAAAAAGCCTATTGTGCCTGTCCGCTGCACATTCGGCCACTGGCAGCAGGGTCGGCAGAGTGTGTTAGCATCGTTGTTTCCAAGTGAGTGAAAACGGAAAAAAACCGTGTGGTGGCGAGCCCTGATGCTGTGGTCGGTGGTGGTACTGGGCAGCCTGTTCATGTTGCTGCAACTGGTTTTTTTTGCGGCCCTGCTGTGGTGGCGCGACCATCCGGTGCAGGGCAGTGCATTCATGTGGCGCTACCAGTGGTCGGGAGAAACCCCGGCGCTGCAGCATCAGTGGGTGGAGGGTGACCGGATCAGCGACACGCTGCGCCGTGCCCTGATCAGCGGTGAGGATGCACGCTTCATGCAACACCATGGCTTTGACTGGAAAGGCATCAGCGACGCCCGCCAGCGCAATCAGAACGCAGGCACCGTGGTGGCGGGGGGCTCGACCATCAGCCAGCAGCTGGCCAAAAACCTGTTTTTGTGGAATGAGCGTTCCTATCTGCGCAAGGCCGAAGAGGCACTGATCACGGTGATGATGGAGCGGCTGTGGCGCAAGGACCGTATCCTGACCGTGTACCTGAACAGCATTGAGTTTGGCCGGGGCATCTATGGGGCCGAAGCCGCCGCCCGCCACTATTATGGCAAACCCGCCGCCCGGCTGACCGCCGATGAAGCCGCACGGCTGGCCGGGATGGTGCCCAATCCGGTGTATTATCAGGCCCACCCTCAGGACCGCAACCTGCGTCACCGCACCCGCATCATCCGCCGCAACATGCACACGGCACAGATCCCCTGAACCGGCTATGCTGCGGGGCCAGTCGGCAGCATTTTTTAAAAAATCATCAAAGCGTCATCAGCTCAGTGCACACTGATGACAGAACCATGACAGGAGCGTGACAGCATGACCGAGGTAAGCGCCTCTCTTTCGCCAGCCCCCCAGACCCTGCCCAGCGATTACATCAACCGCGAATTGTCGCTGCTGCAGTTTCACCTGCGGGTACTGGCGCAGGCCGTGGACCCGCTGCACCCGCTGCTGGAGCGCATGAATTTTCTGCTGATTTTTTCCCGCAATCTGGATGAGTTTTTTGAAATCCGCGTGGCCGGGCTGATGCAGCAGCTGCTGTTCAGCGATGATGCCACCGGTCCGGATGGCCTGCGCCCTTCCGAGGTGCTGTCGGTCATCAGTGAGCAGGTGCATGCGGCCATTGCCCGCCAGTACCAGATCCTCAACGAAGACATCCTGCCGGCATTGGCCCAGGAAAACATCCGCTTCCTGCGCCGTGAGGAGCTGAGCGAAGCCCAGTCGCGCTGGGTCAGTGACTATTTCCGTGAACAGGTGCTGCCGGTGCTGACCCCGATCAGCCTGGACCCGGCCCACCCATTCCCGCGACTGGTGAATAAGTCACTGAATTTCATCGTCACCCTGGAGGGCAAGGATGCGTTTGGCCGCAACATGAATCTGGCGATTGTGCCCGCCCCGCGCTCGCTGCCCCGGGTGGTGCGGCTGCCGGATCACCTGACCGAGGGCCATGACCATCATGTGATGCTGTCGGCGATCATTCACGAGCACGTCAGTGAGCTGTTTCCGGGCATGACTGCAACGGGCTGCCACCAGTTCCGGGTCACCCGCAACGCCGACCTGGAGCTGGATGAAGACGTGGATGACCTGGCCAAGGCCCTGAAGGGCGAGCTGTCCTCGCGCCGCTTTGGCCGGGCGGTGCGGCTGGAAGTCACCGAAAACTGTCCGGATGCGCTGGTGGATTACCTGCTGGCACGCTTCAACCTCAACCCCAGCCAGCTGTACCGGGTCAATGGTCCGGTGAATCTGGCCCGGCTGGTGTCCAATTTCAACCGTCCGGCGCTGCGCTACAAGCCGTTTGTCCCGGCCCTGCCGGCGGCCCTGCAGAAGACCGGCTCGATTTTTGAGGCGATGAAAAAACAGGACATCCTGCTGCACCATCCGTTTGAATCGTTTGCGCCGGTGATCCAGTTGCTGCGCGAAGCCGCCCGCGACCCGGACGTGCTGGCCATCAAGCAGACCCTGTACCGCAGCGGGGCCAATTCCGAAATCGTGCAGGTGCTGGCCGAAGCGGCCCGCAACGGCAAGGAGGTCACGGCGGTGATCGAACTGCGCGCGCGCTTTGATGAAGAATCCAACATCGAAGTGGCCAACCTGCTGCAGGAGGCGGGCGCGGTGGTGGTGTATGGCATCGTCGGCTACAAGACCCACGCCAAAATGATCCTGGTGGTGCGCCGCGAAAAGGACAAGCTGCGCCGCTATGTGCACCTCGGCACCGGCAACTACCACGCCGGCAATGCGCGGCTGTACACGGATTATGGCCTGTTGTCGGCGGACACCGGGCTGGGCGAGGACGTGCACAAGATCTTTCAGGAGCTGACCGGCATGGGCAAGGCCGCCAAGCTGAAAAAACTGCTGCACGCGCCGTTTACCCTGCATGACGGGCTGATGCAGATGATCGATGACGAGATCAGCCATGCCAAAGCCGGACGTGCCGCGCACATCATCGTCAAGGTCAATGCCCTGACCGAGCGCCAGTTGATTGAAGCGCTGTACCGGGCCTCACAGGCTGGGGTGCAGGTGGATTTGATCATCCGCTCCATCTGCTGTCTGCGGCCGGGGGTGCCGGGCCTGTCAGAAAACATCCGCGTGCGCTCGATCGTCGGGCGTTTTCTGGAACACACCCGCGTGTATTACTTTGCCAATGATGGTGAGCCACGCCTGTATGGGGCCAGTGCCGACTGGATGGACCGCAACCTGTTCAGCCGGGTGGAGGCGTGTTTCCCGTTTGAAGCCGGGGGCCTGCGCAAGCGCATCCTCCAGCAGGGACTGTTCAACTACCTGAAGGACAACCAGCAGGCCTGGGCGCTGGGCGCGGACGGCCAGTGGCAGCGGCTGGCCCCGGCAGAGGGTGAAGCGCCGTACATGGCCCAGCAGGAACTGCTGGACAAGCTTTCCCGCTGAGCGTACCCCCGTTTGGGTGTCAGGCACGCTTTTTCAGGCCGCAGTATACCAGGGGGCTGAACCGCTCGCCCTGAGCCGGGGCAGGCGTTGAGGGGGCACTTGGCCCGTGGTTTTTCAGGAAAAACCGTTTCAAAAACGGACTGCTGCCTGGAGGCCAGCCCTCGGCGCTGTTTTGGATCAAAAAAAACGCACCGGAGCCGGTGCGTTTTTGCTGCAGGCCTGTTCAGCGCTGCTCAATGCCCATCAATTGCCAGTGGCTGCCCTGAACCGGACGAATCAGGTGCCACACCTCCTGAAAAGGCGTCTCGGCTGCCCCCAGTGATTCAATCACGGTGCCGCTGAACAGCACGCTGGCGGTGTACTGGTGGCCTTCATGGGCACTGCCGAGCAGCTGTGCGGACAGCTGTGGAAATTCGGCTGGGTCAGTGTTGGCGGCGATTTCGCCCTGCATCTGTGCAAAGAGCTCCGGGGTCATGTAGGCGCGCAGCTCGTTCAGGCTGCCCTGACCGTTCATGGTCTGCAGGTGCCGGAACAGGTTGCGCATGTCGCGCAGGAATTCATTCACCGGGGTGCCATCGGCCAGCGTGTTACCGCCGGTGTAGGCACCGCCCGCAGCCATGCCCCCGCTGCCGGGCAGGGCACTGCCGACCGGCTGGCCAAAGATGTTGGTGTTGCTGCCGCCCTGCGCTGTGCCGGGTTGTGCGGATTTATTCAAAAAACCGCCGCCTGAACTGCCGGGCTGTGGCATCGACATCGGTGCCTGCGGCAGACCGGCCACACGGGCCTGACGCTGACGCAGCCTGCGGAACACAAAAAAAGCCAGTCCCCCCAGCAGGATCAGCCACAGCCAGCCAAACGAGCTGCCTGATTGCGGTGCAGGTTGCTGCGGATAGGGTGCCGGGGCCGTGCCATTTTCGGACCACTGGCCCGCAGGCGTGCCGGGCTGTGCGTTGGCATTGCTGGCATGGCCCAGCGCATAGCCTGCAGCCCCGGCGGCAATGGCAGCCCCTGCGACGGTGCCCATGCCCACACCGTTACGGCGTGGCTGGCTGGCCGGATAGGCGGGGGCGCTGCGCGATGGGCTGTCGCTGCTGTAACTGCTGCTGGAGCGACTGGGTGAAGAATAACTGCGCGAGCTGCCGTAGCTTTTGCCGCCACCCAGACGCTTGGCTTCGGCCACCGGGGCCAGCAGCAGGCTGGTGGACAGCAGGGCAGTGAGCCACAGGGTGGGGCGGCGTTGCAGTGTGGGCATGGTGATGGCCTCAGAACAATAACCTTAAGACTTAGATTAACAGACCGGGTCAGTTGATCCTGTAACGATGGGTGTGCAGGCACGATCAGGGCTGTTGATTGCGGTGGCCTGAAAGTTTTGGCTGGGTTAGGGGGAGGGCCTCGCGGCCTCTCTTTTATTGGGTCAAAAAGAGTTGAAAATTGGTGGCTGAGCGAAGTCGAAGCCGGGTTGTGTTCAGGATTTCGGCTTGGGCCTTCGGCGACCTATTTTTGTTGTGGCAATAGTAGGGCCTGTCATCACTTGAGCCAAATAACGCTGGCGGCCAGGTGGATGGCCCCCAGGAAATTGCATGCGGTCTTGTCGTACCGTGTGGCAATGGCCCGATACTGTTTGAGTCGGGCAAAGAAGTTCTCAATCAGATGCCGGGCGCGGTACTGCCAGCGGTCATGGTCACTTGGCTCAATTGATGACAGGCCCTAGGCTTTGCTGGTCTGATTTTCTGAGCCGGAAAATAAATTTTTGGTAATTTTTTAAAAAATATCCCATAGGCCAGGCCATCCTTCGAATTGCCTGAGGGACCCTGGAGCAGGCTGAAGATGAAGATGTAGGTGAGATCAGTTCAGTTACGCCCAGCGATAAAATATTAAAATTCAATACACTGTACGCTATCATCGTATAAGTCGGTCATCAGCTTCTCCACATCTTTGAGCACTGAGGTTTTTACTATATCGGTGATGCCATTGACAAAAACACTAATTTGTTGGACGTCCCCTGAATCAATGGCCTGATCCAAGCGCATAAAGAGCTCATTAATGGTACTGCGACGTTCAGCAAAAGTCTGGTCGAGATATGATCTCAGTAGTTCCTTCTGTGCTTGGATCTTGGAGATTTGAATGTCTTTTACGGCGGAGATCTGTTCGCGCTTGGTTGTCTCAATTTGAACAGTTGTCTTGTAACGCTCATAGCTGCTCATCAGCATTTCCATACTGCTGAGCGCCCCCAGTGCCATGTTTTTAGAGACTGAGGCAAATTTTTGAGTGTTTTTTACAACATTGCCTTTTTTGTTTCCTGCCTTGACCACTGTGCCAGTCACCGATTTAACGTTCATGGATGCCCTCCCATGGTGGAAAGTCAGCGCTTGATCGCGCTGACTGAGTCTTGAATTAGACGTTCAGAACGCCAGCACATTTTTGCTGAATACCTGGAATCGCAGAACCGTCCTCTGCCATCAGGCTAATATCGAGCAAATCCTTGAGACCCCTACCCACCGCGAACATCTTCTGCATGGCTGCCTTGTCACTGATATCGAAGGTTTTAACCTGCTCAAAACGCTCAACCATCTTATTCAGGGCATCACTAAGTTCATGGGCATTTTCTTCAAGACCCTCAAGGCCTACTTTCATGAGGTCAATTTTTTCAATTGCAGTGTCAACCTGATCCCGGTATTCACGTGCTTGAGTGATGGCCTCTTCCGCCTTGCTGGCCAACATAAAGCCACCAATTGCCAAGGCAGGACCTGCAACAATCCCACCTAGGGCAATCATGCCTCCAGCCATACCAAAACCGCCCGCTGCCAATGAGCCACCACCAAGCCATGCCAAAGTCGCATTGCTGGCGGCAACACCTGAAAGGCTGCTGATGGCTGTGCCTGTTGAAGCTGTGGCCAACCAGCCTACAGAGCCATATGCACCCAGGCCTGCCAAAGCGCCGCCCATGGCACTTGAGGCCAGATTGGTATCAAGCTCTATAGACAAGTTAACCATGTTCTGCAGGCTTTTGACTTCTTCAATAGTGAACGTGGTCTCAAAGCCTTCAAGGGTACTCTTGGCATCCTTGTTTTTCTTGATCATCTCAACGATGTGCTTGATCTGGTCTTGAAAAATTTCTTTTTTCTGCTCACCAAGCTCTTGGAACGTTGCGCTTACTTCTTGTCGCTTTTCTTCAAGTTCCTCTTTAGCTTCGCGATGACGGCGTTCCGCGTTCTGGCCCATCCGCTTGGCGGTATCGAGCGTGTCAAGTGCGTCCTTGCCCTTGATAATTCCAGTTGCAGCCAGGCCAGCCGCTGCACCCCAGAGAAGGATTGGTAAAGGCATTTCTATTCCCCTTGGATTGTCATGATGGTTTAACACTATGGCCATAAGGCCCTTTCTGCATTTCTGCACAAAGCTCACGGTTTAGCTCAGTGAATTTAACAGGTGCCATTTTTCTGAAATGATGTTGATACATCATTTTTGAGTTACAAATATCCGGCCTGCTGTCAAAGATCTGGCATTCCTTTGTTTCTATGTCAAGGTTGATGCAAATTCCATCTCCGCGGTCAAGATGAGTATACAGTGGATTGCTTTTAAGCTGGGTACAGCAAATCCCGCAGCGATTACATTCAATCATTGAACATCAATCCCACTTCAATTTCCGTAGCATCGAATTTTTATCTCTTGTATGAACTATATCTGAATTTTTATTCTTATCAAGCCAAATTTTTTAATTTTTTTCGGGCAAGCAGCGGAGGCGACAGGTGGTGTCATCTGGTGTACACAGGACTATATCGGGCTTGAGGACGGTCGGCATCCTTCCTTTCTTCAATGGCTTGGTCATCCAGGTACGGGTCATGGTCATTGCCTCACTCTCGGCATTAACAAAAAAGTTATGAGACTCTGGAGTACGCAACCTTATCCAAGATAAACGACTTCAGCAAACCCATCGGCATTGATCAACGCTGGCAGGCGTGGCTCAACCCTGATCCACCAGTTCAAACGCGGCGCTGATGGCTTCGTGCAAACGGCCCACGCCGATCACCTGCAGGCCGGGAATGGCCTGCTTGGGCTGGTTGCCGCGCGGCACGATCGCAGTTTTGAAGCCAT
>JBPOIS010000150.1:0-3855 GCA_052034295.1 Pseudomonadota bacterium
TAGGGGCCGAGCGCACAGTGCGCGGACCCGGTGGCCGCATCTTCGGCAATGCCCAGCCGGGGGGCAAAAAACCGGCTGATGAAGTCAAACTCAGCCAGACCGGGGGCGGTGATGACCAGTCCCCGGCCGGGCAGGCGCAGGATCTGGGCGCTGTCCGGCTGGAAGTTCAGCACCCGGTCGGGATCATCAAACACCAGCAGCAGGTCTTCGCCCAGCAGCGCATCCACCAGGCCCGGTCCGGCCATTTGCCGGGCCAGTGACGGGATGACGGTCAGGGGTGACTGCGGCTGTGCAGGCAGGGTCAGGCCAATCCGGCCCTGTTCACGCCAGGCCACCAGCTGACCGGCCTTGCGGGTGCGGAACAGGATGGAGTGGGCCTCCTGGTCGGCAGGCAACAGCACATGCGCTGCCGCCAGTGTGGCATGGCCACACAGGTCGACTTCGGTGACCGGGCTGAACCAGCGCAGCGCATACTCATGCTGGCGTTCGTCCAGCGGGTAGACAAACGCGGTCTCAGCCACCTGATGCTGGATGGCCAGCAGTTGCATTTTTTCTTCGGACAGGGGCTGGCGGGTGCGCACCACGGCGGCGGTGTTGCCCGAATGCCACGCGCCGGTGGTGAAGGCGTTGATCCAGTACAGGTCGTGCAGGGGGGCAGAAGCGCTCATGGGCCAGGTCCGTGCAGGGTCAGGTGGGAGGCAGGCGACGCCGGGGCTGGCGGGGAATCCCCAGCCGCTGGCGTTTTTCCCACAGGGTTTTGCGGCTGATGCCCAGCTGCTGGGCCAGGTCCGTTTCGTTGTACTGCTGTTCGAGCTGTCGCACCAGCTGGACAAACTGCTGGTCCAGCAAGCGCCCGGCACTGGCCGGTGCGGTGGGCGGCGGCTGGGAAAGGGCAGGGGCTGGGGCGGTGCGGGATGGCAGTTCCGCCTGCAGGCGCAGGTCCGCCACATCAATGGCCGGTCCACGGTTCATGAGGACGGCGTATTCCAGCACGTTCTGCAGCTCACGGATGTTGCCCGGCCAGGGGTGCTGGGCCAGCCGCTGCAGGGCTGCTGCGGTCAGTGACAGCACGGGGCGGTGGTGCTGCTGGCACAGCTGCTGCAACAGGTGCTGGCACAGCGCGGGCAGGTCGTCCAGACGCTCACGCAGCGGCGGCAGCTGCAGCGCCACCACATTCAGGCGAAAATACAGGTCGGTGCGGAAGCTGCCTTCCTGCACCATCTGCGCCAGATCGCGGTGGGTGGCGGCCACCAGACGGAGATTGACCTTGCGGGTCTGGTGGGTGCCGATGCGGCGGATTTCCTTTTCCTGCAGCAGGCGCAGCAGCCGCGCCTGTGCTTCCAGCGGCAGTTCGCCGATTTCATCGAGAAACAGCGTGCCCTGATCGGCTGCTTCGACCAGCCCCTTGCGCACGCTGTGGGCGCCAGTGAAGGCGCCTTTTTCATGCCCAAACAGTTCATCCTCGATCAGGGTCTCGGGAATGGCCGCGCAGTTCACGGCAATCATCGGGTGCTGGGCCCGTGGGCTGAGCCGGTGCAGGGCGCGTGCCACCAGCTCCTTGCCGGTGCCGGACTCACCCTGGATCAGTACGGTGGTGGGGGCGCTGGCCACCTGACGGATGTCGGCATACAACTGCTGCATGGCCGGGGACTGGCCCACCAGCTCATCCAGCCCGCTGCTGGCGGGCCGCGCGGGGAGGACCGGCGCGGACACGGTGCCGACCAGGGCATGCTGCAGGGTCTGGCGCAGCTCTTCAAAATCAAAGGGCTTGATCAGGTAATGCACCGCGCCATTGCGCAGCGCATCGACCGCCTGCCGGGTGTCTTCATAGCTGGTCATCACCACCACCGGCACCGGGCGGGCCCGCGCAATCAGGCTCAGCCCGGATTCGCCGGGCAGGCGCACATCGGTGATGATGGCCGCAAACTGCTGCAGCGGGTGGCTGCAGGCTTCGGCCACACAGCCCGCCTCGGTGACCTGGAAGTCATGGCGTTCCAGCAGCCGTCGCAGGTTCTGGCGAATCAGCGGCTCGTCTTCGACCAGCAAAATCTGTACCGCCACGTTTTATCCTTCCACCGAACTGTGCTCAGCCATCGGCAAGGTCAACTGCACAATGACGCCATGCCCCTGATCATAATCGCGTTTGTCAATTAACTGAATCTTTCCGCCGTGGCTGCGGACAATTCCCTGCACCACCGACAGCCCCAGCCCAGTGCCCACCCCCTGCGGCTTGGTGGTGATGAAGGGCTCAAACAGGCGATCGCGCAGCTCCCCATCCGGCAGACCCTGGCCGAAGTCCTCGATTTCCAGCAGCACATGGCTGCCGGTTTCCTGGGTGCTGATGTGCAGGCGCACGCCTTTTTTGGGGTAGGGCGTGGCGTCGATGGCATTGGAAAACAGGTTGATCAGCACCTGGCGCATCTGCGGCGGGTAGCACAGGATGTGCAGCTGGGGATCGACCTGCATCGACACATTCAGTGGACAGCGCTTGCCCATCTGGGTGAGGCGGATGGCATCCTCCAGCAGGGCCAGCAGCGACAGGGTCTGCCAGCTGCTGTGGTCCTGCGGGTCGGTGCGGGCATAGCCGACCAGCGCGCTGACGATGTCGCGGATGCGCTCGGTCTGTGCGACGATCTGGCCGGCCGCCGCCTGGATTTCCGGGTCATCAAAATCCATCTGCAGGTTTTGCGCCACCACATGGATCCCGGCCACCGGGTTGCCAATCTCATGCGCCACCCCGGCCACCAGCCGACCAATCGCAGCCAGCCGGTCCTGATGGGCGACCTGGTCTTCCAGGGCCGCAGTCTGGGTGACGTTTTCCACCACGATCACCTGATAAGGCAGGGCCTGATCCTTCAGGTCGGCACGGTGCAGGTTGATCAACAGGCGTACCTGGCCACGCTGCACCGGCTGCCGGGTCAGGTGGGCGGCCGGCAGGGACAGAAACCGCTGCAGCAGCTCCCCCCAGGGACGGCCGAGTTCGTGCAGCCGCCAGCCCACCACCTCATCACCCAGCCCGGTCAGGGTCGCCATCTGGCGGTTCCAGCCAGTGATGCGCTGTTCGGGGTCCACAGAGCACACCCCGATGGGCAAATCCAGCAGGACCTGCCGGTGCAGGCGGCGCAGCGAATCCAGCGCTGTGGACGAGCCGGGCAGCAGGGGAAAATCAGCTAGGGGGGCCGGGCTTTCAAAATGGGTCACCGGCACTGCCAGCACGAAACGCGCCTGATAGGGCAGGGCCTGCTCGATCAGCGCCTGTGCGGCGCCCAGTCCGCGTCCCCGGGCCAGCTGCTGAATCAGTTGCAGGCGCAGGGCCTCCAGATCCTGGGACACGGTTGCTGCATGTCCCTGCAGGATCAGCTGGCGGCGGGCCTGGTCCAGCTGCTGGCGCGCCTCCGTCCGACCCAGCACCCGACTGAGCAGCCGCTGCATCTCCTGTGGACTGCGGGCCACCATCTGCCACAGGGGATAGCGCTGGCTGGCCTCCGGGTCATGCAGCACGCACTCCAGCGCATGGCTGTACTCCCGGTGACGCTGTGGGTAGAGCTGACTGCCCAGGGCCAGCACCACACAGCCCGCCAGCAGGTTCAACAGCGGCAGCAGCAGGGGATCAAAACGATCCAGCCAGGGCCAGAGAATCTGCGGCTGGGCATGGTTGAGCAAAAAATGCGGCAGTGCCACCAGCCCCAGCCAGCCCAGTCCACCCGTTCCCAGCGCCATCAGCGCCCCGTGGCGGTTGAGCCGTGGCCACAGCAGCAGCCCCCCCAGCAGCGGCAGCAGCACCAGCAGGCCGCTGAGCATCACCACAAACACCGACACCACGGAGGCCTGACGAATCGCCAGAAACACCAGTAC
>JBPOIS010000034.1:0-35629 GCA_052034295.1 Pseudomonadota bacterium
GTGACAGTGCGGGCGGCAATCTGGCCGCGGTGGTGGCCCAGCTGGCCCGTGACCTGCCCTGTCGGCCCTGCGCCCAGTTGCTGATTTATCCGGTGGTGGATGTGGGCGAATTCTATCCCTCGCACCAAACCTACAGTGACGGGCTGTTTTTGAGCCAGTCGGACATGGATTTTGCCACCCTGCACTATGTGGGCCAGTCCGACCGCCACGACCCACGCATCAGCCCGCTGCGGGGCGACCTGCAAAACCTGCCGCCCGCACTGGTGGTCACGGCAGAGCTGGACGTGCTGCGCGACGAGGGCGAGCTGTACGCACAGCGGCTGCGTGAAGCAGGCAACCGGGTCGAGCAGGGGCGCTTCTGCAGCCTGCCGCATGGCTTCATCAACATGACGCCGATTCACGCCCCGGCACTGGACGCCACCGTGCGCATGGGCCACCAGCTCCGGCAACTGCTGGCGGAATTGCGCACACAGCCTGCGGCCTAACGCCCTGCCCCACCCAGACGCTGCGGCCGTGGCGTCTGTGGTTTTGCTTTTGAAAGTCTTCGCCCCTTGGCTATCCTTCACGCAATGCGTGAAGCCCCGCAACGGTCCGAGCCCGCGCAGCCTACAAATCCCGTGCCCTGAGCGCAGTCGAAGGGCGGGCTTCAAAGCCGCTCAGCCAGCACAAAACCGCTTTTGCTTTTTAACCGCCTTCGTCCCTCAACCGCAACCCACTACGGGGAAAGTCCCCGCAATTGTTCGAGCAGGACCAAAGCTGACCCGTCCGAAAGACCGCTTCAGCCAGGCATCCCCACCGGGCACAGCAGCCCGCGAGTTTTGCGGGGACAGATGGTTTTGCCGACTTTTGCCCCAACAAAAGTCGGTCGCCGAAGGCCAAACCTGCCATCCTGAACACCACCGAAAAGCAGCCCGCCAAAACTGCTTTGGCCAGATTTTTTCCAGCACCCCATTCACCCCGCCCGGATCACCTCACCACTGGCCAGATCAATGATCGCACTGGGCCGCTCAGCCCCACCCAGCGCCCCGGGCACAATCCACACCTGATCGCCAAAATAATCCCACACCGCTTCGGCACTCATCGCCGCCGCCAGCCCCGAGGGATTGGCACTGGTGGACACCAGCGGGCCAAACTGCTGGCACAGCGCCTGCACCACCGGATGCGCCGACACCCGTACCGCAATGCGGCCATGATGGCCGGTCAGCAGCGCTGGATAGGGCGAGGGCTGCGGCAAGGGCAACAGATAAGTGACAAAACCGGGCCAGTCCTGCTCAAGCCGGGCCCGCTGCACCGCGCTCAGGCCCTGCAACAGCGGCTGGATCTGTGCCAGCGAAGCCGCCACCAGAATCAGCCCCTTGGCGCTGTCGCGGCCTTTCATGTCAATCAGGCGCTGTAGCGCTTCGGGATTGTGCGGGTCACAGCCCAGTCCCCACACCCCTTCGGTGGGGTAGGCGAGGAGACCGCCAGCCTGCAGATGCGCGGCCAGTGCAGGGGGGATCGGGGTCGGGGTCATCGGGTTTTCCTCCAGAAGGCAGGATCAGGGACATCACTGCCGACAGCGTTGATACCAGCCGTTCTGCTGCATCGCCAGCCCGGCCAGTTCCAGTTCCAGCAGGGCCGCCATCAGCGTGCTGACCTCCATCGCCAACCGCTCCACCAGCACATCCACGGCCTGCCCCTGCCAGTCCAGTACCCCCAGCAACTGCCGGGCCGGATCGGACAGTCCATCCAGAGTGGGGACGGGCCGTGGGTCTGCCGCTTCTGGCACCGGCTGGAGCGGACTGCGCGGCAAATTCAGGTCTTCCAGCAGCTCAGCCATGCAGGTCACCAGTGTGGCCCCTTCGCGGATCAGCTGGTGGCAGCCTGCGGCCTGTGGATTGTCCACATGGCCAGGCAGTGCAAACACCTGCCGCCCCTGCTCGGCGGCCAGCGTGGCGGTGATCAGCGAACCACTGCCCTGCGCGGCCTCAATCACCAGCGTGGCCAGCGACAGCCCACTGACCACCCGGTTGCGGCGCGGGAAATGATAATCCCGGGCCGGGGTGCCCGGCAAAAATTCCGACACCAGCGCACCGCCTGCCGCCAGCAACTGGTCGGCCAGGGCACGGTGATTGGCCGGGTAGACCTGATCCACCCCACTGCCCAGCACCGCCACGGTTCGCCCGCCGCCCACCGCCAGCGCCCCCTGATGCGCCTCGCTGTCGATGCCATGGGCCAGTCCGCTGACCACCCACAGGCCGGCTTCCGCCAGTTCGCGGGCGCAGCGGCGCGCCAGTTGCCGTCCCGAAGCCGTGGGTCTGCGTGTGCCCACCACCGCCACCTGCGGCTGTAGCAGGGCCTGCACTTCCCCCTGCACCCACAGGAACGGTGGCGGATCGGCGATTTCGCTGAGCAGCCGTGGGTAGCCCGCCTGCCCGGCCAGCAGCACGGCAAACTCCTGCCGGGCCCAGCGCTCCAGCAGCTGATCGACCCCGGCGCGGATCCGGCGCACCTGTTCGGGCTGCTGCCAGCGTGCACAGTGGCGGGCATCCACCCCAGCCTGCTGCCAGCGTGCCACCGGCGCAGCCAGCGCGGCATCCACCCCGCCAAAGGCCCGCACACACTGCTGATAGGCGATGCTGGATTGATTGACGGCGGCCCACAGCGTCCACGCCGCCCGTAATGATTCTTCTGGCATCATGGCGTTTTTCTGCCTGAATTGAGTTTGATTTATTTAAAAAAATAGTTGGCCTGAACCTGAACCGCATCAGATCCCGGCAAAAAACGGCCGCCCCGGAGGGCGGCCACCGGACTCACTCGCTGTCGATCGGCGGACGCACTTCATCGCCCACCTTGAGGGGGGCAGCGGCTTCGAGCACATAGGCATAGCTCATTTTTTCAAAGCTGCGGAACACCATCACCAGACCGGCCCGCTCGCTGGGCAGGCGCACCGAATCCCTGCGCTTGGGATCCAGCACCAGGGCACCGCGCTGGTGAATGGCCAGCACCTGACCCGGCTGCACGCCTTCACGCGCGCCACGGTTGAGGGCAATCACGCTGTTGTTGCCGGCCGTGCCCACCGAATCCATCACCCGGATCAGCCGTCCCGGCAGGATGTTCTTGGCATTGGTGGGGTAAAAAATCGGCGGATAGGCTTCACCCTGCTCCGGCAGGACCAGATCACCCTCGCGCACTTCCTGCTGGAACGAATCGGTCAGGCGCACCGAGGCCACATCACCATTCTGCTCGATCACCAGACCCCGGGCGACCTGGCGCATTTCATAGCCGAGGGTTTCCTGGGTTTCCGGATCGGCATAGCGCTCACCCTGACGGTACACCCCATACACGTCACCGACGTTCAGGGCCTTGCTGCGCACGTAGATGATGTCGCCGGCTGCGGTGATCACGTGGCGCTCACGGGCCGCCAGCACATAGGGGGCATTGTGCAGGGTGGCATAGTCCATCACCGTGGCCTGGGTCAGCCAGCTGCGGATCTCCGACAGCGGAATCGCCGGAACCGCCGAGTCCAGCGGCTCCACCCGGATGCGCGCACTCAGCCGGGCGTCGCCACCGCCGGTGGTGATGCGGCGTACCACGCCCTCACAGCCATCGCCCTGATCCACGCCCACGACCTGACGGCCACCAATGCTGCACAGCAGCAGGCGATCGCCCGGATAGATCAGGTGGGGGTTTTTGACCTGTGGGTTGGTGGCCCAGATTTCCGGCCAGCGCCAGGGGGAGCGCAGGTAATGCCGGGCAATGTCCCACAGGGTGTCGCCTTTTTTGACCACATACACATTGGGTGCATCCGCGCGCACCGCGGGTGGCGGGTTGTTGGCCTGTGCCACACCCGGCAGCATGCCGAGCCCGAGGCCAGCGGCCAGAACCCAGGCCGGCAAGGTGCGCTGAACCCACGAAGTCTGGGCCTTAGACGCTACTGCTTTCATTATCCTGTCCCTATTGTGAAAAAATCGCTCTCAGGCGTAACCAGCAAAGCAATGTGTTATGTCGTGGCCATCCTGCAGTGTCTGCGCACCCGGCGGCGGTCCGCCTGCTGCGCATCCCACAGGGCAGCTACAATGCACCATCTGAACCTTGCTATACTGGCAGGCAGATGACCCCTTTTGACTGCCTTTACGATACGGCTTTCACCGAATGGTGTCCAGATGGGGCACCCCAGAGAAAATGAGGACGAAATGGCAGTTTTGCCGATTTTGCAGTTTCCCGATCCCCGCCTGCGCACGGTGGCGCGGCCCGTGGCGCAGGTCGATGATCAGATCCGCCAGCTGATCGATGACATGTTTGAAACCATGTACGACGCCAAGGGCATCGGCCTGGCCGCCAGTCAGGTGGACCAGCACCTGCAGCTGATCGTGATGGACCTGTCCGAGGACCGCAGCCAGCCGCTGGTGTTCATCAATCCCCGCATCACCCCGCTGACCGAAGAACAGCTGCCCTATGAAGAAGGCTGTCTGTCCGTGCCGCAGGTGTATGACAAGGTCACCCGTCCCGCCCGGGTGCGCATCGAGGCACTGGACCGCCAGGGCCAGCCGTTCGTGCAGGACGCCGATGGCCTGCTGGCCGTGTGCATCCAGCATGAGATGGACCATCTCGATGGCAAGCTGTTTGTGGATTATCTGTCGCCGCTGAAGCGCCAGCGCATCCGCGAAAAACTCTCCAAACGCGAGCGCCAGCTCGTGCGCCGGGGCTGACGCCATGCCGCTCCGGGGATTACTGGCCAGCAACCGGCAGTGGGCCGCCCGCACCGCCGGGGACGATCCGGATTTTTTCAACCGGCTGGCCAACCAGCAGGCACCGCAGTACCTGTGGATTGGCTGTAGCGACAGCCGGGTGCCCTCCACCCAGCTGGTGGACCTGGCCCCGGGTGAGATGTTCGTGCACCGCAACGTCGCCAATCAGGTGATCCACACCGATTTCAACTGCCTGTCGGTGTTGCAGTTTGCGGTTGAGGTGCTGCAGGTGCGCCACATCATCGTCACCGGGCACTACCAGTGTGGCGGGGTCAAGGCGGCCTATGCCGACACCCGGCTGGGCCTGATCGACAACTGGCTGCGGCCCATCCAGGCGATTGCCGCATTGCATGAAGCCGAGCTGGACGCCCTGCCGCCTGAGCGGCGCTTTGATCGCCTGTGCGAGCTGAATGTGATGGAACAGGTGCGCCATGTGGCGCAGACCACCATCGTGCAGGATGCGTGGGCGCGCGGCCAGCCGCTGCAGGTACATGGCTGGATTTACAATGTGGCTGACGGGCTGCTGCACGACCTCAGGGTCAGTTTGTCGGCGGCTGCGGATGTTGCACCCAGACTGCCCTGATTTGTTCTTGAATCTGCCCCCCTTTGGGATTATCTTTTGCAGGCTTTTTCACGAGTCTGCCCTCCCCCTTTTTTTCCTCGTCCACCGGATCGATTGCGTATGCGCCTGAATGACTATTGCTCCCCTGCGGAGTGGGAAAAAATCCAGAATTTTGCCCAGGACAAGGAAACCCCCTTTCTGGTCGTCGATCTGGAAATCATTCGCCAAAAATACCAGGAGCTGATCGGCTGCTTCCCCATGGCCAAGGTGCACTACGCCATGAAGGCCAATCCGGGCGAGCCGGTGGTGAACCTGCTGCGTGACCTGGGGTCATGCTTTGACTGTGCGTCGATTTTTGAGCTGCAGCGGGTGCTGGACGCTGGTGTGGAGCCGGATCGCATTTCCTATGGCAACACCATCAAGAAAGCCGCCCATGTGAAATGGGCCTATGAGCGTGGCATCCGCCTGTTTGCCACCGACTCCAAGGCTGACCTGCAGAACATCGCCGAGCAGGCCCCCGGCTCCAAGGTGTTTGTGCGCATTCTGGTCAGTGGCGGCGAAACCGCCGAGTGGCCGCTGTCGCGCAAGTTTGGCTGCCATCCGGATGTGGCCATCGACCTGCTGGTGCAGGCCAAACAGCTGGGGCTGGTGCCCTACGGGATTTCCTTCCACGTCGGCAGTCAGCAAAAGGACATCGCCGTCTGGGACGATGCGCTGTCCAAGGTCAAATACATGTTTGACTGGATGAAGCTGGAAGAAGGCATCAAGCTGCAGATGATCAACATGGGCGGCGGCTTCCCGGCCAACTACATCTCCGAGGTCAACACCATCCAGACCTATGCCCAGGAAATCCTGCGCTACCTGCACGACGACTACGGCGATGAGCTGCCGGAAATCATCCTGGAGCCGGGCCGTTCGCTGGTCGGCGAATCGGGGGTGCTGGTGTCCGAAGTGGTACTGATCTCGCGCAAGTCGCGCACTGACCTGAACCGCTGGGTGTATCTGGACGTCGGCCTGTTCCAGGGCCTGATCGAGACGCTGGGCGAAGCGATCAAATACCCGATCTACACCGAAAAAATGGACACCACCTCGGACTATGGCACCGTGGTGCTGGCTGGCCCGACCTGTGACTCGACCGACATCATGTACGAGCAGAGCCACTACCAGCTGCCGCAGAATCTGGCCGTGGGCGACCGCATCTACTGGATGACCACCGGCGCCTACACCAACAGCTACAGCTCGGTGGAATTCAACGGCTTCCCGCCGCTGAAGACCTACTACCTGGACTGAGGTCCTGCGCTCTGAACAAACCGGCCCTGTGCCGGTTTTTTCACAACGGGGCAAAGCGCCGCAGCATGGCGGCCAGCTCGGCCTGCTGCAGCGGCTTGGCCAGAAAATCATCCATGCCCGCCTGCAGGCACAGTTCGCGGTCTTCGTCGGTGTCGTTGGCGGTCAGCGCCACGATCGGAATGCTGCGCTGCTGCTGGCGGATCCGCCGGGTGGCCTCCAGCCCATCCATCACCGGCATGCGGCAATCCATCAGGATCAGATGCGCTTCAGGGTGCTGGTCCAGCAGCGCCAGCAGGGCCTCGCCCTGTTCGGCCACCCACACGGTACAGCCGAGTTTTTGCAGCATCTTGCCGGCGACCTTCTGGTTCACCGGGTTGTCATCGGCCAGCAGCACCGTCATGCGCTGTCCCGGCACCGGGGCGGGAGACTCGGCATTCACCGGCTGTGCCTGCAGAAACTCTTGCATCTTGCGCACGCTGGCGGCGTGAGCCAGCTCAATGGCATCCGGTACATTGTGGTGCACCCGCTGCAGGCGCAGGCGCAGGATTTCGGCCAGCAGATGCTCCAGCCGCAGCGGTTTCTGCGCAAATCCATCGACCTGCTGGCGCACCACGGCCTTGAGGCGGCGCTGCGGGGTCAGGCTCATCAGGATCACCCGCGAGTGCACCGTCTGGGTGTTCACCACAGGCCAGACCATCGGATTGTCGGCATCCAGGGCGGTACTGGCCAGCAGCACCACCGTGTTGGGCTGGCGGATCGCATACAGGGCCTGGCGCTCAGCCTCGGCCTGAACCTGCAGCCCCAGCCGCTGCAACACCTCAGCGAGCAGCACCCGGGCGCGTTCATTGGGCTCAATCAGCAGCACGGCCTGTCCCTGCAACAGCGTCGGCAACTGGTACACCCGGCCATCCGACAGGGCCTGCAACGGCAAATGCACCTGAAAGGTGCTGCCCATGCCCAGCGCCGAAGACAGGGTGATGCATCCCTGCATGGCCTCGGCCAGACCACGGGAAATGGCCAGTCCCAGCCCGGTACCGCCAAAGCGCCGGCTGATGGTACGGTCCGCCTGGGCAAAGAACTGGAACAGTTCGGCCTGCCGCTCGGGGGCAATGCCCTCCCCGGAATCCTGGACCTCAAAGCACAGCCAGTGCCAGGGCCCAGAGGACTCGGGCAGGGTGCGTCCCTCCGCCGGCGCCGTGTCCGGGAACACCCGCAGGACCACCTGTCCCTGGGCGGTGAACTTCAGCGCATTGCTGGCCAGATTCAGCAGGATCTGCCGGATGCGGTACGGGTCACCCCGCAGCTGGCGCGGACAGTCGGGGTCCACCGTCAGCACCAGCTCCAGACTGCGCTGCAGTGCCATCGGGGCCAGCAGGTCCCCGACATCGCCCATCAGCGCCAGCAGGTCAAAATCGATTTCCTCGGTGAGCATCTTGCCCGCTTCGAGTTTGGCCAGATCGAGCAAATCATTGACCAGCCGCAGCATCGCCTGTCCAGAGTTGTACAGGGTGCGGGCATACTCTTGCTGCTCGCCGTCGAGCCGGGTTTCCTGCAGCAGCTGGGCCATGCCCAGGATGCCATTCAGGGGCGTGCGCAGCTCGTGGCTGATGGTGGCCAGCAGCCGGTCCTGGGCCTGCTGGCGCTGCTGGAGCTGTTCGTTGTGGCGCACTGCCTCCAGATGGCTCAGGTATTCTGTGGTCACCTCATGCAGCATGCCACTGTAGCCCAGCCACTGGCCCTGCGCGTCCAGCCGCTGATTCAGCCACAGCTGATAGTAGCGCATGCCCTGCAGACCGGGCCGCTGCACCAGCAGGCGCAGGCTGGGCTGGCGGCTGTCCAGCTGCAGCAGCAGCTGGTTCGGGGCAAAATCCACCCCCATGAACAACTGTCCCACCGGCAGCTGCCGCCACTCTTCCGGGGTAATGCCCAGCACCCAGGGGTCCTGTACGTTGTCCAGCACCACCTGCCCCCGGGTGTCCAGCAGCAACAGATGGACCGGCACCCGCGCCACCAGATCCTGATGACGCTGTTTGAGCTGCTGTTCCTGCTGCTGATACCGGACCATGCGGTGGCCCAGCCGGTTGAGGGCATGCGCCAGTGCCACCAGCTCACGGACCTTGTCCACGGTGTCCACAGGACGATACCCCGAAAAACCATCCAGCTGGCGGGCCATGTCAGTGAGTTGCTGCACCTGTCGTCCATAGCGCTGCACCAGCAGTACCAGCAACAGCACGAACACCAGTGACCAGACCACGGGCAGGCCCACCACCGACCAATACCAGACCGCTCCAAACTGAAATGGGGTCAGCGGCTGATACACATACAGCAGATGCTGACGCGGCAATCGGCGCCAACTGCGCACGGCCTGATGGTGATCCACCCGCGTTTCATCCGGCTGGTCACGGTGCCACAGCGGCAGCTCATGGGCATTGCGCAGCACCTGACGGGACTGGTGTGACAGCAGCACACGACCCTGCGCATCAAACAGCACCACCTGCACATCCGGATGGATGTGGGTGTAGGCCCGCAGGGCATGGCCCATGGCCTCGGCATGGCTGTCTTTGTCATCGGCCAGAAAACTGCCCAGCAGCTCACTGAACAGGTGCAGCTCACTCAGGGCGTTTTGCTCACTGATCACCTGGCGCTGCTGCACGATCAGCCAGAAGCGGGTGGACAGCAGCAGGGCCATGAAGACGCAGGCCAGCACCAGCAGCTGGGTGAGCAAACTGGCAGTGTGCAACTGCCGCCATCCCCGCCCCAGCCGAACCGCACCCTTCACCATTCTGCCGCCTGCGCCAGCAGCACTTCCAGCCGCCAGACCCGGTACAGCCCGCAAAACCGCCACTGCCGCCCACCGATCTCCAGCTGCATCACCGGCAGGTCCGGCAGCTTCAGGGCCTGCACCACCTGCTGGTGCTGTGCCAGCCAGTGTGCCGTGCTGGCCGCCTCCGGCAGGGTGGGCAGTCCTTCGAGCGCCAGCCCCTGTTGCAGCGCCCAGGGCGTGGCCATGCAGCGTCCCCGTGTCCACACCTGCTCCAGCAGCTGCAGGGCTGCACCGAGGCGCTGCGCGGCATCCAGCCCGTGCAGGTAGCGCGCCATCAGCAGGACCGCAGCGGCATCCGGCCGACAGAATGGGGCAAAGTCCACCCCGGTCCGCCGCGACAGGCGGCGCAGCAGTGCCCAGTCAAACTGGTCACGCTGTTGGTGCGGCAAAGGCAAAAACTCCACCAGCACGTTGTAGTGTCCGGCCATTTCACGCTGGATGTACTGCAGCAGAATCCAGGTCAGCGGATCCTCCAGTGCGCCCCAGAACTTCAGCCGGGGCTGCCGGGCCTGGATGTCTGCCAGCGTGACCGGATCGCTGACCAGATGCTCACGCCACTCGACATGGTCAATCAAAAACACCGGCTCCCCCCGCAGCGCCTGCTGGTGATGCAAGCGCCGGGTCAGGCGCAGAAAATCATCCACCGCCAGATAGGAACGTCCGGCCAGCACATAGCGCGCCTGCAGCAGCGGTGCCGTCACCCAGCGACAGGCCAGCAGGCTGCCTTCGGGAGCCGTAGTACCGGCCAGCGTCTGTGCCTGCCGGGCCAGCTGCTGCACAGTGCGCAACTTGCCGGCCTGTCCCTGCCAGAGCATGTGAAAGACATTCTGCAACAACCGCAAAAAATCCTGATCACGCAGCGGCGTCTGCTGCAGGATCTGCTGGGCCATGGCCAGATGGGTCGGATCGGGCCAGTGGTGCTGGGCCGGGGGATCAAAGTGATGCTGGTCGGCCAGACAGTGCGCATCCTCCACACTGTAGCGCTGCCAGTCCAGCGCGGTCAGGCCACCGGGAAAATCCTGGGGGGCCTCGGTGTAAATGTCCAGCTGGATGGGCCACCAGACTGGGTCCATCAATCCGGCCAGCTGCGGCAGTAGCTGTACGGCCAGATTGCTGTAGGGATCATCCAGGCGCAGCTGCACCACCAGCGGCCCCCGCAGCGGCCGCTGGGGGCGTGACGCCGTGTGCTGCAGCCAGCGTGAGCGCAGTGGATCCAGCCAGCGACGTCCCCAGCTCATGAGGGCGCAACGCCCCGCACGGGAGGATGGTGTCGTCGTGTGCCCAAGGTCTGCCCTGCCTGTTCTTGATGTTCTTGATGCAAAAAGCATAGGCGGAATTTTGGGTCTTGTCAGCAGCCAATCAGGCCATTTACCCCCGGTTGCGCCCGCGCAGATGCGCCCCCCCATGAGTGGTCTGTCATGGGTCTGTAGGCCAAAAAAAACCAGCCGGGAACACAGGCTGGTTTTTTTGCGGGGCGGACCGGGTTTATTCGCTGAGGTCCGTCACCGCGCCGGTCGAGGCACTCGACACCAGACGGGCATACTTGGCCAGTACACCACGGGTGTATTTGGGTGCCGGACGGACCCACACGGCACGACGCGCGGCCATTTCCTCATCGCTGATGTGCACGGTCATTTCACGGGTTTCGGCATCAATGGTGATGCGGTCGCCGTTCTGGATCAGGCCAATCGGGCCACCGTCGAAGGCCTCCGGGGTGATGTGGCCGACCACAAAGCCGTGTGAGCCACCGCTGAAGCGGCCATCGGTGATCAAGGCCACGTCCTTGCCCAGACCCTTGCCCATCACTGCCGAGGTGGGCGACAGCATTTCGCGCATGCCGGGTCCCCCCTTGGGACCTTCGCCCTTGATGACGATCACGTCACCAGCCACCACTTCACCGTTCAAAATACCCGCCAGTGCGCCTTCTTCACCTTCGTAGACGCGGGCGTTGCCTTCAAAGCGCAGGCCTTCCTTGCCGGTGATCTTCGCGACGGCACCTTCTGGGGCGAGGTTGCCCTTCAGGATCACCAGGTGCGAATCCGGCTTGATCGGGGCCTCAAACGGCATGATGATCTGCTGGTCTTCCGGATAGTCCTGCACGCTGGCCAGGTTTTCCGCCAGGGTCTTGCCGGTCACGGTCAGGCAGGAGCCATCCAGCAGGCCACGGTCCAGCATGCGCTTCATCAGCGGCTGAATGCCGCCAATCGCCACCAGCTCGCTCATCATGTATTTGCCCGAGGGACGCAGGTCGGCGAGCAGCGGGGTGTCCTGACCAATGCGCACAAAGTCATCCAGACTCAGGTCCACATCCACGGTGCGGGCCATGCCGATCAGGTGCAGCACCGCATTGGTGGAGCCACCCAGCGCGATGATCACGCGGATGGCGTTTTCAAAGGCGGCCTTGGTCATGATGTCGCGCGGCTTGATGTCGAGGCGCAGCAGGTTGAGGACCGCCTCACCGGCCCGCGCACAGTCAGACTGTTTGTCCTGCGAGATCGCATCCTGTGCACTGGAGCCGGGCAGACTCATGCCCAGCGCCTCAATCGCGGAGGCCATGGTGTTGGCGGTGTACATGCCGCCACAGGAGCCGGGGCCGGGGATGGCCACTTCCTCGATCTGTTTGACCTGGATTTCATTCAGCTCGCCCTTGGCATGCTGACCCACTGCTTCAAACACCGAGATGATGTCGGTGTGGCCCTGACCCGGCTGAATGGTGCCGCCATACACAAACACCGACGGGCGGTTCAGGCGTGCCATGCCCATGATGCAGCCGGGCATGTTCTTGTCACAGCCGCCGATGGCGATGAGGCCATCAAAGCCTTCACAGCCGGCCACGGCCTCAATCGAGTCGGCGATGATTTCCCGCGACACCATCGAATATTTCATGCCTTCGGTGCCGTTGGCGATGCCATCAGAAATGGTGATGGTGTTGAAAATCACGCCCTTGCCCCCGGCGGCATTGACACCGGCTTCGGCCTGACGCGCCAGACCATCGATGTGCATGTTGCAGGGGGTGACGTTGGCCCAGGTCGAGGCAATGCCGACCTGTGGTTTTTTGAAATCCTCATCGCTGAAACCGACCGCGCGCAGCATGGCCCGGGCGGGGGCGCACTCAATGCCGTCCACCACCTGCGAGGAGTGTTTGCGCAGGGCATCGTTGTTCTGGTCAGACTGGCTCATGGTGGCTCCTCTGGGATGGACCTGAAAAAGTAGGCCTTGATTTTATCGGCCCTTGACGCCCAAAAAAAAGCGGTCTGGCCGGATTTGTCCACAGTTTTTGTCTGATTCAGGCCGTTTATCCACCCCAACTGCGCCAGCAGTCTGAATACCCAATTCAGGGGGTTGATGGGACAGGCCACCGTGGGTCATGTTCAGGGCGAAAACCACCCCACACAAGGATCGCCCCATGAAAAACCAATGGATTGCTGCAGCCCTGCTGATCACCGCCGCCCCGCTGGCCCAGGCAGGTCTTTTTGACGTGCTCAGTCAGGCCTCCCAGGTGATGAAAACCGTCCAGACCACCCGCGATGCCGTGGCGCCGGCCCAGCCCGCACCGGCGGCCGCCCCCACCGCAGCCATAGACCCACAGGCCCTGCAGGCTTATCTGGGCATGGACTGTGCCACCCTGAAAGGCGCTCAGGCCAGCCTGGCCCAGCAGGCGGCCCCCAGTACTGCGGCCAAGGCCACGGGCCTGCTGAACTCGGCCTCCGGACTGCTTGGTTTTGCCGGCCGCATGGCAGGCGTGCCCACCGATGGCCTGCAACAGGCTGCGGCCGCCACCCAGCAGGCCCAGCAACTGGCCAGTGCCGCCAGCGGCCAGCCTGCTTCGGCGGAAGCACTGGCCCTGCAACAGGCCAGCCTGCAGGCCGCCCTCACCGCCAAATCCTGCTCCTGAGTCCCACCCACCGGGGTCAGAGCCCCGGCACCATCCCAGCCCCCCAGGACTGGCCAGAGCCGCTATACTGCGCGCTTTGGCTGGGTGTGGGCTGGTGCCGATGAAACTGATTTTTGCAGGAACCCCTGAATTTGCCGCCACAGCGCTGCAGGCGATTCTGGCTGCAGGCCATGAGGTGGTGGCGGTGTACACCCAGCCGGACCGTCCGGCTGGACGCGGCCAGAAGCTGAGTGCTTCCGCCGTCAAGCAACTGGCCTTGCAGAAGGGCCTACCCGTGTATCAGCCGCTGCATTTCCGGGCCAACACCCCCGAAGGCGACGCCGCCCGCACCGAGCTGCAGGCCCTGTGCCAGCAGCATGAAGTGCCGGTGATGGTGGTGGCCGCCTACGGGCTGATCCTGCCACAGGCCGTGCTGGACCTGCCCCACCGTGGCTGTCTGAACATCCATGCCTCCCTGCTGCCACGCTGGCGTGGGGCGGCACCGATCCAGCGTGCCATTCTGGCGGGTGACGCCCAGACCGGCATCACCATCATGCAGATGGCCCGTGGACTGGACACCGGCGACATGCTGTACACGCTGGCCACGGACATCACCCCCAGCGACACTGCCGCCAGCCTGCAGGATCGGCTGGCCATCCTGGGCGGCGAGGCCATCGTGACCGTGCTGGCGGATCTGGATCGCCATCAGGCACAGGCCCAGGTACAGGATGAGGCGCTGACCACCTACGCCCACAAGCTGGAAAAATCCGAAGGCCGCATCGACTGGTCACAACCCGCCGCGCAGGTCGACCGGCAAATCCGTGGTCTGGCGGGCTGGCCGGTGGCGTTTTTTCAACTGGGCGAACACGCGGTCCGGGTCTGGTCGGCCCAGCGCCTGCACGGCCCCGCACCTCAGGAACGCCACACCGCAGGCCCCGCTGGACAAGTCCTCCAGATCGACCGCCACGGGGTGCAGGTGCGCTGTGGTGATGGGCAGGTGATTCAGCTCACCAGCCTGCAATGGCCGGGCGGCAAAGCCCTGAACCCTGTGCAGATCCAGCAGGCCCAAAAACTGCACCCTGATCAAATTCTGGCTTAAGGCAGCACTGGCATGACCTCCCCTTCAAACCCAAGTCACCCGAAAACCCGTGGTCCCACACACAGCCACGCCCCACGCAACCTGCGTGCCCAGGCCATCGACAGCCTGCACCGGGTCGTTCAGGGCCGCTCGCTGTCCACCGTGCTGCCCGCCGCCCAGACCCACACCGCCGAGCGTGACCGTGCCCTGCTGCAGGAACTGGTCATGGGCAGTGCGCGCCAGTGGTTCGCGCTGGAAGCGGTGATTGCGCCGATGCTGGCCAGCCCGCCCCGGCCGATCCTGCAGGCCGCGCTGATCGTGGGCGGCTATCAGATTTTTTTCACCCGCATCCCGGCCCATGCGGCCATCAGTGAGACGGTCGAGGCGGTCAAGCAACTGGGACAAAAAAACGCCGCGGGTCTGATCAATGCCATCCTGCGCCGCCTGCTGCGCGAACAGGACAGCCTGCGTCCCGCGCTGGAGCAGCACCATGGTTTGCCGGATTGGCTGGCCAGCCAGTTGCAGCAGGACTGGCCGGCGCGGTTCACCGCGCTGGCTGCCGAGCTGCGCCAGAGTGCACCGCTGTTTTTGCGGGTGAACCGACGCCAGCGCAGCCGTGACGCCTACCTGCACCTGCTGCACCAGCAGGACCTGGATGCGGCCCCGACCCGGCGTCCCGAAGGGATCGTGCTGCTGGATTCAGCCAGTGTCACCCAGCTGCCCGGCTATGCCGAAGGCTGGTTTGCGGTACAGGATGACCATGCCCAGCTGTGCGCCGGATTGTTCGGTGATCTGGACGGCAAGTCCGTGCTGGATGCCTGCGCCGCACCGGGTGGCAAGACCTGTCACCTGCTTGAGCAGTTCACCCCGCGCCAGCTCACTGCGCTGGACAGCGATGCCCAGCGGCTGGTCCGGGTGGAAGAAAACCTGAAGCGACTGCAGCTCCAGGACCTTTGCCCGATCACCCTGAAGGCCACCAATGCCGCCACCTGGCCCGCCCCGGAGCGGTTTGACGCGATCCTGCTGGATGCCCCCTGTACAGCCACCGGGGTGCTGCGCCGCCACCCGGACATCCGCCTGCTGCGCCAGCCGGACGATGTGGCCCAGACTGTGGCCCTGCAGGCGCGGCTGCTCAACCAGCTGTGGAACCAGCTGCAGCCGGGTGGGATGTTGCTCTACGTCACCTGCTCGCTGCTCAAGGCTGAAAACGAGCAACAAATGGCTGACTTTCTGGCCCGCACGCCCGACGCACGCGAGCAGCCCATCGACGCCGACTGGGGTGAGGCGCGGCCCCGGGGACGGCAGTGCTTCCCGGCACCGGAGGCCGGGGATGGTTTTTATTTTTGCCGGTTGATCAAACAGCCCGCGCCCTGAGCCGCAGTTCCACGTGGAGCAGGCGGCTGTAACCGTCCTGCTGCACAGGCGCCGTGGCCGCTGTTTCAGCGCTGCGGCTGGGCAATCACCAGCAGGCGCAGCTCGGTCATGTCCTCGATCGCATAGCGGATGCCTTCGCGGCCCAGTCCGCTGTCCTTGAGCCCACCGTAGGGCATGTTGTCCACCCGGAAGGTGGGCACGTCATTGATGACCACCCCGCCCACCTCCAGCTGGTCCCACGCCTGCATCATCCGGTCGATGCGCTGGGTGTACACCCCGGCCTGCAGGCCGAAGCGGCTGGCATTGATGCGCTGTAGCCCGGTGTCAAAATCCGGCACCGACGCCAGCACCACCACCGGCCCAAAGGCCTCATCGCGGCCCAGATGACAGTCTGCCGGGACATTTTCCAGCACCGTGGCCTCCAGCATCGCCCCCTCCAGCTGCCCCCCGCACAGCAGGGTCGCGCCCTGCGCCACTGCCTCATCAATCCAGCCCTTGAGCCGCTCAGCCTCACGGGTCTTGATCATCGGCCCCACCACCGTGGCAGGCTGGCGCGGATCGCCCGGCCGCAGCTGGCGCGCCCGCTGCACCAGCTGATCGCGCACTTCGGCATAACGACTGGCCACCACCAGCACCCGCTGCACGCTGATGCACACCTGCCCGGACTGCACAAATGCCCCGGTCACCAGCCGGTCCATGGCGGCAGCCATGTCGGTGTCTTCATCCAGCAACACAGCGGCATTGCCGCCCAGCTCCAGCACCACCTTCTTGCGGCCGGCCCGCGCCTTCATGTCCCAGCCCACCTGATCCGATCCGGTGAAGCTGAGCAGCTTCAGGCGATCATCCGTGACCAGCAGGTCCGCCGCCTCGCGTTCACAGGGCAAAATCGAAAACGCCCCTGGCGGCAGGTCGGTTTCGGCCAGCGCCTGACCGATCAGCAGCGCCCCGATCGGGGTCAGGCTGGCGGGCTTGAGGATGAACGGACAGCCCGCAGCAATCGCCGGAGCCACCTTGTGCGCGGCCAGATTCAGGGGAAAATTGAACGGGCTGATCAGGGCACAGGCCCCCACCGGCACCCGCTGCGACATGCCCCGATAACGGGCCGCAGCCGGGGTCACATCCAGCGGCAGCACCTCGCCCTGTGGCAACTGGGTGACGGCATCAGCAGCCAGCTGAAATGTGCTGATCAGGCGGGCCACTTCGGCACGGGCCGCCTGCACCGGCTTGCCGCCTTCCACCACCAGCACCTCGACCAGCCGCTCGGTCCACTCGGTGAAGCGGCGCACCGCATGCTGCAGGATCGCCTGCTTCTGGTGGGTCTTCAGGGCGCGCAGGGCAGGTTCGGCCTGTGCCGCTGCCGCAATGGCGCGGTCCAGCAGCGCAGCATCGGCCAGCGCCACCTGACTGACCGGCTGGTGGGTGTATTTGTCGGTCACCGTCAGCCACTGGCCGGTTTCGACCGGCTGGTTGGCCAGATACAGGGGATAGCGGGCCTGCAGGGTGGACAGGGTCTGGGCCATGGGCATTGTCTCCGGGCAATCGGCAAACAGGACCCCCAGCCTAAACGGACCGCTGCCGCTTGACCAGCGCCGCCGTGTGGCATTCGTCCCGGCAGTCTGGCCACACCACGGTTACCGGGTCCAAAAAAAGCCCCGGCAAGCGGGGCTGGAGAAACAGGTCCGACTCAGCGCACCGCAGCGGCGGCCGCACGCGGCATCAGGGCGCGCTCCTTGCTGATCAGGTAATTGACCACCTGCAGGGATTTGGCATCTTCACCCTTGACCACGTATTTGGCATTGACCACCAGCGCGGGCACGCCATCGAGCTGGTATTTCATGGCCAGATTGCGCGACTGGCTGATTTTGCCCATCACCGGAAAGGAATTGTACAGCGCGTTGAACTTGTTCAGGTCAATGCCCTGACTGGCATAAAAACGCCCCAGACTGGCCTGGTCAAACAGGCGCTGCCGGCCCACCTGGATCGCATTGAACAGCGGCTCGTGCACCTTGGCGGTCTGTCCCATCATCTCCACGGCATAGAAGCCGCGGGCGTTCTGCTCCCAGACCGGGTTCATCGCGGCCGGGGTGCGGATGAAATTCACATCGGCTGGTTTGGTTTTCAGCCAGTTGACCACATGCGGCTCCAGCTTGTAGCAGTGCGGACAGCCGTACCAAAAAAACTCCCGCACCTCGATCTGGCCGGGTTTTTCCACCACACCGGGGCTGGACAGCACGGTGTAGTCGGTGCCGGCCACAAACGGCTCAGCGGCCTGGGCGACACCCGCCACACCAGCCAGCAGGCTGGCGCTGATCAGGGTACGGGCAAACTGACGCATCATCATCGGATTCTCCAAAAATCGGCCGCCACCCTGTGCCGCCCTGCCCCGCCACGGGGATACCGGGGAGGCAGCGCCGGGTGTCCATGTCCACAGCAGCATAATCGACCCACCGGATCATGTCATGAATGCACTGTGAAGTTTTTGGCGGTCTGGGCAAAACTCTGCGCAATTTTGCCGTAGTGCCTGCCATAATGGCTTTTTTGTTGATCCAGCATGAGCCGAGATAGCGCGATGAATGCCCCCTCCCGCAATGTCGATTTACAGGAAATTGCCAAATTTGAGGCCCTGGCCGAGAAGTGGTGGGACCCCCATTCCGAGTTTCGGCCCCTGCACCAGATCAACCCGCTGCGCCTGAACTGGATCGCCGACCATGTACAGGGACTGGGCGAAAAAAACATCGTCGATGTGGGCTGCGGCGGCGGCATTCTGGCCGAGTCGATGGCACGGCGTGGTGCCCAGGTGCTGGGCATTGATCTGGGTGAAGCCCCGCTGGCGGTGGCCCGCCTGCATGCCGAACAGGCCGGGGTCACCCAGGTGCAGTACCGGCAGGTGGCGGTCGAGGAGCTGGCCGCCGAACAGCCCAGCCAGTTTGATGGGGTGACCTGCATGGAAATGCTGGAACACGTGCCGGACCCGGCGTCGGTGGTGCAGGCCTGTGCACAACTGGTGAAGCCGGGCGGGCGGGTGTTTTTTTCTACCATCAACCGCAACCCCAAAAGCTACCTGTTCGCCATCCTCGGTGCCGAATATGTGCTGCGCATGCTGCCGCGCGGCACCCATGAGTTCAGCAAATTCATCCGCCCCTCCGAGCTGGCCGCGGCGATCCGCAGCGCTGGCCTGATCCTGGAGGACAGCATGGGCCTGCACTTCAACCCGCTCACCCAGAAATACTGGCTGGCCGCCAATGTCGATGTGAACTACATGATGATGGCGCGGAGGCCGGCATGAGGGCCGTGGCGGGGGTGCTGTTTGATCTGGATGGTACCCTGATCGACACCGCACCGGACTTTATCCGCATCATTGAGCAGCTCTGCCGCGCCGAGGGCCTGCCCGCCCCCAGCCCGGCGCAGATCCGCCAGCAGGTGTCCGAGGGTGCACGGGCCATGGTGCGGCTGATCCACCCGGAACTGGCCCTGGAAGACCCGGCGCTGTGGCGCTACCGCGAGGCCTTCCTGCAGGAATACGGCCAGAACATCGCCGTGGATACCCGGCTGTTTGAACACATGGATCCCCTGCTGCGCAGTCTGGAGCAACGCCGGATCCCGTGGGGCATCGTCACCAACAAGCCACGCAGCCTGTCCGAAAAACTGCTGGATGCGCTGGACCTGACCCGGCGCTGTGCGGTGCTGGTGTGCCCGGAGGACGTGTCGCGCACCAAGCCGGACCCCGAGCCGATGTGGCTGGCCGCCCAGCAGCTGGACCTGCCGGCCGCGCAGCTGGTGTATGTGGGCGATCACCCGCGTGACATTGACGCGGGCCGCGCTGCAGGCATGCACACGGTACTGGCGGCATGGGGCTATCTGCCACCGGACCACAGCCACGACCTCGACGCCTGGCAGGCCGATGTGATCCTGCACAGCGTGCCAGCCCTGCACCACTGGTTGAACCACTTCATCAAGGAGCCTGTGACATGATGGACTTGAGCACTTATCAGCCTGCAGCCGACCTGCTGCGCGAACGGGCCATTCTGGTCACTGGCGCAGGTTCCGGCATTGGCCGGGCGGCGGCACTGGCCTATGCCCGCCACGGCGCCACGGTGTTGCTGCTGGGGCGCACCCTGAGCAAACTCGAAGCGGTCTACGATGAAATCGAACAAATGGGCGGCGCACAGCCTGCGCTGCTGCCGCTGAATTTGGCCAACGCCACCGAAACCGACTATCAGCAGATCGCCACCATGGTCAGTCAGGAAATTGGCCGGCTGGATGGCATCCTGCACAACGCCGCCCTGCTCGGCCCGCTGACCCCGCTGCAGATGTATGACCCGGAGACCTTCCGTGAGGTCATGAATGTCAACCTGCACGCGCCGTTTCAGCTCACCCAGGCGCTGCTGCCGCTGCTGCGCGAATCACCGGACGCCTCGGTGATTTTCACCACCAGCAGTGTCGGCCGTCAGGCACGTGCCTTCTGGGGGGCCTATGCCGTGTCCAAAATGGCCCAGGAAGGCGTGTCCCAGCTGTTTGCCGCCGAGCTGGCCAATGTCAGCCAGATCCGTTTCAATTGCCTGAATCCTGGTGCCACCCGCACCAACATGCGCGCGCACGCCTACCCCGGCGAAAACCCGTACACCCTGCCGGTGCCCGAGGACCTGATGCCAACCTATCTGTACCTGATGGGCCCGGACAGTCAGGGCGTCAATGGCCAGTCGCTGGATGTGCCACGGCCTGCCAGCCCCGCCACGGCCTGAATCCGCAAAAGCCCCCGGCACTGGGGGCCTTTTGCCGAGTTTTGCGGGGGTAGATGGTTTTGCCGACTTTTGCCGAAACAAAAGTAGGTCGCCAAAGACTCAACCTGGAATCCTGAGAAAAATCGGGCTTCGACACCGCTCAGCCTGCACAAACCTGCTTCTGCTTTTGACCGCCTTCGCCCCTTCACACCATTGTCTACCGTAAAGGTCCCCGCAATTGTTCGAGGCCGCCCGGTATTTGAAAGGAACACAGCCCCCGCGCAAGCCCAGCCACCAAACGTGACGCATCATCCGCCGAGTTTTGCGGGGACAGATGGTTTTGCCGACTTTTGCCGAAACAAAAGTAGGTCGCCAAAGACTCAACCTGGAATCCTGAGAAAAATCGGGCTTCGACTACGCTCAGCCTACGTAGGCCCGTGCCCTGAGCACAGTCAAAGGGAACACAACCGAAAAGCCGTCCATGAACCCTGCGGGCACAAAAGGCAACCACCCTGCCCCTCAGCGCTCCAGCTGCAGGTCCTCGGTCTGGGCGCGGGGCTGGATTTCCAGTCCATCCTGGGCAAACACCAGCTCCACCCGGCGGCTCAGGGCCGTGGCGCGGCGATGCTCCGGATCGCTTTGCTGGTTCTGCTCGCCCTTGCTGACCCGGGCCATGCGCGACAGGGCGATGCCCTGCTGCTGCAGATAGCGCTCCACGCTGGCGGCACGCCGTGCGGCCAGGGCCTGGTTGTAGGCCACGCTGGCCCGGTAGTCGGTGTAGCCATACAGGGTCACCGTCATCTCTGGATACTGGCGCAGCGCCGCGGCGATGCGGTCCAGCACCTGCCGGGATTTGGCCGAAAGCGCGGCGCGATCCAGGGCAAAATGCACCACATTCGGCAGCTCTGCCACCTGACGGGCCGCCGGGGTCGGCTCCGGAATCGACACTTCTGCCGGTTCCGGCGCCACAGGACCAGCCATCACAGGCACCGCAAAATCAGGCACGGGCAAAGGCCAGGACCCCTGCACCCCGCGACAGCCGCCACTGGGGCCATTGAGCACCGCCAGGTCCGGATAACTGACCTGCGCAGGCCAGGCCGGGGCCTGTGGGCTCAGCTCTGCGGTGGCCCGGGCCTGCAGCAACAGGCGCTCAGCCGCACTGAAGTGCTCGCGCGAATGCCGCCAGCCCAGCTCGCAGTGCTCTGCCGCGGCCCACACCAGCATGACTTCTGCAGCCGCCACCTGCTCGCTCACCTGGGCAAAGGCCGGGTGTTTTTTCAGCAGTTCGGCGGTGGCCCACAGGTCGCGGCGCATCACCCCGGAACCCGCTGGCACCGGTGTGACCGGACTCAGCACAGCGGACTGTGACAAGCCGGCCAGCAGTCGTTTGGCCTCCTGCCCGGCAAACTGCCCCAGATCGGTCAGGCTGCGCTCGGAATACTCATGGTGGGTGTAGGCCTGCCACGCCTCGGCCTTGGTGGCCTGATAGCGCACCCACGGGTCCGGACTGGCCTTGTAGTCGGCAATTTGCGGGTCGATGGGGGCCGGATTGGCCCAGACCGGGCCTGCCGCCAGCAGCAGGGCCAGAACCAGAGGCCGCAACCTCATGGCTGCGGCTCCAGGGAGGCGTTGATGCGGCTCTGACCCCGGTTGAACAGGTCTTCATCAAACTTGAAGCGCACCCGCACGTAAGCCCCCTTCTGGGTGGTGTCAGCATCCACCAGATCATCATCCTGATAACGGATAAAATTATAGCCTGCCGAAACCCACAGGTTGGCGGCCACCAGATACCCCACTTCTGCGCCCAGCAGGTGGCGCTGCCCGGCGCTCTGGTTGCTCCACAGGGTACCCACGTTCAGGCCGGCATCCCAGCGCTCATTGAGGTCATACAGCGCACGGCCCGCCAGCAACTGGGTCACACCCCGGCTTTCCAGGCCACTCATCTGCTGGATGCGGTACTTGGCGGCATACTGACCGCTCAGGGTCAGCCGCCGCGCCGGGTGGTAATTGACGTGCATGGACGCGATGTAGGCACTGGACTTGATCGGGTCGGCAAAAGCCTGGTTGTCATCCAGCCGGTATTCCAGCTTGGCCAGACCATCCAGACGGGTGTTGTCAAAGTCCCGGTAGGCCATGCCGATCTGGAAGCGGTCCTGCAGGCGGTCGCCGCTCTGGCTGCTTTCGCTCAGGTTGTAGATGTTCTTGACCAGCAGGGTCAGGTCATCATTGAGCTTGTAGGCAAAGCCCAGCGCATTCAGCAGGGTGTCCCCGGAATCGCTCCAGCGCTTTTCCAGACGGCCAGTGGCTTTCCAGTCCGGGTTTTGCAGGTACTCCACACCGATCGAGGCGGCGGTGGATTCGTTGCTGGTGTTCTGGCCGGACAGGGATTTGATTTTTTCAAAACTGGTGGACAGGCGCAGCCCTTCACGCACCATCCAGCGGTTGCGCAGGCCCAGCGCAGCTTCGGCTTCGCGGGCACTGAGGCCATCACGGATGCGGTATTCGCTGAACAGGCTGCCATCCTTCATGTAGTTGCTTTCCACCCCGACCAGGGTGGCATTGCGCTGGGTGCTGCTGTTCAGGCCAAACTGGCTGTCCAGACTGGAGAGCATTTCATGGCGGGCATACAGCCGGGCTTTGGGGCTGATCTGGTAGTTGCCGCCCAGCGCCAGCAACTGACGCTCGCTGTGCTGCAGGTCCTGTTCAAACTCGACAAAGCCTTCGGCCCCGGTCAGGCGCGGCAGTTGGGCACGCAGCTTGGCGCGGACGGTGGTGCCTTCGTAGGGGGTGCCCGCCGTGGCAGAACTGGCGGTGGCTGGGTTGCTGCCTTCACGGTAGTAACGGGCACCGAGCTCCAGGGTAGTCCGGGCACTGAGCGGCCGTTCCACCGAGGCCAGCAGGCCATCGCGCACCCCGCCATTGCTCTGGTCTTCGGTGCGCGAGCCTTCCAGACGCACCAGACCCAGTCCGGTGCGCAGCTGCGCCTTGGCACCGGATTCCTGCCGGCCGGGGCTGATCGGGGAGGAATTGTTCAAAAACCCGGTGTCGGCCTGCTGGTGGTAGATCCGGCCTTCGCCTTTGGCGGTGGCGTAATTCAGTTCAATGCGGGCGGCATTGCCAGACTGTTCGGTGCCGACCGGCACGGCCGGGTTGTTGAACGGGCTGACCAGGTTGCTGCTGCGCGCCACTTCGGTGACCAGCTTGGTGCGCTCATTGAGCAGGGTCACTGCATTGACGCTGACCAGTTTTTCTTCGGTCAGCGGGTCATCGCTCTGCACATAGGAACCGCCCACGCTCAGGCTGGGGCGCAGCTGGTGGCGACCGGCCACACCGCCGACCAGATAGCTGTCACCGGCTTCTTCGGCCTCGACACTGATGCGCAGGTATTGCGGGTTGCCATCACCATCCTGACTGGACACCGGCTGGGTCAGGTAGAGGGTGTTGGTCAGGGTGTCGATCTGGTAATCGCTGAACCGGGCCAGGGTGCGGATGCCGCCGGGGATGATGCGGCCCGGATTGTTGCGGTCCCGGGTGATGACTTCGACTTTTTCGCTGTTCTGCAGGATCGCCGTGCTGGGCACCTGCGCCAGCGGATACGGGCCGGAAATGCCCAGCGCAGGCAGCTCGGACACCAGCTGGCGCGAGCGGGTCTGGGCCACGAATGCGGTGACCTGGGTGCGGTCGTTTTCGTAGTGGCCGCGCGCACCAGTCAGGCTGCGGTTGTACTGGCCGAGCATCAGCCCCGGATCGTTGTCGATGCGGGTGTTGAAGTCGCCATACAGCACCGAGCTGCGGCCCTTGTCCAGACGCACATACAGCTTGCCGGTGGACTGGGCATCAAAGCCCTTGGCTGCCGCATCGCCATACACCGGATAGTATTCATCCGGGCGGATGTCGCGGAACAGGCGCTCTTTGCGGCCTTTGTCCGAATCATAGGCCATGGTCAGCAGGTACGAGCCCTTGACCTTGCCTTTGAGGAAAAACGCCGCCCGGCCACCGACGCGACGCTGGCCATCGGCGCTTTGCGACAGCTCATTGAGTTCTTCTTCAAAGCCATCGTCCTGAGTGACGCGGGACAGCTGGCTGGGCTTGAAATGCTTGAGCGACAGGGTGCCTTCGACCACCCCTGCCGCCACCATCGGCCGCAGTTCCGGCACGAAGCGCAGCGGCCTGGCGACCTTGTACAGGCCAGACTCGACCAGCAGCTGGCCTTCACCTTCTTTTGGCGGGGTCTGGATCGGCACCAGCAGTTCGCCACCTTCCACAAACTGCTGGACACCCGGTACGGTGGGATCCAGATCGTCCAGCAGGATGCGGCCCAGATTGGCGTCCAGGGTCACGGCGGTGCGGGCGGCCACGGGCACCTGCTGGCTGTCCACCAGTTTCACCACCACATGCATCAGGCTCTTGCCATCGGCCACGGCCGGTGTACTCGGCAGGCTGACCAGCACCTGATTGAGCTGGCCCGGGGCCACGACGGTGAGCTGGCGGCTTTCCCGCACATTGCCCAGCGCATCCAGCTGCTCCACCTCGATGCGGTTCGGGCCTTCGCGCAGGTTCAGACCGATGTAGTCATACCCGGCCACCCGATGCGCGGGCAGCACTGCCCGTTTGCCGATGCGGCTGTCATCCACCACCTCGCCATTGACCCGGACCCGCACCTGGGTCCCGGCCATGGCCCGGACTTGCAGGTTGGTCTGGGCAAACGGCAGCACCTGCTGATCCTGCAGGTTCAGAATTTCCAGACGGGTGTCACTGGCCTGTTTGAGCACCTGCTCCAGGTCCAGCAGCGGGGTGGACGTGATGCGGTTGACTCTGGGGGCTGGGGTGGCGGTCTTTTGGTCCGTGGGCAGGGTCAGCGCGCAGTCCATGTCGCTGGCGCCGTTGACACAGCCCGATGCCGGCATCGCCCGCACATCGCCCAGGCTGTAGTTCGGGTCCATGACCAGATCAGCCTTGATGGCGCGCTCCAGATCGGTGTTTTGTTCACCGATCAGTTTGCGGCGCTGGTCGATTTGCTGCTGCAGCGCCACCGAACAGGTTTCCAGTCCATCAGTGACGGCAAAGTCTGCACGGTGCAGCTCACCATGGCGCAGGTCCACAAACCGGCTGCCCGGATCCCCGGCATTGCGGTTGCCCTGTTCGATCAGCTGCACATTGGCCGGCAGGCTGCTGCGGTCCAGCTTGAGGACGTGGGTCTTGGCCTTCAGTCCATAAAAATCATATTTGCCCTCGCGGTCGGTGACCACGAACGAACCATCTTCCAAAAACAGCCGCACGCCGGGAATGCCCCGCTCGCCCGTGTCCTGCATGCCGTTGCGGTTGCAGTCGGCGTACACCTTGCCAATGACCAGTGCGTCGTTCATCAGCGCCCCGGCTCGCACCCGCACCTGGGCGCTGGCTTCCAGCGAGCTGATCGCCTGTCCCTGGCTCTGGCCACTGGCGGTGACGCGGTTGATGCCATCGCCGCTCAGGCCATTGGGGCCAATGTACACACGGTACTGCACCTTGAGGGTGGTTTTGGACTGCAGCACGCCCAGCCCCAGTTTCAGGTACGGGCCCTTGCCGCCCTGAGGGTCCGGCACCTGCACGCCATTGACGCGCATACTGCCCGGCACATACACAAAGCCATGGGGCAGGTGGTCATTCATCTGCACCTGATTGGCATCGGCATTGCCGGGGTTGTTGACGGTGACCGTGTAATCCACAAAATCACCCAGTTCGGCCTCACGGGCGCTGGCCTGTTTCTGGATGGTCAGGGCCGCCATGGCCTTGGGGGGATCCAGTGGCACGTCAAAGGCCACGGGGGTGGCGGTGCTGCCGCCCAGTACAAATCCCTGTCCATAGGAGCCCTGTGCATCCACACGCCACTGTGGCAGTTCAGCCGGGGTTTTCTGGCTGGGAAACGTCAGGTCACCAATCGAGGCTGGGTCTACCTGCAGGCGATAGCTGCCCGGCAACACCTGCGGGTAGCTGTACTGGCCCTGGGCATCGGTGACCAGCACGGCCCCCAGCGCATTGCCATACACATCACGGATGCCGGTCGCTGGCTGGCCACTGCCATCGACCAGCGTCAGGCGTGCACCGGCCACTGGCTGGTTGGTGGCACTGTTGAACACCACGCCATACGGGTCGATGTAGACTTCGGTGCTGATCTGCTGAAACGGTGAGGTCGGCTGCTGGGTCACCGGATCAACACAGGCACTCAGGGCCACATTGACCTGATCGCCCCGCAGCGTCTGCAGCACTGCATCACTGAGGTTTTTGATGCCTTCATCGGTGGGCAGACTGATCCGGTAGCGGCCGCTGTTGGGTTCGGTTTCGGTGGCACGGATGCGCACCACATCGCCGGTTTTGCTGGAGGTGATCTCCAGCCAGACCTGATCGGCCTGGGTGCGGTCAACGTTGCAACTGGCCGCGGCCACCTCGATGTACAGCGGTTTTTTCACACTGCCGGTGTGCAGTGACTGCTGGTACTGCGGATCACGGGTGTCAATGCTGGCCTTCCCCGCCACTTCGGTACTGACGGTGTTGGAATCCTGGCTGCGCGGGTTGATGCTGATGCCACTGCGGTACTGCACTGTGAAGGTGTTGTTCAGCTGGGCACTCTGCACCCCGGCATTGACCGCGACCACCAGCCGGGCCAGCTGGCGGCTCTGGCTGGGCATGTCGCCCGGATAGGCAATCAGCACTTCGTTGATTTGGCTGACCGGCAACACCGGGGTGCGGCTGTATTGGCCATTGGCCAGCGCATACAGCACCACTGCGGTCGGGTCCTGCGGCTGGATGCTGACCAGATGGGTGTTCGGTGGCAGGGGATCGCGCACCAGCACCGCGCTCAGGGGCTGGCCGTCTACCAGCAGCGCCTGACCCCGGATGGTGGACAGGCTGGCATTCTGGATGTCCAGCTCATAATTCAGCTGTACGGTATTCGCCCCAACCGCATCGATGCGGGTCTGGTCTACACGCTTGATGGCGGTCAGACGCGGCGCCACGATCAGCAGCCCGTCCTGTTCCTGATCCTGCGCGCTGGCATCTTCCTGCACCACGGCCTGCAACGGCACGGCCAGTGCCTGGCCTTCCGACAGGCTGGCAGCGGTCTGGGCCGTGACGATCAGGTGCAGTGACTGGCCACGGGCCAGCTGCAGCGGCTGGGTGACTTCCAGGTCAGTGGCGTCCAGCAGGCCATTGTTGTTCTGGTCGATGAACAGGCGAATCTGGCTCAGGCCATTGACGGGCTGGGCACTGAGCTGGACATGGGCGCCCGTGTTGCTCTGGTTGGTCAGGGTGTTCAGCCAGGTGACGGTGGCACCGGCTTCCACGGTTTGCTGGGGGGCGCTGCTCAGGTCGATGGCATACAGCACGCCGACGGCAACCTGCACCAGGTTGGACACTGATTTTTGCGGCTGGCTCTGGTCATCGACATAGCTGGCCATGGCCACGTTGTCGATGGAGACGCCAGCATCCGGCGCCTGATCGGACACCGCATGGGCGTACTGAACCATCAGCATGGAGCTGGCCAGGCAACGCATGGCAAACCCAGCTGTTTTGTTCGGTTCAGACGGTGTCCGGAAGCGCCGCACAGAAAATGTCCTGTCCAAAAAATGCTGATTGGATTTGAAAAGAGGGCTGACTGCAGCCCCCTTGTCAATTACAACCGGATGCCCCGACCCGCAGGTCAGGGCACCGTCAGGAAAATTATTGATCAACCTTCACGCTGAACACCAATTTGGCGCTGCTGAGCGGTGCCAAAGTGCCGACGTTGTTCGATGCAGTGGCTGCACTTCCCGACGCAGGGCTGACCGTACCGGTGGTGCCACCATTGGTGGTGGAGTCAGCCACCATGGTGGTGTAGGTCGGTACGGTATCGTCAATAGTCAGGCCAGTGACGTTGGTGCTGCCCTGGTTGGTGGCGGTGATCTGGTAGCTGATGCACTCACCGGGCTTGGCCGACAGGCTGGTGGTGACATAGCTGCCTTCGATCGTGCCATCACAGTTGGCGTCCATGGCCTGGGTTTTTTCCAGACGCACCTGACCGGCGTTGACGGTGGTGGTGTCGGTGACCGTCACCGGGGTCGGTGCACCGGCACCGGTCGGGGTCACGGTCAGGGTGGTCACGTAGGTGCTGCCCACGGACACGCCAGTCGGTACCTGGACTTTCACCAACAGCTGGACCGAAGCCCCGGCGGCCAGGCTGCTGCCCAGTGCGGTGGCGATGTCGCTGCCGGTCACCAGGGTGTCGCCGGCGTCGATCTGGCCATCGTTGTTCACGTCAATGTACAGGCTCTGGCTGGCCACAGCCGGGCTGCTGCTCAGGGTGAACGGCAGGCTGGTTTCAGCACTGTTGCCATTGTTGGTCAGGGTGTGGCTGTACACGATGGTACCACCCGGGGCCACCTGGCCAGTCCGGTCCGGCACCAGCGCAATAGCCCGGGCAGTCTGCACAGTGACTTGGTCAACCATGGTGTCGCTCAGGCCGCTGAGCGGCGAGGTCACGCTGAAGGTCAGGTCGGTGTTGCCCGCTGGGGCGTTGCCCGCCGGGGTCACCAGCGCACAGTAGTTTTTGCTGCCACTGGCGGCAATGCTGCCGGTGTTGGTGACCGGGGTGGTGCCACACACGGGGGCGGCTGCCGTACCGGTGTTTTCCACGAAGGTCACGGTCCAGCCCGCAGGCAGGCCACTGACCGACAGGTTGTAGTTGTCGGCTGCGGTGCCACCATTGGTGACCACCAGCGGCAGGATGGCCTGCGCACCCGGCTGGGTGGTGACGCTGTCAATCACCGTGGGCGTGCCCGGGCCGGTACCGCCGTTGTTACCGGTCAGGTCGACGGTGTTGGGCAGCACATCGACGATGCGGACGATCACGGTGTCCACCGCACCGGTGTTGTCCACCGGGCTCAGGGTCAGGCGGGCATCCAGGTTTTCAGTGGTGCTGCTGGTGCCGTTGTAGCTGGCCGGCAGGGTGACCTTGGCGACGATCTTGACCGCAGCGCCTGCAGCCACCGGGCCAGTGTCGGCAATGCCGTCGCCATTGGTGTCGGTCAGCTCGGTGACCCCGTCGGCCTTGTACAGCTTGACCACGCTACCTGCAGGCAGGTTCAGGCTGGCTGCGGTGACGTTGTAGGTTTCGGTGGTGTTGCCGGTGTTGTGGACCCAGGTGTCAAAGGTCGAGGTCGAAGCCGGGTTGACCGGAGCGCCTGTTTCGACACGGTCATCCTTGGCGGTGTTGCCCGGCACGGCCGCAGCATCCGCATAGGGATCGGTGTTCGAGTCGTTGATGGTGCCCAGGTAGGTGGCGGCGATGGTGAAGGTCGCGGTGTTGGAATCCTGCGACGGGGTGGTGCCCGTGGCACCTGCACCATCCGGATCGTAGGTGAAGGCGGCCTTGTTCGGGATGGTGCCTGCCGTGGTGCCGGCCACCACGTCAGCCTTGAACTTCAGGGTCTGGGTGGTGTTCGGTGCCAGGCTGTCAATGGTGAAGGTCAGGGTCTGACCGCTCACGGCGTATTTGTCAGTCGGGGCATCGCTGGCGTCGGTCAGACCGCTCGCCGAGCCACTGTACACACCGCTGGCCGCCACATAGCTCAGGCGGCTGTCCAGCACGTCATTCAGGGCGATGTCGGTGGCCGTGGTGTTACCGATGTTCTGCACGGTCAGGGTGTATTCAACCTGTCCGGTGGCTGCGTTGTAGCTGGCCGACTTGGTGACGGTGATGACGCCGTTGCCGGTGACATTCACGGTGTCGGTGTTGGTGGCGGTCACAGCCGGGGTAAAGGTGCTGGCAGCACTGATGGTCAGCTGACCATTCTGTCCGTTGGCGGCCGTGGCCGGGGTGGTGGTGATCACCACCAGGTTCAGCGCCTGGTCACGGCTCAGGGTGACAGTCTGGCCAGCCAGGTTCGGACCGGTCGGATTGCCGCTGGCATCCAAGGCAAAAATCTGGATGGTGCTGAAGTCAAAGTTGTCGCCCCCAACAGCCGGCAGGTCGGCCACGTTGGCCACACTCAGCGTGAAGCTGTCGCTGGCGTTGCCGGTGTTGGTCAGGGTGTGGTACAGCTTGACCTGACCGTTCGGGTTGGAGCTGACAGTCTGGTTCTGCACCAGGGTGAAGCTGGCCACTTGCAGAACGGTGGTCGAAACTTCGTTCGAGTTGGTGTTGCGGGCATTGCCGTCACCGTCGGTGTAGCTGGCGCGGGCAATGTTGCTGATGTTGACGCCAGCATTCGGGGCAGCCGCGTGAGCCGCAGGCACCAGGGAGAGCCCCCCCAGTACCACAGCCAGTGCAGATGCCATCTGGGTCAGACGGGCGGTTTTTTGGTGATTAAGCATGAAGCGACTCCCCTATCAATGCTTATGTACGGATCAAAACAAACATTCCGGTGTGCGTGGATGGCACGGGTCTATCCGCAGCCCACCTGACTCCCACAGGGTCCCGGGCCTTATGGTCTGGAACCGTTTACCCGAGTGCGCACGCTCACCACCGCAGTCTTGCCGGCAGGCAGTGTGGCAATTTTCCAGCGCAGTGCGCGGTATTCAATCAAGGGCACTTCCACCACTTTGCCCCCCACCGTCCGCTTGAGCGGCATGGCGGCAAAGGTTTTGCCATCGGTACTGGCTTCAGCGCCTGTGGGCTGGGTGGCACCGGTGAATTCCATGTCATTGGGAATGGGCAGCGTGGCCAGCAGGTTGGCCACCGGCGTGGCGCCGACATTGGCATAGGTGGCGCGGTATTCAATCACATCGCCAGGACGGGCCTGCTTGGCTTCGCTGGCGGTTTCCTTGCCATTCTGGGTGACGATCCGATAGGCCTTGAGGTCGATCTTGATCGGCTGGGCCACTTCGGCCCAGACCGGCGTGGAAACAGCCACAACCAGCAGCAGGGTGTGCAGGCTGGCGCGGAGGATGGTGCTCAGAGAACTCATTGTTGTCGCCTCTAGGGTGAAAATCCAATGCCAGCACTGACGGTTGCAGGGTCAGGGCTGACGCATGGGATGCTTTTCACGTGTCGAATTCCATGGCTGCAACAATGCCATAAAATTCTTTTCACACCAGTGACGGCATGATAAGTGGTAGCATCTCAGGGATATTCTATGGCTTGCCGGTTTTACCCCTAAAAAACCTGGATACTTTTTCATGATCTGCCACCCGGCGGGTCACTTCTACTGCCGGAGCGTAACACTGGTGGCCTGCGGTGTCATGGGGTGCAGAAAAAAGACCTGATCAGGGAGTCACCGATGCTGAGTCCGCGCTTTTATCAACAACTGGATGCCCTGATCCGGACGCCCAGTGTCACCTGCACCCAGCCTGCGCTGGATCAAACCAATCTGGCGGTCATCCAGTGGCTGGCCAGCTGGTTTGAAGACGCTGGGTTCGCCTGTGAGGAAATGCCCGTCGCCCCCGGCAAGGCCAACCTGCTGGCCGTGCGTGCTGCCCACACCGGCCAGCGCAGCGGGGGGCTGGTGCTGTCTGGCCACACCGACACCGTGCCCTGTGATCCGCAGCTCTGGCACAGCGATCCCTTCCGGCTGCAGCAGCGTGACGACCGGCTGTATGGGCTGGGCACGGCCGACATGAAAAGTTTTTTTGCACTGGTGCTGGAGGCCCTGCAGCCGTTCCGGCACACCCCGTTCCGGGCGCCGCTGGTGGTGGTCGGCACCTGTGATGAAGAAACGTCCATGGCCGGGGCACGGGCGCTGGTCGAGCAATCACGGCAGCTGGGCCGCTTTGTGCTGATCGGCGAACCCACCAGCCTGAAGCCTGCCCGCGTGCACAAGGGGGTGATGCTCGAAGAAGTGGTCATCCACGGCCAGTCCGGGCACTCCAGTGATCCGTCGCTGGGCCGCAATGCCCTGGAGGCCATGAGCGAAGTGCTGCAGCGGCTGCTGGCGTTCCGCGATGAGCTGATGCTGGTGCGCCAGCCGCTGTTTGCCGTGCCCTATGCGACGATGAATCTGGGCTGCATCCACGGCGGCGACAACCCCAACCGCATTTGCGGCCAGTGTCGCCTGCAGTTTGATGTGCGCCCCCTGCCGGGACAGTCGATCGCCGAATTACGCGCCCGGATTGGCGAGCGGCTGGCGGGCGTGGACAGCCGGTATGGCGTGACCCTGGACTATCATCCGGCCACACGGGGCACACCGGCCCTGGAAACCCCGGCAGATTCGCCGCTGGTGCGTCAGGTGGAGGCCCTGACCGGCCAGCAGGCCCAGACGGTTGCCTTTGGGACCGAAGGGCCGTATTTCCGCCAGCTGGGGCTGGATGTGGTGGTGCTCGGGGCGGGCAATATTGAACAGGCGCACCAGCCTGATGAATACCTGGAGCTGGGCAAGGCGGCCACCATGGTGGATTATTTGCGCCAGCTGATTGACCATTATTGCGTTCAGGGCCACGATTGCCCCTTGCCAGCCTCTGTATAGAGTGCGGGGATTTGCACGACTTTGAGGGAAACACTGCCCATGCCTGATGATTTTTTGTCCCCGGATGCCATGACCGAACAGTATGTGCACTGGTTTCGCAACTCGGCCCCCTACATCAATGCCCACCGCGACCGCACCTTTGTGCTGATGTTTGGTGGCGAGGCGGTCAACCATGAAAATTTCCGCAACATCATCCATGACATTGCCCTGCTGCACAGCCTGGGCATCCGCCTGATCCTGGTGCACGGAGCACGCCCGCAGATCGATGAAAATCTGGTCGAATACGGTCTGACCACACCGTTTAGCCATGGCCTGCGCGTGACCACCCGCGACGCGCTGCGCTGTGTGCTTGATGCGGTCGGCTCGATCCGGCTGGAAATCGAGGCCCTGCTGTCGATGGGGCTGGCCAACTCGCCCATGTACGGCGCGCGCATTGATGCGGTGTCCGGCAACTTCATCACCGCCCGCCCGTATGGCATCCGGGACGGCATTGACTTTCAGCTGACCGGCGAAGTGCGCTCTGTGGATGTCGAAGCGCTGCAGCGCAACCTGGCCAACCGCAACATCGTGGTGCTGGGACCGACCGGCTATTCGACCACCGGCGAAGTGTTCAACCTGAGCGCCGAAGAAGTCGCGGTCAAAACGGCCAAGGCGCTGAAGGCCGACAAGCTGATTTTTCTGGGTGAAAAAGACGGCATTTCCGGTGAGGACGACCGCCTGCTGCGCGAACTGATCCCCAACGAAGTGGACCAGTACCTGCGCGGCAAAACCATCGACACCGAGATCCTGCGCCACATGTCCGGCGCGTCCGAAGCCTGCCGGGGCGGGGTGCGCCGCGTACACATCATTTCCTATGCGCGCGATGGTGCCCTGCTGCAGGAGCTGTTCACCCGCGATGGCTCCGGCACCCTGATCAGCCATGATCCGTATGAAGAAATCCGCATGGCCGACATTGATGACGTGGTGGGGCTGATTGAGCTGCTGCGCCCGCTGGAAGAAGAAGGCATTCTGGTGCGGCGCTCGCGCGAACGGCTGGAAACCGAAATCGACCAGTTCGCGGTGATTGAGCGCGATGGCATGATTGTCGGCTGTGCCGCGCTGTACCCGCTGCCGACCCGGCCCGATGAGCGTCCTTCCGCCGAAATCGCCTGTGTGGCCATACACCCCAGCTACCGCAGTTCGAATCGCGGCGCTGAGTTGCTCGATTATCTGGAGGCCAAGGCCCGGTCCAAGGGCATTGAACAGCTGTTTGTGCTGACCACCCGCACTGCGCACTGGTTCATTGAGCAGGGCTTTGTGCCCTGTCCGGTCGATGCACTGCCGGATGCCCGTCAGGCCATGTACAACTACCAGCGCAACTCACAGGTGTTTGTAAAAGCCCTGTAAGCCCTGCCGCTGCATCAATCAAAAAGCTGCCCTGGGGCAGCTTTTTTGTGGGAAAAATCGCGTCAGTCCCCCGGCCAGGGGAGCGCTCAGGGGGATGATCCCTGGCTTGTGCCACCGCGGGCCGGGCGGCGCCAAAACCAGAACAGGCCGACAACACGGACTGGCCTGCGTCTTGCCGGTTCGGGCACAGCCCTCACCCTTGCGCTCGGGCGAAGCAGCGCTTCGCTGGTCCTCGCTCAGGGCAAGGCAACGCCTTGCTGATCCTCGCCACTCAGGCATAGCCTTCGTCTTGCGCTCGGGCGAAGCAGTGCTTCGCTGATCCTCGCCACTCAGGCACAGCCTTCGTCTTGCAGCAGGGCAAGGCAACGCCTTGCTGATCCTGCCTCAGGGATTGACCTTGATCAGTTCGACGTCAAAAATCAGCGTGCTGTTCGGGGGGATCGGGCCGCCACCGGTTTCACCATAGGCCAGCTTGGCCGGGACAAACAGGCGGATCTTGCCGCCTTCCTTCATCAGCTGCAGACCTTCGGTCCAGCCGGCAATCACCTGATCCAGCGGAAAGGTCACCGGCTCATTGCGGGCCATCGAGCTGTCAAACACGGTGCCATCCAGCAATTTGCCTTCATAGTGGACCTTGACCTGATCGGTGGCTTTCGGCATGGCGCCGGTGCCTTCCTGCAGCACCTGATACTGCAGGCCGCTGGCCGTGGTTTTGATGCCCGGTTTTTTGGCGTTTTCCTTGAGGAACATCTCGCCACGGAGCAGGTTTTCGCCAGCGGCTTTCTGCAGTTTCTGCATTTCTTCGGCTTCGCGGCGCTGCTTGTAGGCCATCAGGGTGTTGCGCACCTCATCATCGCTGAGCTGGCCCTTGCCCTTGTAGCCATCCTGGAACCCGGCCAGAAACGCCTGCGTGTCCAGATCCGGCACGGTGTCATGATTGCTCTTGCCGATCAGATAGCCAAAACTGTAGCCGACGCGGGCGGCTTCAGAACTGCCGGAGCCAATCTTCACCGCAGTGCTGGCGACGGCCGGTTTTGGCTCGGCCGCATGGGCCAGAAACACGGGCGTCAGGGCACCCACGGTGAGCAGGGTTGCCACAGCAACCGGAACCAATTTACTCATTGATGACGATCCATCCAGAATCCAGAAAAAATTCACCACATGCCCGGCCTGGCCGGATGGCATCGACTATACGCCATTGCCGCACACCATCAAGAAGGCCAGCGGATTTTTCTGATGATTTTCACGATTGGCACCAGGCGGTCTACGACCCTGCGCAGCACACCGCCTTCAGGCAAAAAAAAGGACAGCGGGAGCTGTCCAAAAAGGAGTGGTCGATAAAACCCTATCGAAGGGGCTGCAACTGCAGGACTG
>JBPOIS010000168.1:0-7219 GCA_052034295.1 Pseudomonadota bacterium
TGGTGGCACAAAACCCTAGCGGCGGGGAAGGTCCAGCACCGCCCGCGCATAGCGCGCCGAGCGCACCACCTGTTTCATCTTGCGCAGCATCAGGTAGGGCTGCTGCTCCACAAACAGGTTCACCACCTCGATCGGAATCATCCCGCCCGGATCGGCAAAGCCACTGGTGACCACCTGGGTGCGGCGACCGCCATCGACGGGCTTCAGCACCCAGTCCCCCTCGTAGGCGGTGACCCGGACGATGCCCAGCTCTGGCGGTGGTCCACTGCTGTTGTCGCTGGCACTCTTGATCACCACCGAGCCATCGGCCTGCTGATAGCTGATGGATTTAACGATGATGTCGCGGTCCTGGGCCGGGAAGGGAAAATTGATCACCATGCGGAGGATGCCCATGCCATCCTGGCTTTCGCGGATCACTTCTACCTTGTCGACCTGCGGCACCCATTTGCTCAGATAGCCCGTATCGCCCAGCGTGGCAAAGACACTGGCCACCGGCGCATCCATGACCGTACTGGCCACATAGCTGAAGGCTGGATTGTTGGCTTCACGGTAAGTCCACACCTTGATGCCCTGACGGTTCAGTGCAGGCGTCTGGGTGGCCATCAGCTGGGCAAAATCCACTTTGGCCGCCTGAACCGAAGGCAGCGGCAGCATCGCGCTCAGCCCGAGCAGGACCACAGCCAGTTTTTGTTGTATGGGTTGCACGCCCTCACTCCTCATTTGCTGGGTCTGCTGACCCGTGTCCCGCTGTGTTTAGCGCGGGTTTTTCAGGGCCAGCACATCCTGCATGTCATACAGGCCCGCGGCACGGCCACTGACCCACTGTGCGGCACGCACCGCCCCGGCGGCGAAGTTCATCCGGCTGGTGGCCACATGACGCACCTCCACCCGTTCACCTTCACCAATAAACATCACCGTGTGTTCCCCGACGATGTCGCCGCCGCGGATGGTTTCAAAGCCAATGGTCTGCCGGTCACGCGGCCCGGTGTGGCCCTCACGGCCATACACCGCCACCTCGGCCAGATTGCGGCCCAGCGGTGCCGCCACGGCCTCACCCATCATCAGCGCTGTGCCGGACGGGGCATCGACCTTGTGGCGGTGATGGGCTTCGACGATCTCGATGTCCACACTGTCGCCAAATGTGGCCGCCGCCAGCTCGAGCAGTTTCAGCGACACATTGACGCCCACCGAATAATTGGCCGCATACACCACCGGAATCAAGCCAGAGGCCTGCAACATCCGCTGCTTTTGCACACTGTCAAAGCCCGTGGTGCCGATCACCATCGCACAGCCCGCCTGTTCACACAGGGCCAGATGGCGCAGCGTGGCCGCCGGTGCGGTGAAATCAATCACCACATCGCAGTCCTGCAGCACCGCCGCCAGGTCACCGACCACTGGCACGCCCAGGCGGCCAATGCCCGCCAGCTCCCCGGCATCACTGCCCAGCAGCGAACTGTCCGGCTGCTCCACCGCCGCCGCCAGCACGGCCCCAGCCTGTTGCACGGCGGCAATCAGGGTCCGGCCCATGCGCCCTCCGGCGCCGAGGATTCCAATGCGTACTGCTGCGGTCATGTTGTTTTTTCCCCAAAAAAACCTGCCGCAAGTCTACCACCCGTGGCGACGATTGCAGGGGGCACAGGCAATTTTCTTCGCGACGGATTTAGCGTGTTTTATCAGTGCATGGCCAATGGGAAAAACACATGACCACAGGGCGATGACTCAGTCTGGCCACGGCGACAGCCCAGTGCACGCCGGGCCCTGCAACACCCGGCCCTGGGGGTCGAAGCGCGAGCCGTGACACGGACAGTCCCAGCTCTGGTCATCGGCATTCCAGCGCACCACCCCGGCCAGATGCGGGCACAGTGCCGACACTCCTGTAAGCCTGCGTGCTGGTTTTGTAGGCGCGTGTTCAGGCAAAAAAAAGCAGCCCTGGGGCTGCTTCGGTGACGCCGCATCAGGCCAGACTCAGGAAAACAGCTCGCCCAGCTTGTCGAGGAAGGATTTTTTGTGCGGGGCCTGATCGCCCTGATCCAGGGTGGCCTGAAACTCGCGCAGCAGCTCTTTTTGCCGACTGGTCAGGTTCACCGGGGTTTCCACCACCACCCGGCAGATCAGGTCGCCCACCATGCTGCTCTGCACCGGGCGCACGCCCTTGCCGCGCAAGCGGAACATCTTGCCGCTCTGGGTGCCCTCGGGGACTTTCAGGCTGATCTGGGTGCCTTCGATGGTGGGCACGTTCACCTCGCCGCCCAGCGCCGCATCGGCAAAGCTCACCGGCACATCCATGTACAGGTCGGCCCCGTCACGCTGGAACACCGGGTGCTCACGGACCAGAATTTCGACATACAGGTCACCGGCCGGTCCGGCACTGCCGATGGATTCGCCTTCGCCACTGATGCGCACGCGCTGGCCATTGTCGATGCCCGCCGGAATGGTGACTTCCAGGGTACGTTCGCGCTCACTGACCCCGGAGCCGTGGCAGCCCTTGCAGGGGTGACGCACGGTCTTGCCGCTGCCCTGACAGGCCGGACAGGTCTGCGCCACCGCAAAAAAGCCCTGCTGGATGCGCACCTGCCCAGCCCCATGACAGGTGCCGCAGGTCATCACGTCTTCGGGTTTTTCGGTGCCCTTGCCATCACAGCTGCTGCAGGCCGCCGGGGCGGTGAAGGTGACGGTTTTTTTGCAGCCGCGCACCGCTTCTTCCAGCGACAGTTCCATGCGGTAGCGCAGGTCCGCCCCACGGCGCTGCTGGCGGCGGCCACCCCCGCCCCCCTGCTGGCCAAACAGGTCGCCAAACACGCTGCCAAAATTGCTGAAAATATCCTGGAAATTGGCCCCGTTGAAGCCACCGCCCCCGCCCATGCCGCCTTCAAAGGCGGCGTGGCCCATGCGGTCATAGGCACTGCGCTTGTTGGCATCGGACAGCACTTCATAGGCTTCACCGACTTCCTTGAATTTTTCTTCGGCACTGGCGTCGTCCGGGTTGCGGTCCGGGTGATATTTCATCGCCAGTCTGCGATAGGCTTTCTTGATGTCGTCTTCGCTGGCACCCCGGGCCACCCCGAGCACCTCGTAATAATCACGCTTGGCCATGTTGGCTGCCGACTCCTCAATTGCGTCACATGCGCTTGTTCAAAGCCCAATGCACTGCTTGCTCAGCCCGAGGCAGTGAATTCGACCGATTTTGGCTGGATATGGAGTCCTTCCGTCAAAACTCAATTGTGACCGCCAAAAAATGTGGGTTTTTGTTAAAAAATGTGCGGCCTAGCGGACCGCCCTTGCCGCCAGCGCCTGCCGGTCGGCCTCGGTCAGGATGAAGTCCGCACGCTTCTGCTGGTCCAGCACCGGATACATCAGCGCATGCGGGTCCTGCACATGGCCCAGCCCGAGCGCATGGCCGAGCTCATGGGCCAGCGCCAGCCGCAGGTCATCACGGTTGCGGTATTCATAGATGTTGATTTCCCGCCCGGTGTAGACGCCTTTTTGGAACTCCCGCTGGCCATACTGGTGCTGGTAGTCTTCCACCCCGGCATTGAAGCTGCGCGCTGCATCGCGGGTGTGGCTGCCCATGGCATTGAGCTGCGCCACCTGCTGATTGAACTGGGCCTGCTGCCGCTGCAGGGTGGCCTGCTCCGAACGCAACTGTGCCTGGGTCACCTCAAAGCGGGCCTGCACCAGTCCAGGGTCCTCCCCAGCCGCCACCGCCTGCTGGGCCGCAGACAGGGCCTGATCCAGCCGCTGCTGCAGGTCCTGCGCCTGCTGCGTCAGCTGGGTGCGGGTCTGCTCCAGTGCGGCCTGCTGCTGCTGGTACTGCGCAAACAGTTGATCGGTCTGGGCCTTTTGCTGGTCCAGCAGCCATGCCTGCCGGGCACTCTGGTCACTGAGCTGCTGGCGCTGGTCATAGATCAGGTTCACCGTCAGGCTGGCCTGTGCATCCTGGACCAGCCAGTCCTGCCCCGTGGGCTGCTCCCAGAGCTGGATGGCTTCCGCCAGCACCCGGTCCAGTTCGGCACGACCGAGGCCAAAGCGCGGGTCCACCTGTCCGATGCGCACCGCCAGTGGCCCGGGTCTGGCTGTGGCCAGCCATGCTGCCGGGACCGGCAGTCCCGCCCCCGGCTGATGGCGATGGCCCAGCCAGTAGCCGGCCAGCCACACCAGCAGGACCAGTCCGGCCAATCCACCCAGCTGAATTTTCATGCTCATGGCTCCTGTAGGCTCCTGCGCTGCTTCCCTGCTGTCCCTGCTTACAAGACTGCTACAACCCTGTCCGCATGCACCCTGCGGGTCTGTCCCGCCCAGTCTGGACCACCGACCCAGCCGGAGTTTATTTTAAAACATAAAAAACAATTGTTTAGTCAGAAAAGCACGCTTGTTTTTAAGCGGGGTTTTTCAAAAAATCGAAAAAATCGATCAACCGATCAGATTTTTACAATTTGACCAATATAGCCCACTTGCCTATCTTTGGGGGTGTTCAAAGGGTTTGTTTGCCCCATGCGGGCAGTTTTGTCTGATCCAGCTCACAGGAGACCTGTTCATGATCAACACCACCGTTCAGCCGTTCAAGGTACAAGCGTTCCACAACGGCCAGTTCGTTGAAATCACCGAAGAAACCCTGAAGGGCCACTGGTCCGTGCTGATTTTCATGCCGGCCGCGTTCACCTTCAACTGCCCGACCGAAATCGAAGACGCGGCCGACAACTACGCCGAGTTCCAGAAGGCCGGTGCCGAAGTGTACATCGTCACCACCGACACCCACTTCAGCCACAAGGTCTGGCACGAAACCTCCCCGGCGGTCGGCAAGGCCAAGTTCCCGCTGGTCGGCGACCCCACCCACAAGCTGACCCGTGCCTTTGGTGTGCACATCGAAGAAGAAGGCCTGGCGCTGCGCGGCACCTTCATCATCAACCCCGAAGGCCAGATCAAGACGATGGAAGTGCATTCCAACGAGATCGCCCGTGACGTGTCGGAAACCCTGCGCAAGCTGAAAGCCGCCCAGTTCACCGCCGCCAACCCCGGTCAGGTCTGCCCGGCCAAGTGGAAAGAAGGCGCCGCCACCCTGACCCCGTCGCTGGATCTGGTCGGCAAGATCTAAGCCCCGCGCCCCCGGCTCCGGCCTGTGCGCAGGCCGGGGCACTGCTCCCCCACCCGATCGAGTTGCCTGATCCGATGGTCTGATCCAGACCATGGGCTCAGTCCATTCATCCCCAAAAAGGAGAACCGCCATGTCCGTGCTTGATGCCACCCTCAGCCAACAGCTCCGGGGCTATCTGGAATTGCTGCGCCGCCCGATCGAGCTGATTGCCTCGCTGGACGACCAGCACCCACAGTCCGCCGAGATGGGCCAGCTGCTGCAGGAGATTGCTGCGCTGTCCCCGCAGATCCGCCTGCGCCACGACGGTCAGGCCAGCCGACGGCCCTCGTTCAGCGTGGCCGCCGTGGGCGAACCGGCACGGATTCACTTTGCGGCGATTCCGCTGGGGCATGAATTCACCTCGCTGGTGCTGGCGCTGCTGTGGACCGGCGGTCACCCGCCCAAATTCAGCGACGAGCAACTGGCACAGGTGCGCGCCATCCAGCCTGCGCCGCAGGGCGACTGGCAGATCGACACCTTCGTATCGCTGTCCTGCCACAACTGCCCGGACGTGGTGCAGGCCTTCAACCTCATGGCCGCCCTGAATCCGCACGTGCAGCACACCATGATTGATGGTGCCCTGTTCCGTGACGAAGTCGAACAGCGCCAGATCATGGCCGTGCCGATGGTGTTTCATGGCGAACAGCAGCTCGGTTCAGGGCGCATGACCCTCGATGAGCTGATCGGCAAGCTCGACAGCGACAAGGCCGCGCGTGAAGCCAACGCCATCAGCCAGCAGGCCCCCTTTGATGTGCTGGTGGTCGGGGGTGGACCCGCAGGCAGCAACGCCGCCATCTATGCCGCCCGCAAGGGCATCCGCACCGGCATCGTCGCGCAGCGCTTCGGCGGGCAGGTGCTGGACACCGTGGCGATCGAAAACTTTTTGTCGGTACAGGAAACCACCGGAGCCCGGCTGGCCGCCGACATGGAAAGCCATGTGCGCCAGTACGGCGTCGAGATCATGAACGGCCAGAACGTGCAGAGCCTGCAGCCCGCGGACGCCGGGGGCCTGCTGACCCTGACGCTGGAATCCGGCGCGGTGGTGCGCAGCAGGACCGTGGTGCTGGCCACTGGTGCACGCTGGCGCAAGATGAATGTGCCGGGTGAACTCGAATACACCGGGCGCGGCGTGGCCTACTGCCCGCACTGTGACGGCCCGCTGTTCAAGGGCAAAAAAGTCGCCGTCATCGGCGGCGGCAACTCCGGGGTTGAAGCGGCGATTGATCTGGCCGGCATCGTCGAACACGTCACCCTGTTTGAGTTTGACAGCAAACTGCGCGCCGATCAGGTGCTGCAGGACAAACTGCGCAGCCTGCCCAATGCCACGGTGCTGACCAGCGTACTGACCACCGCCGTCCAGGGCGATGGCAGCAAGGTGACTGGCCTGACCTATCAGGACCGCAGCGATCAAAGCAGCCATGATTTGGCACTGGATGGGGTGTTTGTGCAGATCGGCCTGTTGCCGAACACCGAATGGCTGAAAGGCACGCTGGAGATCAGCCCACGGGGGGAAATCGCCATCGACGAGCGCTGCGCCACCTCGCTGCCGGGGGTGTTTGCAGCCGGGGATGCCACCACGGTGCCCTACAAACAGATCAGCATCGCCAGTGGCGAAGGCGCCAAAGCCGCGCTGTCGGCCTTTGACCACCTGATCCGCCAGCAGGGTTAAAGTCCAACCCATCCACCCAAACTGCCAAAAAGGCCAGCACCTGCTGGTCTTTTTTGCGCAAATCTGCCTCGCTGCAACCGGCAGACTCTGGTATAAACCGGCGAGATTTTAAACGGATGTGTAACCCCATGCGCCATTTGATTTTGACCGTTTTGACCGCTGCTGCGCTGGCCGCCCCCATGGCCCACGCCGACCTGATTGGCCTGTACGCCGTGGCCGATGGCTGGCGCTATGACGGCACTGCCGACATTGCCCAGACCGGCACCACACCCGAGCATTTTGAGCTGGGCAACAAAACCGTGCCCAGTCTGGCCGTGGCCTTTGAGCATCCAGCCCCGCTGGTGCCCAACGTGCGCGTGCAATACACCGCCCTCAAGGGCAACGACACGTTGAACAGCCTGTTGTTTAAATTTGACAAC
>JBPOIS010000015.1:0-3135 GCA_052034295.1 Pseudomonadota bacterium
TCAGCCGATCACTTGGCGCGGGCGCGGAATTCGCCGGTGCGGGTGTCGATTTCGATTTTTTCACCGTTTTCGATGAAGGCCGCCACCTGCAGCTCGGTGCCGTTGTTCAGGCGGGCCATTTTCATGACCTTGCCGGAGGTGTCGCCCCGGGCGGCAGGTTCGGTGTAGGCGATTTCGCGGACGATGATGGTCGGCAGCTCGATGGAGATGGCCTTGCCATCGTAGAACACCGCTTCGCACACGTCTTCCATGCCGTCTTCGATGTAGTTGACGGTGTCGCCCAGGTTGTCTTTTTCGACTTCGTACTGGTTGTACTCGGTGTCCATGAAGATGTACATCGGGTCGGCAAAGTACGAGTAGGTGACTTCTTTTTTGTCCAGCACCACGGGGTCAAATTTTTCATCCGCCTTGTACACGCTTTCGGTGCCCTGCCCGGTGAGCAGGTTTTTCAGCTTCATCTTGACCACGGCAGCGTTGCGGCCGGATTTGTTGTATTCGGCCTTGACCACCACCATCGGCTGGTCGTTGATCATGACCACGTTGCCGGCGCGCAGTTCCTGAGCGGTTTTCATCGTTGATGTTCCACAGTGTAGGGGATGGCGGCGATTCTAACCGATTTGACCGGGCGAAAAAGGGCCATTGGGTGATTTTGTCGGATCGTCCCGGCGCGGCTTTCAGCCCGCAGGTCTGGACTGCAACAGCCGGGTGCACAGGTCCGGCTGCGCCGCCAGTTGCGTGCGCCATTGCCGGGTCAGCGCCCGCACCTGTGGCAGCGCCGTGAGGAAGTCGGCCCAGTTCAGGCCGGTCTGGTCCTGACCATACTGCTGCAGTGCCGCCAGCCAGCGTGACAGGTCCGGCGGGTCGGCCAGATCGGCCTGCAGCCGGGTGCACAGCGCGGCCAGCTTCAGGTGATGGGTGTCCCCGGCCTGCGGGTAGATGTGCCACAGCCACGGCTGGCCAGCCCAGATTGCCCGCACCAGTGAATCCTCACCCCGGATCAGGTTCAGGTCGCAGGCCCACAGCAGCCGGTCAAAGTCCTGATGCGCCAGAAACGGCAGCCGCAGCAGGCTCAGCGCCCCCACCTGCCGCATCTGGCCAGTCTGCAGCGGCCCGGGGTACCCCTGGGCCAACAGCCAGTCCTGAACCGGCTGCAGGTGCTGGCTGTCGGTCAGCGCCAGCAAGGTCGGGGCCGCCCCATCGCGCAGCGCCGCCAATAGCCCCTGGATTTGTACCCCCCGATAGGCAAACAGGCTGATTTTCAGGGCAAAAAAATCCGGATCATTCACCCCCAGACCCGCCCAGAAGGCCGACCGGGCCGCCGGATCGTGCCTGAACCGGTCCGCCTGCGTCAGCAGGTCACATTCGCGCAGCAGCCCCCCGCTGCGTGGGTCGAAGCCGGGGAAAAAAAACTGCTGGACCAGCGGCAGGCGCGGGTGCGGGCTGCCCAGCCCATGACAGTCCAGGGTCCAGTCCTCAGCGCTCAGGTAGTCCAGGTTGATCCAGCGCGGCGCAGGCGTCTGGCGGGCCAGCAGGGCCAGCAGCGCCTCGGGCAGCCGACAGCCAAAGCCTTCCACCAGCCAGTCCACGGGTCCGGTGTTTTTTTGCAGGAAAAGGTCCATCAGCCGGGCGTCATCGGTGGGCCAGTGCTGCCAGTGCAGGCCCGTCAACACCCCGGCATCCCAGGTCATCCGCTGCACGGTGGCCCAGTCATCCACCCAGAGCATGACCGCATGGCCATGTTCCTGCACCAGTTGTCGGGCCAGCCGCCAGCACACGCCCAGATCGCCATAATTGTCCACCACTTGGCAAAAAATATGGGTGTTTGGCATACACAGGCCTTGAAGCGACGAGCGGCCAGTGTAGCAGAGCGCAAAACACTTGAGCTGGCCAGCCGCTTTGACTAGGCTTCACGCAGGTTTGCACCACGGAAGGGAAAAACAGCATGCAGCAGGCACACAGCAGACAGTGGCAATGGCGGATGGTTGGGCTGTGTTGTGCCATGGTCACCCCTTCGGTCTGGGCACTGGACCTGCTGGAGGCCACCGAGCGGGCGGTCCAGTACGACCCCGCGTGGCAGGCCCGCCTCAGCACCCATCTGGCCGAGCAGCAGGGCGAAGCCATCGCCAGCAGCGCCCTGCGCCCCAGCCTCAATGCCCAGCTGAGCCTCAACCGCAACCGGTTTGACCCCGAGCAGCAGCTTGCACCCACCCTCAGCTACACGCAGGGTCAGGCCGGGCTGGTCGGCCGTCAGGCGCTGTACCGGCCTGACCTGACCGCCCGGGTCCGTCAGGCCCGCGCAGCGGCCCAGCTCAGCGACAGCAGTCTGGCCGGTGATCAGCAGGTCCAGCAGCTGCAGGTGGCACAGGCCTACCTGCAGGTTTCGCAGGCGCTGGACCAGCAGGCCCTGCTGCGTGCCGAAGTCGAAGCCCTGCAGCGCCAGTACGCCACCATGCAGGCCCGCAACAAGGTCGGGGTGGTGGCCAGGGTCGAGGTCAGCGAGGCACTGGCCCAGCTGCAGGCCGCACAGGCCAACCAGCAGGCCGCCCAGAGCGCCATCACCACCGCACAGGCCCAGCTGGCCCAGTTTATTGGGCCGGTGGAGTCATCCATTGAGCGCCTGTCAGCGCGTGCGGACCTGGACAGCAGCTTGCCCCGGCTCGACTGGGCCGCGGCAGAGCGCAATCACCCCCGGCTGGAAGCGGCACGCCGACAGCTGGCACTGGCCGAGGCCAATGTCGGCGTGGCCCGCCGTGCCGACTGGCCGCAGCTGGATGCGGTCGGGCGCTGGTCCAAAAGCAGCACCGACCCCAAGGGCTATGCCAATGCCGGGGAGTCCTTCTCGGCGGGCCTTGAGCTCAACCTGCCACTGTGGCTGGGCGGCTCCACCCGTTTGCAGACCCGCCAGACGGAGTTGCAGCGCGATGCCGCCCGCGACCAGTTACGCGCCACCGAGCTGCAGCTGCGCACCCAGTTTGAGGCCAACCTGCGCAACCTCAGCAATGACCAGACCCTGATCCGCGCCCGCGAACAGGCCGTGGCCAGCAGTGACGAGGTCAGCCGTGCCACCGAAGCCGGTTATAACCTGGGCATGCGCACCCAGCTGGACCTGCTGCAGGCCCGGCGCAACGCCCTGGC
>JBPOIS010000196.1:0-6946 GCA_052034295.1 Pseudomonadota bacterium
TGCCGGGCCAGCGGGCTGGATGGGGAGGCCATGGTCAGGGTGCTCCGGTCGGGGGCGTGCTGCTGGCTGGGGCTGCCGGCATCACCGCACTGAGGGTCTGGCGCAGTTTTTCTGTGGGGCCAGTCAAAACGAACCGCCACAGCCGTGGCTGGCCGTGCTGCTCAAAGCGCACCTCAAGCCCCAGCGGCACATTGCCCGCCTGCTCCAGTGCGGTGGGTGCCTGCGCTGATCCGGAGGCCGCCGCGGGGGCAGGCCACTGGCTGAGCGGATCGGGGTTGAGGACCTGCACCTGCCAGTTGCTGACCCCACGCAACAGCACCAGTCGGCTGGGGGCACCAGCACTGACCTGATCGGCACGCGCATAGCGCTCCCGCACCAGCCGGTCCTGATCCAGCCGATAGACGATGCGCTGCAGGCGCAACTGCCGGGGAAAGCGCGGGTCGGGGGGTGCCTCCCGGGTCAGCGCCAGCTGGTCCGGAGTCAGCAGCAGTGCCCCCTGTGGCTGGCTGGGGTCCGGACCTGACACGGGCCGGGCCACCAGCTCCCGACTGTCCCGCAGCAATTGCAAATAGGCCTCCTGGGCCGCCAGCAACTGCGCCGCCTGGACATCCGCACGCTCACGGGTCTGCATCAGCACCTGAAACAGCTTCCAGCCTGCCGCCGCCAGCAGCGCAAAAATGGCCATGGCCACCATCAGCTCCAGCAGGGTGAAGCCAGAGGCCGGGCGGTTGTTGATGGGCAAAAAAGAGTTCATGAGGTCTGCGGCCGGGTCAGGTACACCACCAGCGACTGGACCGGGCGGTCGCCCTCCCGGACGGGGGCCACATACACCTGCAGGTCCACCCGGCGGACTTCGGTCAGCGGCGTCGGGGTGACCACCCAGCGCACCAGCCAGTCCCGGCCCTGCTCCTGCACCGTGGACTCGCCCTGCCCCTCCAGCCAGGCCTGCTGGATCTGCCAGAGGCTGGCCTGATTCATGGCCACCCAGTGCGCCCCGGTGCGGTCATTGAGGCCATCCACCTGGGCCAGATAATTGCGGCTGACCTTGGTCAGGGCCAGCGCCGCCACGGCAAAAATGGCCAGGGCCACCATCACTTCCAGCAGGGTAAAACCCGCAGACGTGCGGCGTCGGTCAGTCGGTGTCATCGCCATCTTCCCGGTGACTGATGCGGCCCGTGTCGGCCACATACAGGGGCTCACCCAGCGGCTGCTGGTCCTGCAACAACTGGATACGTGCCGGATTGGCCTCGCCATTGCCATACCAGAGCAGCACCGGGGCCTGTGCATCCAGCGGTGCGGCGGCGGGGTCAGGCTGCTGCGGTGCCAGCGCACTCACCTGTGCCCCCATCCCCTCCGGCAAGGGCCGGAAGGCAAAGGCCGGATCCGCCTGCCAGCGTGCTGCCGCCTCCCTGGCGTCCGGGTCCAGCCGCACCACCTGATAGCCTGCGGGCTGATCATTGCGGGGCAGCTGCCAGCGCACCCCCAGCGGCTGCATTTGTTCTTCGGACTCCAGACGCACCAGCGCCAGATCATCTTCCAGCCGTGCCAGCACCAGCCGCTGCTCGCGCTGCGCCGACTGGCCCACCGCCAGGCCGACCATGCTGGCAAACACCCCGATGATCACGATCACCAGCATCAGCTCAATCAGGGTAAAGCCGCGCATCCCTGCGCCTTCAGGGCTGGCCACGGTCCGCCAGCGCCTGCGCCTGCAGGGGCAGGGCCAGCATGTGTTCGATCAGGGCCACCCGCAGGCTGTCACGCACCCCCAGATAACGCTGATAAAAACTTGAATTCAGAATCGCCGCCCCGCCATAGGTCATCGACCAGATGGCAGCCAGATAATCCCGCACCGGCAGGCTGCTGCCCTGTTGCTGCAGATGCTCAGTGGTCAGGGCAATGATCCGCCGCAGCCGCTGCTTGCGGATGCGGTACAGCTGGCCAAACAGTGGACGCAGGCTGGCATTGCCCGAGGCCAGCCGCTCCTCGATCTGGTGCAGCAGCACGGTGCGCTCGGAATGGTGCAGGTGATGCAACATGTACACCATCACCCGCTCGGCAAACGGCATGTCTTCATGCGCCACCATGTCCAGCAGGGTCTGCTCATGGCGGATGATCAGGTGCAGGTACAGCTCATCCTTGCTCTGGAAATGCTTGTACAGCGTGCCCTTGGCCAGGTCCAGTGCCATGGCCAGCGCATCCAGGGTCATCCCGGATTCGCCGTTTTCCAGCAACAGCTGCTCTGCCACTTCAAAGATCTGCGCCTCACGCGCACGAAACTGGGCCTGACGATCCATCAGCGCTGCTCCCCCGTCTGACTGTGCACCCTGCGTTGGCCATCCTGTGCGGCCGCCTGCCGCAGGGCCATGAAGTTGGCCGTGGTGCAGGCCGCCACTTCGGCCTCGTCCAGCCCCCTGACCTCGGCCACCACCCGCAGCACCCCCGGCAGGTAAGCCGGTTCGTTGGGTTTGCCACGCCATGGCACCGGGGCCAGATAGGGGCTGTCGGTTTCGATCAGCAGGCGGTCGAGCGGCACCTGCGCCAGCACGTCACGCAGCGGCTGGGCATTTTTGAAGCTGATGATGCCGGAAAAGGAAATGTACAGCCCCAGCTCCAGGGCCGCCCGCGCGGTGTCCCAGTCTTCGGTAAAACAGTGCAGGATGCCGTGACGGGCCTGCTGCTCGCGCAGGATGGCCAGCGTGTCGGCACGGGCCTCACGACAGTGCACGATCACGGGTTTGCCCAGCTGCTGGCTGGCCTGGATGTGGTGGGCAAAACTCTGCTGCTGCGCGGCCTTGAGCTCATCACTGTAGTGGTAATCCAGCCCGGTTTCACCGATGGCCCAGACCTCCTCAGCCTGGCCCAGTTCGCACAGCGTCTCCACGGTGGCACGCTGCAGCATCGTCAGGTTTTCGCAGGGGTGTACACCCACACTGATGCCCACGCCGGGATGCTCACGGGCAATCGCCATCAGGCGCCCGTGGTCGTCCAGATCCACCGCCACCGCCAAAAACTGCTGGACCCCGGCGGCACGCGCCGCATCCAGCGCTGCCGCAAGCGAGCCCTGATGCGCGCTCAGGTCCAGCCGGTCCAGATGACAATGCGAATCAATCAACACCCGTGTTTTGCCTCATGGTCTGAATGTGGTGGACAGGTCCGGCTGCTGGGCCAGTCCTGCGCTTACATGGTGAAGGTCTGCCGGTCAGCCCCGGCCTGGCCCGCCAGCATTTTTTCAATTTCGTTGCGCAGCCGGGTGCCTTCATCGCCGGTCAATTGTACGCCAAAGCCTGCCGGGCGCATGCCCTGATTGCGGTGGTGGTACCAGACCACCTTGCCGGTCACCGGATAGCGCTCACTGGAACCCGGCAAAGTCACCACCACAAACACCTCCTGACCCAGCGCGGCCGGACGGGTGCTGGACACAAACAGCCCGCCCCCCAGCACATAGGGCATATAACTGCTGAACAGGGTGGGCAGGTCGGGAATCACCAGGTTAAGGATTCCACCGGCGCGGGGAGGCATCATGTTGGGGTCACTCCTTGTGTTGCATTGTCTGGGTCCTGCTCAGCCCCCGTGCAGCACCACCTCGGCGGCCGCAGCAGGACGGAGCTGCTGCAGGACGCTGTCATAGACCAGCGCTTCCTGCACGTTCTGCGCCAGCAGCGGGGCACACTGCGCGGCCAGCCCCTGCAGCTGGACCAGCTGGGGCACCGAAAACCGGTCCGGCAACTCCCCCCAGGACAGGTCATCCTGCCACACCGGCTGCTGCAGCTTCAGGGCCAGCACATCATGCACCATCCACGACAGCAACTCAAAAAAATCCTGCACCGGCAGCTTTTTTTGCCAGGCCGCAGACAGGTCCCAGATCTGCCGGGGCGACTGCAGCAGGCGCTGCCAGTCGGCCAGCCACACCGCCCGCAGCGCCCACAGCGGCCCCTGATGCAGGGCCATGGCCCGCAGCGGGGCGCCGGCACTGACCCGCAACAGCCGCTGGGCCGTGGCCTCATCCACCCCCAGCTGGGCCTGCACATGCGCCTGTGCCGCTGAGGCATCGACCCGGCCCAGCTCAATGCGCTGCACCCGGCTGCGCACCGTGGCCGGCAGCTGCATCAACTGGTCACTGACCAGTACAAACAGCACCTGCTCGCCCGGCTCCTCCAGCGTCTTGAGCAGCGCATTGGCCGCTGCCGGATTCAGGCGTTCAGCCGGGTCCACCAGCACCACCCGCCAGTGCGACTGGGTTTGCTGCACAAAGCCCTGCAGCTCGCGCACCTGATCAATTTTGATCACCTTGCTGGTGCGGCCCTTGGCATCGGTCTGTGGCGACAGCCGATAAAATGCCGGATGGGTCCCGGCCTGCAGCCACTGGCAACTGCTGCATTCGCCACAGGCGCGATCTTCCTCGCGCTGCGCACACAGCAGCCACGCCACCAGCACCCCGGCAAAATGGCGCTTGCCGGTGCCAGAGGCTCCACTGAGCAGCAGCGCATGGGGCCAGCGCGGGTGGCGCGCACGCAACTGCGCCCAGACCGTCTGCTGCCAGGGCAGCACAGTCTGCACCGGGTTCATCCGGCAAAGCACGCCGCAGGCAGTGCGCGCAGCCGCTCCAGATCCTCCAGCGTGTCCACGCCCGGCGGCAGCGCCGCCAATGCCGGCGCAATGGCGATTTTTTGCCCCTGCTCCAGCACCCGCAGCTGCTCCAGCGATTCCAGCTGTTCCAGTGCCCCCTGCGGCCACTGGGAAAACTGCGCCAGCAGCGCCACCCGATAGGCATACACGCCCAGATGGCGCATCGCCCCGGCGGGCACCTGCGACAGGCCGGCCAGTACCGCGTCACGGTCGCAGGGGATCGGGCTGCGGCTAAAGTACAGCGCCTGCTGCCGGGCGCAGACCACCTTCACCACCGAAGGCCGCAAAAACTCTGCCACGTCGTGGATCGGCTCACACAGCGTGGCCATGGCACAGTCCGGCTGCGCCAGCAACAGCGCCGTGACCTGCTCAATCAGCGCCGCAGGCACCAGCGGCTCATCGCCCTGCACATTGATCACCACATCCTCAGGATGCCAGCCGCGCAGGCGGGCCACTTCCGCCAGCCGGTCGGTGCCGGACGGGTGCGCAGCAGCGGTCATCACCACCTCGGCCCCGACCTCCCGACACACTGCGGCAATGCGTTCATCATCGGTGGCCACGCACAGGTCATCCACCCCGGCAATCTGCCGCGCCTGCTGCACCACGCGCACAATCAGCGGCTGGCCGTGCAGGTCCAGCAGCGGCTTGCCAGGCAGGCGACTGCTGCCATAACGCGCTGGAATCACCACATGTTTCTGCGTCATCACCCTGTCTCCCACACCGCTTCTGCACTGACCCGATCGGGCTGAAATTCAATCCCCTGCGCCGCCAGCTGCTGTGCCAGCACCTGCCAGCAGGCCCTGGACAGCGCGGCCTGCACCGGCACCACCCAGCCGGACACCCCCAGAGGCCGCAACTTGACCGCATCCTTGCCGGTGGTCAGCAACGGTGCCAGCCCGGCCAGCTCTTCAGGCCGGTAGGCATGGTGGTCCGCAAAGGCATGGCCCACCGGCACGTAGCCCAGCGTCTGCACCGTGGCAAAAAACCGCTGCGGGTGGGCAATGCCCGCCACCGCCTGCACGGTCTGCCCCGGTCTGGGCGGGGCCCCGGTCTGGCCGGGCTGAATCGGCTGCAGCGGCAGCACCCGCAGCCCCATGCGCAGCGGGGTATCGGCCAGCAGCGTCCCGGTTCCATGCGCGATCACCGTGGCCTGCTGCAGGCGCGACACCGGCTCCCGCAAAAATCCCGTGGGCAACAGCTGGCCATTGCCCAGGCCGCGTGCCACATCCACCACCACCCATTCCAGATCGCGTTGCAGCGCCCAGTGCTGCAGCCCATCATCACTGAGGATCAGCCGGGTCTGCGGGGCCTGCTGCAACAGCCGCTCAATGGCCGCACGGCGATCCCCCCCCACCGCCATCGGCACGCCCGTGCTGTCCACGATCAGGCGCGGCTCATCCCCGCACTGCTGCACCGGCGTGTCCGGTCCCACCCACAGCGGAAATGGTCCCTGTCCGCCATAGCCGCGACTGATCACGCCCACCGCCACCCCCTGCCGCTGCAACTGCTGCACCAGGGTCAGGATCAGCGGGGTTTTGCCACTGCCACCCACGCTGATGTTGCCAATCACCAGCACCGGCACCGGCGCACGCCAGCTGGGCAGCAGCCCCTGCCGGTACAGGCCCCGGCGCAGCGCCACCACCGCCCCATACAGGCACGACAACGGCCACAGCAGCCACAGCCAGCCCGCCTGACGCTGCCAGGCCTGCGGAAAAACCCGTGCCAGCCGGTTGCTCACCCTGCCCCCCTGCCGTCAGTCACTGAACTGGCGGCTGTGCAGCTGGGCGTACAGGCCGCCCTGCGCCAGCAATTGCAGGTGGGTGCCCTGCTCGACGATGCGGCCCCGGTCCATCACCACGATCCAGTCCGCCTGTTCGATGGTGGACAGCCGGTGGGCAATCACCAGCGTGGTGCGGTGCTGCATGGCCTCTGCCAGGGCCTGCTGGATGAAATGCTCGGACTCGTTGTCCAGCGCACTGGTGGCCTCATCGAGAATCAGGATCGGGGCCTGTTTGAGCAGGGCACGGGCAATCGCCAGCCGCTGGCGCTGCCCCCCGGACAGCATCAGGCCATTGGCCCCCAGCACGGTGTCGTAGCCCTGCGGCAACTGCAGAATAAAGTCATGCGCATAGGCCGCGCGGGCTGCAGCCTCGACCTCGGCCTGACTGGCCCCAGACAGGGAACCGTAGGCGATGTTGTTGCGCACCGTGTCGTCAAACAGGATCACCTGCTGGCTCACCGTGGCCACCTGACGGCGCAGGCTCTCCAGGGTCAGATCCTCAATCGGCACGCCATCCAGGCGGATCTGTCCTGCCGAAGG
>JBPOIS010000207.1:0-19130 GCA_052034295.1 Pseudomonadota bacterium
TGGCCTGTGGGACGTGGTGATGGTCAATGACCTCAAGCACTACGACGGTTCGGTGCAGCAGATCAGCCGCATTCCCGACGACCTGAAGGCCATCTATGCCACCGCCTTTGAAGTCGAGCCACGCTGGCTGGTCGATGCCGCCAGCCGCCGCCAGAAGTGGATCGATCAGGCGCAGTCGCTGAACCTGTACATCGCCGGGGCTTCGGGCAAAAAACTCGACATCACTTACAAGATGGCGTGGCTGCGTGGCCTGAAGACCACCTACTACCTGCGTGCACTGGCGGCCACCGCCACTGAAAAATCCACCATCAACACCGGCACGCTGAACAAGGTCAGTGCCGCCCCAGTGGCGGAATCGGTGGTGGCTGCGCCAGTGGCACCCGTGGCGACTGCTGATGCAGGGTTTGAATCTGCTGCGCCGGTGCCGATGGCCTGCTCCATCGACAACCCGGACTGTGAGGCATGCCAGTAACCCGTGGGCTGGCCGGGCCCGATGCCCGTCGCCCCGCCAGAGGCGCGGCATGGGTGGGCCTGTTGAGGTGGCTGAACTTCAGCGCCTACTGGTTGCGCATTGGTCAAAACCATTTTGAACTGATGGAACTGAGTGCCGCCAAGCCTGTGCGCACCAGTGCCCGCGCGCCCTTCAGCACCGAGCGGTTGCTGGTCGGTGAGTTTTCGCTGGCCAGCCGGACCCTCACCCCGCTGGTGAAATCACTGCACCGCCGGATGCTGGGCTTTGTGCTGGTGATTGAACCCTGCGCCCTCCACGAAGGGGGACTGTGTGAAGTCGAAACCCGGCTGTTTCAGGAACTGGGCCTCAGTGCCGGAGCCGTCCGTGTGGTGGTGCATCCCGGTCCTGATTCACTGACCCTGGAACAGGCCAGAATGCTGGCCCGGAACGCATTGAACTGAATTGTTTTTAAGGGAGAGCCCTGCCATGTCCATACTGAACTGGGATGATTTCAACGATGAAGAAAGCAGCGCCACTGCGACAAAACCTGCGCCGGCTGCACCAGCTCAAGCACCACAAGCTGCGGCTGGTGCAGCGCCAGCGCCAGCAGTACACCGTGCTGCTGTCGGCAACGCCCCAGCCCTGAATCCGCCCGCCCCGGCCGGCAGTGCACTGGCTGCCGCCGAGCAGGCCGTGGCGCATCTGGACGTGGCCCCCGGCCTCGAAGAGCTGGAAATGGGTGCTGGTCGTGTCACCGTTGATGACAAGGCGATGATCAACTGCCGCGCCGACCTGAACCAGCTGGTGCCGTTCAAATACGAATGGGCCTGGCAAAAATACCTCGACGGCTGTGCCAACCACTGGATGCCGCAGGAAATCAACATGACCGCCGACATCGCACTGTGGAAGTCCCCCGAAGGGCTGACCCAGGACGAGCGCGTGATCGTGATGCGTTCGCTGGGCTTTTTTTCCACTGCCGACAGTCTGGTCGCCAACAATCTGGTGCTGGCCGTGTACCGCCACATCACCAACCCCGAATGCCGCCAGTACCTGCTGCGTCAGGCCTTCGAGGAAGCCATCCACACCCATGCCTACCAGTACTGCATCCAGTCGCTGGGCCTGGATGAGGGCGAAGTGTTCAACATGTACCGCGAAGTGCCCAGTGTGGCGCGCAAGGCGGCGTGGGGGCTCAAATACACCCAGAGTCTGTCTGACCCGACCTTCAGGACTGGCACCTTTGAAAACGACCAGCGCCTGCTGCGCAACCTGATTGCGTTTTATTGCGTGCTGGAAGGGATTTTCTTTTACTGCGGCTTCACCCAGATCCTGTCGATGGGCCGCCGCAACAAGATGACCGGCGTGGCCGAGCAGTTCCAGTACATCCTGCGTGATGAATCGATGCACCTGAATTTTGGCATCGACATGATCAACCAGATCAAGATCGAAAACCCGCACCTGTGGACGCCAGAGTTCCGCACCGAGGTCACCCAGATGATTCTCGAGGGCATGACCCTGGAAATCGAATACGCCCGCGACACCATGCCGCGTGGGGTGCTGGGCATGAACGCGGCGATGATGGAAGAGTACCTGAAATTCATCGCCAACCGTCGCCTGACCCAGCTCGGTCTGCCGGAGCAGTTTGCGGGCGTGTCCAACCCGTTTGCGTGGATGAGCGAGATGATGGACCTGCGCAAGGAAAAGAACTTCTTCGAAACCCGCGTCACCGACTACCAGGTCGGCGGGGCGCTGAGCTGGTAAGGCGGTTCCGCACCAAAAAGGCTGCTCCGGCAGCCTTTTTGCAGCTCGTTTTCCGGTTTTTTTTGATGGTCTTAAAGCATCAGCCCAGAGCTGGCGCTGTGGTGGTGGGTGATTTTAGCGGCTTGATTGCGCCTGAGAAGATCAAAGCCCGTGCCCTGTGGTGGGGCTGGTCAAAATCTTTTTCTAAAAGGCTTGTACCTCCCGCATCGCTGGCGCCGCAAGGGGCTGGCGAGACGGTCGGCCACGGCAGTCCATGTGAACGCTGACGATCACAAGGCTGTTCATTGCTGTGGCTTTTTTTAACCCAGGGCACTTCGGTGCCCTTTGTCTTTTCAGCCCAGTTCGCTGTCGCTGACCACCCATTGATCGACCAGCCGGGCCAGATGGGCGGCTTCCTCCACGGATTTCTGGATGTAGGCGGCTTCCTCGCCGGGGGGCACCTGTCCGGCAGCAAGATAAGCGGCATAAATGCGTGAGGCCGCATGCACCACATGGGCTTCGCTGGGCTCCAGTTGCAGGCGTGGGCTCTGTTGACGGTCAAGATAGCTCATGGTGTGTGGGCTCCCTGCGGGCAGTCGCGGCGTTGGGCGAGGGTGGCGGCCAGTCACCCCTGCCGGGGTGGGGCTGCCCCCTCATGATTCCGCAATTCCCCTGCCCTGTCCAGCGGGTTCAGCGGGCCTCGCCCATCAGGCCACAGCCCCCAGGGTGGGCCGGGTCGACAGACTGACCCGCAGGCCCGTCTGGGCGTCAAACCCATGCAGCCGCTGTGGCCGCAAAAACACCGGCTGGCCGGCCCGCAGTTGCAGGGCGGTCGCCTCGGCTGCATTCAGGCTGACCTCCAGCAGGTGGCCCTCTGCATCCTGAGTGGTCACCAGCGTGCGTCCGGCATGCCAGCCCAGCCGCACCACCTGCACCGGCAGTGCCCCCGGTTCATCCTGCAGCACGAGCTGCACCTCATCCGGGCGCACATACACCACCCGGCTGGCAGCCTGCGCCAGCGGCCCCCCCAGCGCCCGTGACACCTGCGCCGTGGACAGGCGGCTGGCCTGCCCCAGAAAATCCATCACAAACACCGAAGCCGGCGCATCATAGACCTGTTGCGGGGTGCCAACCTGCTCAATGCGCCCCCGGTTCATCACCACCACCCGGTCGGCCAGCTCCAGCGCCTCTTCCTGATCGTGGGTGACCATCACGGTGGTCAGTTGCAGCTCATCATGCAACTGGCGCAGCCATTGGCGCAGGCCGCGCCGCACCTGGGCATCCAGCGCCCCAAAGGGTTCATCCAGCAGCAGCACCTGCGGATTGATGGCCAGTGCCCGCGCCAGTGCCACCCGCTGCCGCTGCCCACCCGAGAGCTGATCGGGCTTGCGCTGGGCCAGTTCGCTGAGCTGCACCCGCGCCAGCAGGGCCTGGACTTTTTGCCCGATGGCATCCCGGCTCAGGCGCTCGAGACGCTTGGGCAGGGTCAGGCCAAAGGCCACATTGTCAAACACCGACAGGTGCCGGAACAGCGCGTAATGCTGGAATACAAAGCCGACCCGCCGTGCCTGCACGCTGAGCTGGCTGGCTTCGGTCTGGCCAAACCAGATCCGGCCCGAGGTCAGGGTTTCCAGCCCGGCCAGCGTGCGCAGCAGGGTGGTCTTGCCGCAGCCGGAGGGCCCAAGCAGGGCCACCAGCTCTCCGGAAGCGATGTCCAGGTCCACCTCATGGATGGCCGGTTGCAGGCCGTATTGCTTGATCAGTTTTTCGATGCGCAGTTGCATGGTCTTGGGTCCTTTTTAAAAACTCAGTGGCCACTGTGGCCATGGCGCAGGCCGATCCAGGTCTTCAGCCCCAGCGTCAGCACTGCTGTCAGCGCCAGCAGGGAGGCCACCGCAAACGCCGCGCTGAACTGGTAGTCGTTGTAGAGCACTTCGACATGCAGCGGCAGGGTGTTGGTCTGGCCGCGGATGTGCCCCGACACCACCGACACCGCCCCGAATTCACCCAGTGCACGCGCATTGCAGAGCAGAATGCCGGTCAGCAGCGTCCAGCGGATCGACGGCAGCGTGACCCGCCAGAACATCTGCCAGCCACTGGCACCGAGGGTCAGGGCGGCTTCTTCGCTGTCACGCCCCTGGGTGTCCATGTGGGCGATCAGCTCGCGGGCCACAAACGGCAGGGTGATGAACACCGTGGCCAGAATGATGGACGGCAGGGCATAAAGGATTTTGACGTCATGCGCCGACAGCCATTCGCCCCACCAGCCCTGTGCCCCAAACAGCAGCACCAGCATCAGTCCGGCAATCACCGGCGACACCGAAAACGGCAGGTCCACCACAGTCAGCAGCAGCGACCGGCCTGCAAAGCGAAACCGCGTCACCGCCCAGGCCGTGGCCAGCCCAAACAGCACATTGACCGGTACCGCCACCGCCGCAGCCGTCAGGCTCAGGCGGATCGCCGAACGGGTGTCCGGGTCAATCAAGGCCTGTCCGTACACCGACAGGCCCTGTCGGAACGCTTCCACAAACACCAGCACCAGCGGCAGCAGCAACAGGGCCGCAAACAGCAGCAACGCCAGCCCCAGCAGGCTGCGGCGCACCCATGGTGACTCGGTGATCGCCGCGGTGGGTTCCTGGCGGATGGCCGCCGGAGAATAGCCACTGGCTGGCTCCGGCAGCGTCAGTGCGTCCGAAGGCCCTGCAGTCCTGATCGGGTCCATGTTCACACCTCCTGCCCGCGCTGGGCCTGCAACAGCCGCCGCTGCAGCACATTGATGGTCAGCAGCAGCACAAATGACACCGCCAGCATGATCACCGCAATCGCCGTGGCGGCAGCGTAGTTGTATTCTTCCAGACTGGAGACGATCAGCAGCGGGGCGATTTCGGTCTGGTATGGCATGTTGCCGGCGATGAAAATCACCGAGCCGTATTCCCCGATGCCGCGTGCAAACGCCAGGGCAAACCCGGTCAGCAGCGCCGGGGCCACCAGCGGAAAAATCACCCGCCACACGGTCTGGGTGCGACTGGCCCCCAGTGTGGCCGCCGCCTGCTCCAGCTCGGCCTCCACCGCCCCGAGCACGGGCTGCACGGTGCGCACCACAAACGGCAGGCCAATGAACAGCAGTGCCAGGGTGATCCCGGTGGTGGTGTAGGCCACCTGCAGGCCCAGCGGCTCCAGCCAGCGGCCCACCCAGCCGTCTTTGCTGTACAGCGCAGTCAGGGCAATCCCCGCCACGGCGGTCGGCAGTGCAAACGGCAGGTCAATCAGCGCATCCACCCCGCGCCGCCCCGGAAAGGGATAGCGCACCAGCACCCACGCCAGCAGGCCGCCGATCAGTACACTGAGCACCCCGGCTGCTGCGGCCGTGCTGAAACTCACCCACAGCGCCTGCTGCAGCCGCTCGGACTGCAGCAACGCCTGCCATTCGGCCGCGCTCAGGTGCAGGGATTTCAGCAACAACGCCGCCAGCGGCAACAGCACCAGCGCCGTCAGCAGCGTCACCGACACCCCCAGCGACAACCCAAACCCCGGCAGGGCATTTTTTTTGGCCATGTCTCCCCCTCCGATCCGGCCGCGGCCTCAGCGGCCTTTTGCCAGCTCGGCCTGAATCTGGTCAAAGATCCCGCCATTGTCGAAATGGGTGTTCTGGGCGCTGCTCCAGCCCCCGGCCACATCCTTGATGGTGAAGGTTTTCACCGGCAAAAACTGGCTGGCGTACTGTGCGGCAATCTGCGCATTGCGCGGGCGGTAATAGTTCTGCGCGGCGATCTGCTGGCCGCGCGGGCTGTACAGGTAATTCAGGTAGGCAGTGGCCAGGGTGCGGGTGCCGTGTTTGTCCACATTGCGGTCCACCAGCGCCACGGAAGGCTCAGCCAGAATGGTCCGCGACGGCACCACCACTTCAAAGGCACCCTTGTCCAGCTCACGGGTGGCCAGGTAGGCCTCGTTTTCCCAGGCGATCAGCACATCACCAATGCCGCGCTCGGCAAAGGTGGTCAGGGAGCCGCGCGCGCCGCTGTCGAGCACCTTGACGTTGGCATAGAGTTTTTTCACAAACTCACGGGCCGTGGCGTTGCTGCCACCGGGCAGGCCCTTGGCATAGCCCCAGGCGGCCAGATAGTTCCAGCGTGCACCGCCGCCGGTCTTGGGGTTCGGGGTGATCACCGCCACACCGGGCTTGATCAGGTCGTTCCAGTCACGGATCTGTTTGGGATTGCCCTTGCGCACCAGAAACACGATGGTCGAGGTGTACGGTGCGGCGTTGTCCGGCAGGCGGGTGCTCCAGTTGCGCGCCACCAGTCCGGCCTTGGCCAGCTGGTCGATGTCGCCGCCGAGGGCCAGCGTCATCACATCGGCTTCCAGCCCGTCGATCACCGCACGAGCCTGCTTGCCGCTGCCGCCGTGCGACTGCTTGAAGGTCACGTCCTGTCCGGTCTTGCTTTTCCAGTACGCCCCGAAGTCCTTGTTGAAATCCTGATACAGCTCACGGGTCGGGTCGTACGACACGTTGAGGAATTCCACGGCCTGCGCCAGTCCGGAAGCCAGTACGCTGAAGAGGGCCACGCTGGCCACTGCGGTTTTGTTCATGGTCATGTCCTGTCATGCCAAGCGAGATGCGCCCAGCTTAGGCAGGTTTTTTTAGACAATGAACCGATAAAAAAACCTATTGATTGCTGTTTTTTTTATATAAAAACCACAAAGCCGCCCGGTGGGACGGCTTCGAACCCTGCAGCAGCAAGGGTTACAGGTGCGGCACGATCTGCGGGATGATTTCGTTGAAGGTGCGGCCCTGCGCCACTTCGCCGATGGCGTGCATTTTCCAGGCACCATTGTGGCGATACAGCTTGGCGACGATCAGCGCGGTGTGGCTGCCCTGACTGGACAGGTTGTAGCGGGCCACTTCGCTGCCGTTGCTGGCGTCACTGAGGCGGCAAAACGCATTGCGCACGGTCTCAAAGGTCTGGCCGCGGAAGCTGTTGACGGTGAACACCAGCGATTTCACCTGCGCGGGCACAGTGGACAGGTTGACCGAAATCACCTCGTCGTCGCCCTCACCGGCACCGGTCAGGTTGTCGCCGCTGTGCTGGATGCTGCCATCCTTGCTGCGCAGCTGGCCAAAATACACCACATCCACCGGCTGGTTCTGGTCGCTGAACATCACGCAGGACGCGTCCAGGTCAATCGACGGTGCACTGCCGCCACCGCCAAACAGCCCGCCCAGAAAACCACCGCCGCTTTTGCCCTTGCCGGCCACATCCCAGCCCAGCCCCATGCGCACCTGTGCCAGGCTGCTGCCGTCCTGCTTCTGCAGGGAAATCTTCTGGCCCTTTTCGAGATTGACTGCCATAAAAACCCACTCCTGTTGATGGATGTTATTCAAAAAAACTGTTGCCGCTGCTGCTGCTGCGGCCACCGCCCAGCTTGCTGGTCAGCCAGGTCAGGTAATTGGCACGGTTGCGCGAGCACACCACCACTTTGCCTGCCCCCCGGAAGCGCAGCACCAGCCCTTCGCCGCCGGTGACGCTGTTGACCAGACTGCCCAGCAGGCCGCCGCTACGCTGGGTGCTGGTGGACAGTTCGTACTGCAGGGTGCTGTCCCAGCACACCACATGCCCGTTGTCGATGATGGTGTCCTTGCCGGGGACCACATCCAGCTCAAACAGCGAGCCAAACCCGGACACCACCAGTTGGCCCTGTCCGCTGGTGGCCATCACCAGAAAGCCCCCGGTGCCGCCAAACAGCGCATTGCCGATGCCGGTGTTCATGCGGGCGCGCACGTCCACCCCGCTGGTGGCAGCCACAAACGCGCCATCCGACAGCATATACTGGCGGGCCCCCACGTCGAGAATCTGGATGTCACCATCGAGATTCGGCGACAGCAGGCAATCACCGTCACCGTGCACCGCCTCGATGTGCTGCTGGAACAGCGATTCATCGTTGGCAAAGGTCCGCGCCAGTGCCTGCAGGAAGCCGCCCTGCAGCTTGCCCTTGAGCTCCAGGGTGTCTTCCATCATCACCATGGCGTTGGATTCGCAATAGATCCGGTCGCCACGGCGCATCGACACATGCAGAAACGGGTCGGTGCCCCCGACCGAAGTAAAAGTGGTCATGCTGGTTTTTCCTCAAAAAAACACCCGCACAAAGCGGGTGCCGGCCAGACCGGAGGGTTATACGCTCACGCCATAGCTGGCGGCCAGTGGGCCCAGTCCGCCATTGAAGCCCTGCCCGACGGCGCGGAATTTCCACTCGCCGTTGTGACGGTACAGCTCACCAAAGATCATCGCCGCCTCGGTGCTGCTGTCCTCGGACAGATCATAGCGGGCGATTTCCTGATTGCTGTCGGCATTGACCACACGGATGTAGGCATTGGACACCTGGCCAAAATTCTGCCGGCGCGCCTGGCCTTCATGGATGGTGGCCCCAAACACCACGCGGTCCACGTCGGCGGGCACCGAGGTCAGGCTGATGTCCAGGGTTTCATCGTCGCCTTCGCCCTGTCCGGTACGGTTGTCGCCGCTGTGCTTGACGGCACCACAGGATGAGGTTTTTTGATTATAAAAAATGAAGTCGGCGTCAGAGCGCACCTTGCCGGTCGTGGCCAGCATGAAGGCGACGCCATCCAGGTCAAAGTCCTGTCCATCGGTGGCACGCGGGTTCCAGCCCAGGCCGACCTTGACGCGGGTCATGGTGGGGGCTTCCTTGCTGAGGTTGACGTTGCCGCCTTTTTGCAGGCTGATGGCCATGTATTTCTCCTTGGGATGTTGAACTGGGGGCCCGTTGACTCTAGGTCAATCGGCGCGCCCCCCGCAACGAAACGCAACAAATTGTCACGCAACTGCTTTTTTTCAGGATTTTTTCAGGAATGCGCCTGTTCGATCCGGCGCGCCTGCACCGAGGCCCACACCGACCAGGCGATGAACGCCACACCGATCAGGCCGGTGACCACTTCGGGCACTTCGATGTGCACCATCGCCAGCACCATGATGAAGGCCAGTGCCCCGATGGCATAGTGCGCCCCATGTTCCAGATACTGGTAGGCATCCAGGGTGCCCTTTTCGACCAGATACACGGTCAGCGAACGCACAAACATCGCGCCAATCGCCAGCCCCAGCATGATGATGACCACATCCTGGGTGATGGCAAACGCGCCGATCACGCCATCAAAGCTGAACGAGGCATCCAGCACTTCCAGGTACAGGAAGCCGCCGATGCCCGCCTTGACGATCTTGCCGGAGTTTGGCGAGGTGACCGGGGTGTCTTCGCCGTCTGCCAAGTCGTCGCCGCCTTCGAGCAGGTGGCCGAGCACATTGACGCCCATGTACACCACGATGCCCCAGATGCCCGCCATCAGCACGGCCATCTGGGTGACGCCCGTAGCCGCATCGTCATGCACCCAGTGCACCCCGGCCAGCAGGATGCACAGGCTGATGAAGATGGAAATGGCATTCACCTGTCCCAGTCCGGCCATGCGGTGCTCCAGCCACTGGAACCAGTGCTCGTCCTTGCTGTCATCAAAGAAAAAGTTCAGGAACACCAGCATCAGGAACATGCCGCCAAAGGCAGAAATCTCCGCATGATGCGCCATCAGCTTCTGGGAATATTCCGCCGGATTGTTCAGCGCCAGCCGCGCCACCTCGACCATGCTCATGTCCGCCGTCACCCCGACGATCAGCAGCGGGAAAATCAGCCGCATGCCGAACACGGCAATGATGATGCCGATGCCCAGGAACATTTTTTTCCAGAATTCATCCCAGTTGCGCAGCACCGAGGCATTCACCACGGCGTTGTCAAACGACAGCGACACCTCCATCACCGCCAGCACGCCACAGATCATCAGCGCCTTGAGCATGGCTGCCACCCCGGCCTGCGGACCGTGGGTCAGTCCCCAGTATCCCGCCAGCGCCAGACAGACGATGGTAAAAATGATTGAAAAGCGAAAATGCTTCATGACCCCAACAATAAGCTTTACTTAAGGTCCACAGCATATAGCAGGAAAGCCGGATACATTCCAGCCACTGCATGTAATTCAACCCCTGCCACCTGTCTGGATTATTTGAAAAATCACCGCCATGACTCGACGCCATCCCATCATCTTCCGACTCAGGACCTTACCCTGGAAACGCATGGCCGGAGTTGCTCTGGCCTCCCTGGCGGTGGTTCTGCTGGTGCTGTGGGATTATGCACGTTTGGGCGCTCCAGCCCAGTCCAGTCATCCTTTAGACTGGCTGCTGCCGCTGTCCATCTGGCTGGGATTCGGGTGGGCGATCTGGCCCTATTGGGCGCGTCACAAGATCCTAAAAAGACTGTCGCTGAGCGCCGCAACTGCTACCATTCTGCTGGCGCTCTGGTTCCCGATGACGGCCCTGATCGGAGCATACTGGTTTGTATGGATCGCCACCCGCTTCTGAGCGGCTGTTTTCGGTGCTACACCCCGGTGCCCATTTTCCACAGCATCCACACGCAGGACAGCAGCAGGCCCAGCGTGGCGGCGTTGCGCCAGTGGATGTTGTCCCCGGTCAGCCGGTTCATCACCTGCGCATAGCCGATGGCGGCCAGCGGAATCGCCAGCACATGCAGCCCGAACACCAGTGCCATCAGGCCCAGTCCACGGTTTTCCGGCGGCTGCGGGATGAAGCTGCCCAGACTGAGGGCGACGGCGGCCAGCAGCAGGCCCAGGCTGATGCCGTTGGGCACCAGCACCGGGGCCGGCTGTTCGGGGGCGGCCTGTACCGGTTGTGGGGCGTCTGGATCGGGGCGTGTGCTCATGCTCAGGCCTCCCAGCTGCCGACCCTGGCCAGCTCGGCGCGCATCTGCCCGATCACCGCGTGATAGTCCGGCTGGCCAAAGATGGCTGAACCGGCCACGAACATGGTGGCCCCGGCCTCGGCGATTTCACGGATGTTGTCCGGGGTGACGCCGCCGTCGATTTCCAGCGTGATCGGGCGGTTGGCATCCTCAATCAGCGCGCGCGCCTTGCGCAGTTTGTCGAGCGTCTGCGGGATGAACTTCTGGCCGCCAAAGCCCGGATTCACGCTCATCAGCAGGATCTGGTCGACCAGCTGGATGGTGTGGTCGAGGTAATGCAGCGGCGTGGCCGGGTTGAACACCAGCCCACACTGCGCGCCGCCATCCCGGATCATCTGCAGCGAACGGTCCAAATGGTCCGAGGCTTCGGGGTGAAAGGTGATGATGCTGGCCCCGGCGTCGAGAAAATCGCCAATCAGCCGGTCCACCGGACGCACCATCAGGTGCACGTCAATCGGCGCGGTGATGCCGTATTTGCGCAGCGCCTTGCACACCATCGGGCCGATGGTCAGGTTGGGCACATAGTGGTTGTCCATCACATCGAAGTGCACCACATCGGCCCCGGCGGCCAGCACCCGGTCCACCTCCTCACCCAGCCGGGCAAAATCCGCAGACAGAATCGAGGGGGCAATCAAAAAACGCGGTGCAGTCATGGCAGGCTCGACAGGGCAAAAAAGCAAAACACGAAAGAGTCCCTAGTCTAACAAAAGCCCACCCCGGCACGGGTAAAAAACCCGGCTGCACCGGGACGATTTTCATCCCCCCTGGCCACACACCGCCCCCACCAGCGCCTGCACCGCCGCCGTGGTGCTGTCGGTGGCCAGACCGGCCCCAAACTGGCTGCGACCGTTGCCATCCTGCCACTCAATCAGTGCAAAGGCCTGGGCCTGCGTGCCGGTGCCGAGGTTTTTTTCCTCAAAATACACCACCTGCCCGGCCACCCCCAGCGCATCCGCCACAGCGGAGAGAATGCCATTGCCCTGTCCGGTCCGGGTGCACCCGGCCACGCGGACCCGGACCTGTACGGCCCCTGCCTGCTGCTGGCTCTGGTGCCCGGCATAGCCGCCCTGATTCACATAGTGCTGGCCAAACAGCGCCCACAGCCCGGCGGCGCTGATTTCCTGCCCGCTGTCGTCGAGGTGCTGCTGGACGATCCGGGCAAAGGCCAGCAGCAGGCGGCGGGGCAGGCGCAGGCCACAGTGCTGCTCCAGCAAAAACGCCATGCCACCCTTGCCGGACTGGCTGTTCACCCGGATCACATCCTGATAGCTGCGGCCAATGTCCGCCGGATCAATCGGCAAATACGGCACCTGCCACGGCTGGCCGGGCTGCTGGGCGGCAAAACCCTTGCGGATGGCATCCTGATGCGAGCCGCTGAAGGCCGTGTGCACCAGCTCGCCCACATACGGATGGCGCGGGTGGATCGGCAGCCCGGTGCACTGACTGACCACCTGTGCGGTACGGTCGATGCGGGAAAAATCCAGCCCGCAATCCATCCCCTGCGTGTGCAGGTTGAGCGCCAGGGTCACCAGATCGACGTTGCCACTGCGCTCGCCATTGCCAAACAGACAGCCCTCGACCCGCTCTGCCCCGGCCAGCTGGGCCAGTTCGGCGGCGGCAATGCCGGTGCCCCGGTCGTTGTGGGTGTGCACCGACAGCGTGATGTGTGCACGCGGCTGCAGGTGGCGGTGCATCCACTCGACCTGATCGGCAAACACATTGGGCGTGGCGTTTTCCACCGTGGTCGGCAGGTTGATGATCACCGGACGCGCCGCACTGACGCCCCACGCGGCCAGCGCGGTCTGGCAGGCCTGCAGCGCCACCGGCAGCTCGGTGGCATTGAAGGTCTCCGGCGAATACTGCAGCACCCATTCGGTGTCGGGCTGTGCATCGGTCAACCCCTTCAAAAACCCGACATGGTGTGCGATCAGCGCCATCACCCCGGCCACCTCCAGCCCGAATACCGTCTGCCGCCACACCGGCGCCGTGGCGTTGTACAGGTGCACAATCACCCGGCGGGCCCCGCGCACCGCCTCGACCGTACGCGCGATCAGGTCTTCACGCATCTGGCACATCACCATCAGCGTCACCGATTCGGGCACCGCCTCCTGCTCAATCAGGCTGCGCACAAACTCAAAATCGGTCTGCGAGGCCGCCGGAAACCCCACTTCAATCTCGCGCAGCCCCACCCGCACCAGCTCGTCAAACAGCCGCCGCTTGGTGCCCACGGACATCGGCTCAAACAGTGCCTGATTGCCATCGCGCAAATCAGTGCTGAGCCAGCGGGGCGCTGCGGTCAGCGTGCGCGACGGCCACTGCCGGTCAGGCAGGTCGATCGGCGCGGTGGGGCGGTATTTATCGGGCTGGAAAAAATCACTCATGGCGGCAGTACGGCACAGGGGACAGACCTGAAACGATACAATGGGCCGGGCGGTGAAAAACTGCGAAACTGCGTCCGTAAAACATGATTTTTGGCAGGATGTTTTATTTTTTCAGCTAAAATAAGATTTTTATTGCTGGATGCGCCGCCGCCATGCTGCTGGATAAATTTGACCTGCACATTCTCGATGAACTGCAGCGCGATGGCCGCCTGTCCAATCAGGCGCTGGCCGAGCGGGTGGGCCTGTCGCCTTCACCGTGTCTGCGCCGGGTAAAGGCACTCGAGGCCGGGGGCTGGATCGCCGGCTATCAGGCGCTGCTGGACGCCAGCAAGCTGGGCCTGCAACTGCTGGCGCTGGTGCAGATCGGCATGGACCGGCACACGCCGGAGCGGTTTGAGCGCTTCGAACGGGCGATCGCCCAGTGGCCGGAGGTGCTGGAGTGTCTGCTGATCACCGGCCAGAGTGCCGACTATCAACTGAAGGTGATCGTGCCCGACCTGCACGCCTATCAGGATATTTTATTGAATAAAATCAACAAAATTGAAGGCGTGGCGCAGGTGCATTCCAGCTTTGTGCTGCGGCGGGTGATCCACCGCCACAGCCTGCCGCTGCCCGCATCACGGCTGGTTTGAGGGCATGGATGCCGGACTGGACGTGGCCCGGCTGGGGTGCTGACGGGCATAGGCCTGGATCGCCGCAATGCGCTCGGTGGTGACCGGGTGACTTTGCAGCAATCCCGCGATTCTGGCCCCGGTACGGCGCAACACACCGCCGGACCCGGCCGTACCGTCTGCCCTGGCCTGCTCGGCAGCCTCCAGGGCTTCGAGCATCTCGGCCAGGGCCAGCACATTGCGGCCCTGCTGGTGCAGTTGCTGCAGGGCGTAGGCGTCGGCATCGCGCTCCATATCCCGGCTGTAGCTGCTCGACACCAGCGCCGCTGGCAACACCGCCAGCAGGGAACTGCTGTCCCCGGTGATCCACAGCACCAGCACGCTCAGGGCTGCGCCACTGATGGCCTGCTGCAGGCTGTGACGGTGCTGCACGTGACCACGCTCATGGGCCAGCACGCCGAGCAACTGGTCATCGGTCCGGGCCAGCGCCACCAGTTCATCGGTGAGGATGATCCGGCCATTGGGTAGGGCCAGCGCATTGGCCCCGATCGACTGGCCGTGACGGAACAGCAGCCGGCTGTCCTGCGCCGGTGCCAGCGCCCGCGCATACAGGGCGCGGATGTGCGCCTGCCGGGCCGGAGAAAGCTGGCTGTCTGCGGTCAGGTCCACCACCTGGGCCTCGGCCTGATCGCCCAGCTGCTGCAGCGTGTCGGCCGGCAATTGGCGGGCCACCTGTTCGGCCATCCAGGGCAGCCCCCAGCGCAGCGTACCCAGCGCCAGTGCCGCCAGCAGCAGCAGGGCCGCCATGATCCACAGCGGGCTGCGCTCCCAGCCGGACAGGTGGCGCTGCCAGGGTTTGCGCTGGTCATAGACCCAGACCGGCACCGGCTCACCGGGCAGTTCAATGCGCTGCTCCGCCGGACACTCGATCACCGGCTGCACCCGGCCAACGCCGTGAATCACCTGCAACTGGTCTGCACGGTAATGAAAATGCCGCCCATCCGGCAGGTCCACCCGCACCCCGCCCGGCTCAGGGGACAGGGTGGCCGGGTGCGCCTGTGCGGTCTGGCCATCAAAAAAACGCACCCGGACCGCCGCAGCAGGTGGGACAGTGGTCATGCGCAGACACCTCCAGCCACCCTGCTCACAGCGACACATCCAGATCGAGCAAATCGCTGAGCTCCTCAGCAAAGGCAGAAGGGTCCTGCTGGGCCTGGGTCAGCAGCCCCTCCGGGTCATCCTGCCAGCGCAGCCCCACCGATTCCACCTTCAGGCGGGCCAGCCGCACCTGTGCCCAAGGGGTGAGCAGTCCAAAACTCACCATCATGCCCAGCCAGTTGCTGAGGTTGACCCAGACATAGCGGCCCGTGCGCAGGTCGCAGCCAAACCTGCTGTGCCCCACACTGAGTCCATTCCACACCAGCCTGAACCAGCGCGCCCGTACCGCGTGATACAGCAGCGGCACCAGCAGGTACAGCAGCGGGACCGCCACCAGCACCACCCCCAGACCAAACCACCCGCCGCCCGCCGGATCAAAGCCCTGCACCAGTGCCGGCCCATGGCCCGACACACCGGCCAGCGTCCACAGGAGCCGTGCCAGTCCACCCAGCAGCAGCAGGCCGCCCAGCAGCAACAGCCCCAGCGGCACCCCGCCAGCCCGATAAAAATCCCCGGCACTCACCTGCAGCCGAAACGGCACCTGACCGATGCTCAGGTGGTTGTATTGATAGGCCTTGTGGCGCTGCATCCACACCGGCACCAGCAGGCCCAGGCTCAGCAGCGCCAGCAGGCTCCAGCCCAGATACACCCGCACGGCCCCGACCAGCGTGCCCCGGAACACCAGCCGGCTGTTGCGGTACTTGCTGTTGCGGGCGGTGAACCGATAGGTGGCGCGCAGCAGCCACGGCACCAGAAGATAAATGACCAGCCCACCCAGGCCCGCCAGCGCCGGACTCAGCGACCCCAGCGTGGTGAGGGCCAGATACACCCCCAGTGCCAGCAGGCGGCCCTTGAGGATTTTTTGCGGGAGGCCGGTGTAGTCGAAGCGCTCTTCGGCCAGCACCGTGTGGCCATAGAAATAACGCAACCGGCGCACCTTGGCCCACGGCCCATACAGCCCCAGCGTCACCACAGTGAGCAGGATGTTGACCAGCCAGATGCCAAAATACTCCCCGGCCTGCCCAGTGAACTGCAGCCGGGTCACCGTCCCCGGTTGTGGCAGCCCGGCTGCAGGCGGCTGTGGCGGCCAGTCCGCCGCCGGGGTCACAGGGGTTTTGTCCAGCACAACAGCCATGGGCACCTGCCTGATGATGTTTTTAAGCCTGAACCGGGGCCGCCGGGGCTGCAGCGTGGAAAGCCAGATGATCGCCGATCACGCTCTGGATGAAATAATACCCATGGTCATAGCCCGCATGGCGGCGCAGGGTCAGTGGCTGTCCCACGGCCAGACAGGCCGCCTCCAGCGCGTCGGGCTGGAGCTGGCGCGGTTTTTCGGCCGAACCATCGCCCAAAAACGCATCGGCCTCGCCCTGATCGACCAGCATCTGCGCAAAGGGGCGGTGGTTTTTGGCCCCAAGCTGGCGGATCAACCGGCTGGCATCGTGGGCGGCCCAGCGGGTCTGGTCGTCGCCCAGATAGGTAGCAAAGGCCTTCTGGCCCCACGGACAGTCCATCGGCGCACAGATCGGCGCAATCGCCGACACACTGACGAACTGCTCGGGATGGCGCAGCGCCAGCGTCAGCGCCCCATGCCCGCCCATCGAGTGGCCCATGATCGCCACGTCCTGCACGGCAAACTGCGCGCGCACCAAGGGCAACAGCTCGCGGATCAGGTGGCTTTCCATGCGAAAGTGCTGCGCCCACGGCGCCTGTGTGGCATCCAGATAAAAGCCCGCACCCTGGCCGATGTCCCAGTGGTCGCCCTCGGGCACACCCTCGCCACGCGGGCTGGTGTCCGGCGACAGCAGGATCAGGCCCAGCGCCGCCGCGGCCTGCTGGGCATGTGCCTTGATGGGGAAGGTTTCTTCGGTACAGGTCAGGCCGGCCAGGTACATCACCATCCGGCAGGCCTGTCCGGCCAGCGCCTGCGGCGGCAGGTACAGCCCGAAGCGCATCGGCGTGCCGGTCTGCGCCGAGTCGAGCTGATAAAAACGCTGTTCGCCATCAAAGCAGCGGTGGCTGTTGAGCAACTGCATGACCTCAGGACCTCACAATCAGGGATGTCAAAAAACCTGCAGGTGTTGCAGGATGGCCTGATCCACACCCCGGCTCATCCAGAGCAGCACGGCCAGCCCAAGCGTGAACAGGGTCCACACCCCGCCAAACACCAGCAGCACCAGACTGCCCCGGTTGAGCCCATGACTGAGCACGGCCTGCCGGGGATCTTGCGGGTCATAATAAACCGTGACCCGGTGGCCCTGGTGGAGTTTTTGCAGGATGCGCTGGTGGTTTTCGAGGTCGCCCCTGCTGCCCTCATAGCCAAAGGCAAACCGGCTGGATTCAAAATCCTGCCCACCCACCCGGTAGCGGTAGCGCACCTGCAGGCGGTAGGTGGTGGTTTTGCCGGGTCGGGCTTCGAGTTCGCGCTGCAACAGCTCGCCCGTGGTGGTGGCCCAGTGCTGCACCTGCTGGTTCTGCTGCCAGCTGCGCAGGCCGAGCCCCAGAATCAACAGACCCACCAGCAAAAACACCGCCAGAAACCCGGTCGCCAACAGCAGGCCCAGAATTTTCATGGTGGCTTGCGCCCATACAGGCTCACGATGCGGGCGTTCCGCTCAGTACACCACCACACTGCGGATCGACTCGCCGGCTTTCATCAGGTCAAAGCCTTTATTGATTTCATCCAGCGTCAGGTGGTGGGTGATCAGGTCATCAATGTTCAGCTTGCCGTCCATGTACCAATCGACGATCTTCGGCACGTCGGTACGCCCGCGCGCACCGCCAAACGCCGAGCCCAGCCAGTGCCGCCCGGTGACCAGCTGGAACGGACGGGTGCTGATTTCGACCCCGGCCTCGGCCACGCCGATGATGATCGACTTGCCCCAGCCCTTGTGGCAGCACTCCAGCGCCTGCCGCATGACGGTGGTGTTGCCGATGCACTCAAAGCTGTAGTCCGCGCCGCCGTCGGTCATCTGGATGATGGTGTCGACGACGTTTTCGACTTCGGTGGGGTTGATGAAATCGGTCATGCCAAATTGGCGCGCCATGGCTTCACGGGCTGGATTGACATCCACACCGATGATCCGGCCCGCACCCACCATTTTGGCGCCCTGAATGACGTTGAGGCCGATGCCGCCCAGCCCGAACACCACCACGTTGGCCCCTGCTTCCACTTTTGCGGTGAACAGCACCGCACCGACGCCGGTGGTGACGCCACAGCCGATGTAGCACACCTTGTCAAACGGGGCATCCTCGCGGATTTTGGCCAGGGCAATCTCCGGCACCACGATGTGGTTGGCAAAAGTCGAGGTGCCCATATAGTGCAGAATCGGCTGGCCATCCAGACTGAAGCGCGAGGTGCCGTCGGGCATCAGTCCCTGCCCCTGTGTGGTGCGGATGGCCTGGCACAGGTTGGTTTTTTGCGACAGACAAAACTTGCACTGGCGACATTCCGGCGTGTACAGCGGAATCACATGGTCGCCGGGCCGCAGGCTTTTCACCCCCTCACCCACCTCCAGCACCACCCCGGCACCCTCGTGGCCCAGAATCGCCGGAAAGCGCCCTTCCGGGTCGGCACCGGACAAGGTGTAATAGTCGGTGTGGCAGATGCCGGTGGCCTTGATTTCCACCAGCACTTCCCCGGCGCGCGGACCCTGCAGGTCAACCTCATGGATGGACAGCGGCTGGCCAGCAGCCCAGGCAATGGCAGCACGGGTTTTCATGGTCGGGACATCCTGTGGGTGATCGCAGTGCTCCAGAGCATAGCGCAAAAACCCGGCCCTGCCAGCCGTTTTTGCCTGTCTATCCCCCCAGCCCTCAGAGGGAGGTTGCATTAGTGCGTGGCGGGTGGATCACTGACAAAGCCGAGCTGGTGCAATCCGGCCTGACTGATCTCGGCCATCAGCTGGGCCACCGCTTCATAGCGGGTGTTGCGATCGACCCGGAGCAGCACCGGGGTGCCTGGGGCCGTGCGGGCAATGTCCT
>JBPOIS010000096.1:0-6762 GCA_052034295.1 Pseudomonadota bacterium
ACCTTGGTGACCGCATGCAACAGGGCCTCAAGCGCTGTATTGGTCAGTTTTTTGGCGTCCTCAGTGTCGCCGCCCAGATTCTTTTGCAGCAGGTCACGGTCAATACACACGTACAGATAAAACACCCCGGCACCAAAGCCCAGCTCACCAATATGGGCGGCGCCCCGATCTTCCTCGCCGGTATTGAGATCATCGACGGCGCTAAAGTAGTCATCTTCAACGCCTGCCTGATGCACGGTAAAGGCATGGGATACCTGAACGGCAGCCTCGGTGTTGAACGCAGGGGTTGCCGCCAGCATTCGGCCAAACATGGCAATGTCCACTGCGGTGTGTTGTTGACGCAACAATTTAAGCTGTTCTTCACTGGGCTTTTCACCCGATGCGGCCAGTTGTTTCACCAGCTCGTCAATGGCCTGCTGCTCTTCAGGACTGAAGTGCACCAATTGCTCCACATGCAAGTCTTCGTTGTTTTCGGTTTTTTTGTCAGATTTGAGCTTGCCAAAGACTGCGGCAATGGATTTGGCCCACTCGCGGGCGTTTTTCTCAGACACACCCCGACTGAGCAACTGGGTGTAGACCTGTACCCCCATCTCCTTGGTGCGGGTACCCAAATGGCCTTTAAGCGCAGCCTCGAACTCGTCAGAGGTCCGCCAGGTACGCTTCAGGCTTTGCGAAGACACACGCAGACGGCTGCAATCACCCACGACAGCGGTTTTTGGGCGACCGGTATCATCGCGGTTCAGGTTGGAGGGCGGATAGCTGGTGAGAACATGCAGCTGAATAAAACGGGACATCGTGACTCTCCTTGAATGGATATTGGTCGTACTTGAAGCGATTAGTTGGAAGGCTTTTTGGGCCAGTCATAGGCATAGGCCCATTCGCGAGGGACGCGCCCGCTTGTACTGCTCCAGCCATAAACATCTTTGGCCAGTTGATGAATGTCGGTACCGTGGTCAATCAGGGGCAGCAGTCGCCGCAGGGCACCAAACAACCCTTCCGTGTCGGTGATTTTGAGCAATCCGCGAAAACGCAATTCCGACACAGTATTTTTGTCGCCATTTTTGGCGGACATGGCGATGGGTAGACGCTCGCTGGTGTGTGTTTTTACATGCGCCAGCAGGCCAGCAATCGCCGCAAGCCGGTCCAGTTGCCAGCGCTTTGCCCCTTCGAGGGAGTGACAGGCATCCAGATAGCGGTAAAAACGCTGGTATGCACCGGTCAGGGCCACTTCATCGAGGGTTTGACAGCGGCGCAGTTCGGCCCGATCAGCGCGGTTATCATCGAGATTTTTCCACCAGCCGTACAAGCCATTTCCAAGAGCCGTGCCAGAGTCAAATTCAGACGGTTTCATGATCTACTCCCTACAGATTCAATTCGGTTTGGACCGGAGCCTGCCGGCCTTTTTTAGCTTTGGCTGCTTTTTGCTCAGCACTTGCGGGCGCGATGCGCAGGATGGCATTGATAGACTTGCCATACAGGCTTTTGGTTAGTTGCTCCCGTGCTTCCTTGACCCGCCGCGGTTCCTGCTGACTGATGGGCACTGTTTCGATCAGCTGATCAAAAATGTCCAGACTGGTTTTAACCAAAGCCCCCCGCCAGTCTTGGCCTAGTTTGGCGCTGAGTTCGGCATCATGCGGATCCAGGCCGGTTGTTTTGGCCCGCTCCAGCAGAGCCTGTAACTGGTCAAAAAAATGCGGGCTGCTGGCTTCCCAGAACATCTGATCCACATAACCCAGATCACCCCGTGCTTCTCCCTCGCCAAACAGGGCATGGCGAATGGACTGCCGCACATAAAATACCACCTGTTCAGCGGCCTGAATGCGCTGCTCCAGAATATGGTGCAATTGGCGACGAGTGCCACGATCAAGTCCAGTCAGGTCATACAGGGGAAAGCGAGTTTCATACCAGCAACGTGGCTTGGCTTTATCCATGTCATAGCCGAATACCCATAACGCCGGTTTTTGGGCATGGAGGCTTTTTCGGTAGCGGTCAGCCAGATGGGTCTGGACGATGGCGGCTGGCCGGACACCAGCCTTGTCATCATCACGGCCAAACACCCACGACAGCCAGTGGCGGTAGCCAAATCCGCCCGGTTGTGGGTGCACCGGCAGCCAGTCTTCTTTGTTTTGATAATAGGGTGAATATGGATACTCCCATGGGCCTTTATAATTCAGGCCATGCGGTTTGGTGACGTATTCAGATATCAATCGATCTGAGGCACGACCACAGATATCACAGGCTCCACTGTGGATTTTTGAAAAATTCAGTCGGATACGGCGTGGCATGGCCCAGAATACATGCAAAGGATGCACCTGGGCTGGCTGAGTTTCCGTCCCAGATTTTTGAATGGCGCTGATGGCTGATGTCCATGGAAATTTAAAATACGCCTCAGTATGACGCGCATCGCCACAACGGGACTGATCCACAAATACAGACAGAGGCTGCACGTTCATCCACAGGTCACGCCACAGGGTACCGGTTGGCGACTCCACCACCAGCGTGGTCAGTGGCCCCCCACCGCGCAAACTGGTGCGATGTCCGGCACCGCCTGCGGGTGCGTTGAGTTGCAGTGTATACAGGGCAACGGGTATGCAATCAGGGCACATGGCGCGGACGGTATTGCGTTTGACAAAATGATCAACATTTTTATCAACTGAAGATGCCCCGGGGGCATCAATCAGCAACGCATCAATCCCGCACACTACTCCATCGGACTCATCCATGTCCCGATCCTGCATAAAGCGTACACCGTCGCCGTCGAGGGCAAAATAGTCAGCAATAGGCGCAAACCACTGGAAGAGCGTAGCGGCATCCGGAGGCGATTCAAAAAAATCCTGCCACTGCTCTTCATCCTGTATCGGAGCGGTAGACTGCACTAATCCAATCAGAAACTGTGCCAGTGCACCATTAAAATCCGCACGATTGGCCGCCAGCGCCACAATGTCCGGTTCAGTCAACTGAGTGGGTGCAATCCAGTCCCGCTGGCCGCTGCGGCGGTAGATGGGGATAAATTTTTGCTCTAGTAACGTAGTCATACCTGTGCTCCCTGCCAAAAAACTGGGACCGCCGCCGTAACGGCTGCCCCGCACTCAGGATGCTTACCGCACACCCAGACGGCGCTTAACATCAACCACCAGTGGACCCACCTCCTGAACGGCCTGCTTTAGCTGTTCGGCAGCAACGCCCAATGCTCGTGTCCAATACCTGACTTCCCAATCCTCCTTAATATTGATCTTGGTCGGGTCCTGAGGACGCCGAATGGCCAAATTGTCGCTCATCATCAACTCCTCTCCCGTTGCGGGAACAGATCACATCCTGTGCCAATCACAGGGCATGGAGACACTCTACCGCTGCCCAAAACCCGTGTCAATAATTTTCACAAGCATGTAGCTCTATTCAATTAAACTGCTAGTCAAAAAAATTGGCAGCCCTATAATTGCCGCGTTCCCTTCTCTGAAGGGATGAACCTCATGTGGCTCTGTTATGCCAGTGAGCGTGCTCACGTTCCCCCAGTTTTGGGGGATTTTTACTGTTAAAACAATCATGTTTCACTCACTCGAAGTCCCAGCTCAGCGTCATAACACCAGTTCAGCAGCTCTGGCTCTTTGCGCCATGCCGTGGCACCACTCCAGGCTTGACCATGCCATACCCCGTCTGACCCTAGTCTCAAGGGCAACAGCACACACCACTTCCCCTCAGCAGGCAACGTCAGACGCACACGTTCAACCTCACATTGCTCATCTGGCAATGTGTCAGTAGGAGTGTCGATTCTGCGTGCGTCCACGCGTACCATGCTGTAAGCCCAATCGCCATCGGCCCATGGCTTGAGCTGATCACCTTCCCAGCGGGCCAGCATCACATCGGTGGTTTTTTCCCCCAGTCGGGAGGGCGTGTGTGCCTCGGTCCACCAGTCCACGCCAGTGGTACGGGGTTCATATCCCTTGGTGTACTGAAGCTGGTTAATTTGGGCCTGACTGCGTGCAGCCCAGTTTTCGCCTTCGGCCTTCTGGCTGTGCTTTTGAAGGCCCTGCGGACAGATGGCATCCGTTGAAAACACCGCTTCGATCAGCGCACGGGCCTGGGCGGGCATGTCAAAATACCCCGCTTGCAACACCTGCGCCGTGCGCCAGATTTGGCCATGATCGGGATAGACGGAAGCGCTTTTTTGCAGCACGCTGCTGTACCAGTTGGGCGGTGGCTGATCGCTCCACGCAGGGCCATACACCCACAGACAGGGCGGTGTGCGCTCATCGCGGCCTTGCTCCAGCGGATTGCCCTGGGCGTCGCGTAGATGGCGCTTGAGGCGCCCTGCCCGCTGTAGAATGCGGTCTATCGGGGCCAGATCAGTGATCAGGACATCCCAGTCGACATCCAGTGATTGCTCGGCCACCTGAGTGGCAATCACCAGACGACCAGCGCGGCTCTGCGCGGTGCTTTGTTTGCCAAAGCGTGCCAGCACTTCGGTTTCCTTGTCGAGGCGATCCGCCAGCGCAAACCGGGCATGGAACAGGCTAATGTATTCAGCATTCATTCGACCGGCCAAAGTCTCATAAGTCTCCATGGCATCGGCCACGGTGTTGCGGATCCAGCCCACGCACTGTCCCTGTTGCAGCGCATCAATGACATGGGCATAGACCTTTTCAGGATCATGCTCATAGTGCACCGCCACACGCCTTGACACCTCCGCTCGACTTGACAGGGTGACTTCGGTCGGCTGCGGCAGGTGCTGTGACCAGAAACTAGCCAGCGGATAGGCATTTTCCCGGAGGGTCAGACTGGCGGGATCAACGGTCGCTGGTCGACCACGGGCATAGGCCTTGAGCAGCGACTGTTTCATATGCTGTGGCAGGGTGGCTGACAGCAGGATTGCCGACCCGCCCGCCTGAGCATGAAACTCCAACAGGCATTCCAGCAGCTTCTGCATATAGGAGTCGCAGGCGTGAACTTCATCAACGATCAGTACCTTGCCAAACAGGCCCAGCAGGCGCAGCGACTGATGCTTGCTGGACAGCACCGCCATCAGAGCTTGATCAATGGTGCCAACCCCGGCAGGAGCCAGCAGTGCGCGTTTGTTGTTGTCGGCTAACCATGCGGTACAGCGTGCTGTGGCAGTTCCATCGAGCTGTGAAGGGTCATGTTCCGGTTGAAGAGAACTGGCAAATGCATCCACCAGATGCCGGAACCCATGCGCCAGTGTCAACGGCACTTCAGCACCAAACAAAGACTGATAGACCTTCGCAATCCTCAGGTACATGGCATTGGCCGTGGCCATGGTGGGGAGTCCAATAAACAGCCCCTCGGCATGCCCTGCCTCCATCAATCGATAGGCAAGCATCAGGGCCGCTTCGGTCTTGCCAGCGCCGGTCACGTCTTCAAGCAAATACAACTGCGGGCCTGCGGGCAACTCCACCGACATGGCCCATGACTGCAATGGAGACGGCTGTGCAATGTTGGGAAAAAAATCCGCAAAACACCTGCCTTTGGGGACATTTACGGGCAGGACACCCGCCTGCTCAAGGGCTGGCAACGCGCGCGCCAGTGCCTGTTGCCAATAGGCCTCCAGTGGCTGAGGGCGCTCCACATAGGGGAAAAATTCGGTGTTTGACCCCAGCCAGTCGGCCAATACGGCTACCCCGGCAAACCACCAGGACAGTGCTTTGGCATGGCTTTTAAAGGCAGGCGCTACGGGCAACCGACCCGCCTCACCCGCAAGCCACCATTGCACCATTGCCTGTAGGTACGCACGGGCAGCCGCCTGATCGTGCTCGTGAAAAAAATCGTTGACCTCACCGGAGGTTTTGGGTGGAGTGCCATGATGACCAGTCACCGCCCAGATCCAGGGATCAATGGCCGTCAGCACCCTCACAGACCAGTCAGGCGGCAGTGCTGGCTCAATCATTTCATCATTGCGCCATATCCAATAGCCCAGCGAATCATGGCGTTCGCTGTAAATCTTGTTGGCATGGGGAGGATGTCCCTGCAATCGCCGCACCAGATCAGCGCGCTGGGACTGAAAGGCGGCGCTGAATTTACCCAGATCATGCAGGCTCAGACAAAATGCCGCCCAATCCAGAAAAGCCTGATCAGAGCAATCCAGTGCCTCGCAAAAAAAACGGCGTAGCCTGTGATGCTGCTGTAGATAAGTGACACCGACCGCGACAACATCCAGGTTGTGGTAGACCAGCAGGTGATGTACCGCCGGATTGTCTTTACCGGGACGGGCTTTTCCCCAGTATCGGTAATAAGCTGGCTCTTCCATATTTGACATCTGACGGAATTATGTTCTGCAAAACAGCTAATCACACCAACTGTTGACTTTCCACCTTATCGCAAAATCAGTGCGACACCAGCCGTCGCTTATTTTTTGACCAACAAACACACAGCCCCTGTGGCCGCACAGAGGCCGTTAAACCACTGGAAGTTCAACCCCGCGCTTTTTTCCGCCCTTGCGCCCGCGGTGGCAGGCCGGTGTGCTGGGTCAGGGCATCGCCCTTTTGTGGCGGCCGGGGCGATGCCGGGCGGGCGGGGGCGGGTTTGCCCGGTGGGCTTTTTGGCGCGCGGCGCTGGTCATCACCGGGCCGCTGGGCGCGTTTGGCCGAGTCGTTGCCGACACTGGAGTTTTTTTTGCGGGCGGACTGGTAGCCGCCACTGCCCTCGCCAGTCCCAGCCGGCTGATAGGTCGGAATCAGGTGCTGCTTGCCGTTGCCGATCAGGTCGCTGCGGCCCAGGTCCTTGAGCGCCTGCCGCAGCAGCGGCCAGTTG
>JBPOIS010000087.1:0-2824 GCA_052034295.1 Pseudomonadota bacterium
TATTATGAGAGTAAAGATTACATTTCTCATCACCAAGATTCTAATTCTTTAAAAGAAAAAATTTACAAATTTGCTCAATCTTTTAATCTCAATTATAAAAGAAATATTCTTTCTTCTGTAAGTTTCGAAAATGCTAAAGTTCTAGATTATGGTTGCGGTGCTGGTGAATTTTTGAAACATATAGAAAATGATGTCCAAACTTTCGGATATGAACCAAGTGACGCTGCCAGAAATTTTGCCAAGCAAAAAACTACCAAAACAAAATTTTTAGAAAACTTAAATGAAATAGAAAATGGAAGTTTAGATGTGATTACACTTTGGCATGTTTTCGAACATATCGAAAATCAAACTGAGATACTCTCATTATTTTATAACAAATTAAAATCAAACGGTCATTTAATAATTGCGGTTCCCAATTGTACTTCTTACGATGCAAAATATTATAAAGATTTTTGGGCAGCTTATGATGTACCTCGTCATATTTTTCATTTCTCAAAAAAAGGAATGGAAAAATTTTTCAACACCGAAAATTGGAAATTAGAAAAAATAAAACCTCTCCTACTCGATTCTTATTATATTTCAATTTTGAGTGAAAAATATAAGAAAAATCCACTTTTTTGGATTTTTGGAGGAATTCTTGGAGCTATTTCTAACATAAAAGCATCAAAAAACGGCGAATTTTCAAGTTTGGTATATATTATCAAAAAAATCTAGAAAATCGATTTTTGAGCTATTTCTGAAAGTCAATTTTCAGCTATTTTGATTAAAATTTCAAGTTTTTAGAAATTTTATACTTTAAAAAATCTTCCCTTTTATAAAACAAAAAAATCTTCAGAAATTCTTCTGAAGATTTTTTTTAAACCTTTAAACCTAAATAAAGTTTAAATCAAAATTTTTTAATTATTAATTGCTGCAACTCCTGGAAGTTCTAAACCTTCTAAAGATTCTAACATAGCACCTCCTCCTGTTGAAACATAAGAAACTTTGTCTGCATAACCATTTTGTTTTACAAAAGCTACAGAATCACCTCCACCTACTAAAGAGAAAGCTCCTAGTTTTGTTGCTTCGTCTATACTGTCTCCTAAAGCTTTAGTTCCAGCTGAGAAATTTTCCATTTCGAAAACTCCAATCGGTCCGTTCCAAAGGATAGTTCTAGAATTCATAATCACATCATGGAAGATTTCTCTAGTTTTTGATCCTGCATCCATTCCTTGCCAACCTTCAGGAATATGATAAATATCTACCTCTTGTCTATCTGCATCATTACTAAAATCATCAGCAACAACTACATCTACTGGTAAAAATACTTTTACATTATGCTGTTTTGCTTTTTCTAATATTTCTAAAGCAAGATCCATTTTATCTGCTTCTAATAAAGAATTACCAATATTTCCTCCTAAAGCTTTGATAAAAGTAAAAGACATACCACCACCAATAATCAAATTATCAACTGCTGGTAAAATATTTTCTATAATAGTAATTTTAGTAGAAACTTTAGAACCACCTAAAATTGCAGTAACAGGTCTTTCACCGCTTCTTAACACTTTATCAATCGCTTCTAATTCTTTAGCCATCAATAAACCGAAAAATTTAGTTGAAGGAAAAAATTTAGCAATTACAGCAGTAGAAGCATGTGCTCTGTGAGCCGTACCAAACGCATCATTTACATATACATCTCCTAATTTTGCTAATTTTCTTGCAAATTCCTCATCTACAGCTTCTTCTTCTTTATAAAATCTAAGGTTTTCTAACAATAAAATTTCTCCTGGTTGAAGATCAGCAGCTGCTTTTTCCGCAACTTCACCGATACAATCAGAAGCAAATTTCACTTCTTTACCTAGAACTTTAGAAACTTCATCTACTATTTGAGAAAGAGAAAACTCTGGATTTACTTTACCTTTTGGTCTACCAAGATGCGTCATGATAATTACAGAACCGCCATCATTTAAGATTTTATCAATCGTAGGTTTTGCAGCAACTATTCTCGTATTATCCGTTACTTTTTTATTTTCATCTTGAGGTACATTGAAATCTACTCTAACTAATGCTTTTTTTCCAGCGAAACTGATATCATTAATGGTTTTCATAAATTTTTTCTTTTTAAAGTTTTTAGATTATTCTGCTTTTTTTAAAGCTTTACAAATTTAAGATTTCTAAAATGGCAAAAAGAAAAATCCTGAGAAAAATTTCCACAAACTGACGAAAAACATTTTCTAACATATTTTCTTCTTTTTAATAAAAAAAGAAATGAATACTATTGTTGTAGTTGTGAATAATGGGGAAAACTATTTTCTAATTTTTTTACGGAAAGAGTTGTAGTACAATTCATAAGTTTTCCATATTATAAAAGATTAATAATCAAATAAATAATAAGTTTACTAACAATTGTGAATATCTCTTATTTCATGCATATATTGAAAAACATGTTATGGATAAACTAAAGAATTTGACCTCAAAAAAATAGATAAACAAAATCTATAATCTTGCAAGATTTTTTCTATTACACAAAAATTCTTTAACTTTTTATTTTATTTAGCAGAAGTTTTAAACATAGTAATTAACATTCTGTTAATAATTGTGTAACATTCTCTTAAAATACTGTAAATTAGGATGATACAATTAAAAGTAATTTGCTGAGATTTTCTTAAACACTTGATTTTAAAGCTCATTTAAAAAATCGATTTTAAAATTTAATCCACAATTCACATTTAAAGTGTTAATTTTGTAGAAATAATAAGAATAAAATGAAAAAAATAGCAATCGCCGCAGATCACGCAGGCTATGAATACAAGGAATTTGCAAAGAAACAATTAGAAGGAAAATA